>JBNMNW010000273.1:0-8042 GCA_051278165.1 Planctomycetota bacterium | reverse complement strand
CACTGTGATCGAAGCCTGCAAAGGCACCCCACCATTGCTAGAAGTCACGTGCCCCGTGAGTGGCACTGGCGCAAGCATGTATTCGAGCACACCGGGCCAAGCGATGTCTAGCTCTGTGGACGTCTGCGTGAAGGGCCCCGTGCACACTGCAAACTCGACCAGAAAACTCATCGTCCCCTTCGTCGAGAAGTGCCACTCCATCAGCGTGCCACAGCAACAAGTGCCGACCGCCGGATAGCCCATGGCGTTCGCGATGTTGTGGTGAATAGGGTCCATCGCTGCGCGCACCATGCTGGGTATCAAAGGTTCGACGACTTGGTTGTACGGATGGCGCACGTCCGGCCCCGCGCAATGCACGTCAAGCAGCCGTTCGAATCCTTCAGCCTCCGCGAACATCAGCAACGCCTGAACCTCGGGTTCGGAAGCAGGTCCTGGGCCATGGTAGGTGCTGCTCGTCGTCGACGAGCTACTGCCACACTGGCTCCAGAAGAACGGGTAGTTGCGGTTCATGTCGACGCCAAACGAACCATCGCCGTTGTCACGACGGTTCTTGCGCCACAGGTTGTTGTTGTTCCACACGTATTCCAACCCGTCAGGATTGAGATTGGGCACGATCCAGATCTGGTTGTCATCGACGAGCTGCGTCATCACCGGATCAACGCCATAGCCGGACAGCAGTTTGGCTGCCGTGTAAAGTGGCACTTCGATGGTCGCTAACTCACCTGAGTGCGTGTTGGATGAGACCACCAGATTGGGCTTATCCTGTTCTTGATCCGGCGCGTTCGAAATGCGCAACGCGTAGATCTTGAAGCCATCATGGGTCAGCGGGGCGCCGTAGCGCGATTGCAGATCGTAGACCTTGCAGAGGCTAGGGTAGCTCTGCTCGAGCGTTTGTAGATCGGCGACAACTTCCGCGCGGGTGTGGTAGCCGGGGTCATACCCAACGAGACCGGTCATTGCAGCCGCTGCGCTTGCCGCCGCCACGATCTTCATAAATGGCTGCGACTGCTCCAATATCATGATCAACGTGCCGGGCGGGAGCTTTGCGCGAAGTTCCCGCAGCTCGCTCCTGCCAACAGTGATCTTGGCGTTCTCCCAGCCACGCGACCGATGCAAGACGACGTGATCCCCGCTCACACCTTGTGCTGACAATGCCTGCTGGAGGCCTATGCGGCCGGTCACCATCACCCGCAGAGACTCGCCCAGATCTGGCTTGGCTTGAGCATGCAGACTGGCGAAGGACGCAACCAGAGCAACGAGTAATGTGCGCAACAGCATGGTCGCCCCAGCATATCCAAAGGGCGCGCCACAGTCGTGTTGGAGTATGCCGGTGACGCAAGTGGTTCCGTGGCCCCCCAGTAGTCTCGAGATATCTGCAGTATCGAGGTCTCTGTAGGATCGAGACCTCAGTGCGTTCGAGACCTCAGAAGGAACCGAGCGTGGCGGCCAGTGCGTTCGTACTGGTGATCGCGGTGAACATGCAGAACACGTCGAGTTCGACAGCGATCACCTGCTGGTAGAAGGTGCTACCGGCGATCGAGCGAAAGCCGTTCACTCCGACTCTTCTGCCCCGATCTCTAATTTGCCGGAGAGGCGGAACGTCCAGCTGACTGCGACCGCGAACGCCGCCGCACCGACACCGAGCAACGCGTTGGTGCACGGCTCGGCCGCGAGCGCGAGTCGCAGCATCACGGTTACGAGAGCAAATGCAAAGTTGCGGAAGACCACGCGGTAACCGCGGCCTGAGGCAATAGACGCCAGGGCGATCAAGATGTCCGCGAAAATCAGCAGCGTGAAGAAGACCTCGAAAAAGCGCAGCGAGAGGCTGCCTTCACCGGCCAAGAGCGTCAGGCTATCGACGCCAGCGACCACGCCGACCACAACGAAGGACACCAGCAGCAGCATCGAGACGAGCTTCTTCAGGCCAATGAAGTCGGCTAGCTGGCGTGGGTCACGGAAGGTCGTCTCGTGCTCTTGCAGACGGTAGTAAAGCAGCAACAGTGCAAACAGCACCAGGGCGCCGCTGGCCTGACCAGCCATCATCCAGATGGCTTCGATGTGACCGGCAACCGCGATTGGTTCGGGGAAGTCGGGCAACTCATCGAACGCCTTTCGAAGCAGCACCAGGGACACGATCTCGAGTTGTTTGCCGAGCGCGTTGGCGACCGAATTGGCGAGCGCAAAGATCAGATCAAGCGTCTCCACGATCAGCAGCAGCGTCATCACCCAACTGATCGCATAGAGGTGGTTTGTCGGCATCAAGATGCCAAACACCCGCGGCATGAGTTCGAGCCGCGCCAACTCAATCAACAAAAGCGACAGCAGGAACGCGCCGCACAGCGACGTCGCGAGACTGCGGCGCATTGCTGCGCCCTCCCAGATCACCTCGAGGCGATCGAATGATTTCACAGCTAAGCGCAACAAGGCATGAGCCGGCTTCCTGCCGGAATCTTGATTTCCATATGCAGCGAGTTCACGCGATGAACTTGCTGCACCTGCGGCTTGCGCCGCAGTGACATTGACCCTGTCGCGAAGTTTCGCGACGGACGTTGGCTAAAGAGTTCGCATCATTTCAAGCTGCAGATGCGCGGCGGTCAAGATTCGCGCAACGGGCCCAGAATCGAGTCACATCGGCACCCGGCTGCACGAATCGCTGCACGACTGGTTGGCAGCAATGTAGTTACACCATGCAGTTGCCTCTCATGCAGTTGCCTCGCCCACTGCTCGTCGACACCTCTCGAGGTGTTGACAAGTGGTGACTACTTCCCCGCCTATGCGGGCAGCGATTTGGTTCGCGTGGCGCCATGATCATTGTAGATCCGGCAACACAGTTCGCGAAACCTTGCCGGCACGATCGCCAATCGCAGGTCACTGCCGCACGCGCTCCATAAGTAGACGCGCTGGCGTGTCCTCACTAGAAAGGTCGCCGCACCCTGCTTGGTGCAGATCACGAGGCAGTGTCGAACGCGATGCAGTCGTCGCGAGCAATCGTCCTGCGATAGATCCGCGGGTTAGCGAGTGACCTTCTCTAAACCCGACGCAAAGTAGATCGCGGTGAATGTGCGATTGAGAGTCCCGCTCTTGAAGTCGCGCATCATCATGGCCTCTGACGCAACCGTGACGCGGTCCCCAATGGCAACCTCGCATTCAGGCACCGCATACCAAGAAGGCCCCTTGACTCCGTCGAGCTTTACATAGGTGTAGCCACCCGAGTTCATCGTCTCGGTGACCTTGAAGCCCGAGCTCGGATCAGTGGCAATATCACTGGCGATATCACTGCTCGCGCAGCCAGAGAGCGCCGCGAAGGCAAGTAAAGAGAGCAGCCCAAATGTGTGGTGAACCATGCAGCACTGATGATCGTGCATTAGCACCCACCGGGCAACGCCGACTGCCAATCAACTGCCTACTTTGACATGCGGACCGCTCGACAGCCCACACTAGCGCCCACTGCTCTAGCGCCATAGCACGATGCTGACGCTAGCGACAACCGCGCGTCTGCGTCGAGCTCCTGACGGTGGAGCGTCACCTCTAACGGGTAACGCCCCACCGCTGCGCCCTGCACTCAACGACCTTCACGCAGCGAGCGCGCGCTAAAGCCTGCGGATCCGACGGCGCACTTCGTCCGGCCTCATCGGCGTGCGATCGATCTGCGCGAACAGCTCGGACACCTTGATCGGCGCGTACTCGCTGCGCTTGATCCGGCCGTCCTTGCCGATCATCGTCAGGCAGAACTCGTCCTTCGCCACGTCGTAGCGAACGCGCAGAGCCTGCGCTGCCGCAGCCGTCAGTGGCCGCGCGCCAACTCTTGACGATCCGTCGGCGGTAACGACGACTAGCACCATGTCCCGTTCGGCCAACGCATCGCGGTTTGCTTCAACATCAGCTAGCACGCCGGCCAGCTGCTTGTCGGCAATGTTTGGAGCGAACACCACGAGGGGACGGCGCTCCTGCACGTAGTCGACAAGGTCAAACGAACCGTAAGCGTACATCGAGTCTACTTCGATCCGGAACGGACCGTCGACACCGTCGGCGATCGAAAGACCGATCAGGTTCAGGCGGTCGGCATCAATCGCCGGCAAGTCAAGCTTGCGACCACGCCAAGTCGGCGCAAAGCGATCAAGCGGTAGCCAAACATCCTGCCATGCATCGCCCTTTTGCGTAACGAACTCGGAACTGTAGGAAGCCACCTGCTGACGGCCCTCGCCGCTCTGCTGCAGGCGGACCGAATAGGTGCGACCGTCACCGCGAACCCGCAGGTGGATACCTTCGTAGTCACCAAGCTGCGCGCTGGTCCGGGCCCGAATCGACGAGAAGCCTCCACCGTTGGTGTTGAGCACGCCCGCGAAGCGCAGGGTCCCGTCCTCAATCTCGAACTCGCCGCTCGACCGGCCACCCATGACTCCGTCTAGCACCGTGACCCACCGCAGCGGCAGACCAACCTGATCATCCTCGTCAAACGCCGTCAGCAGCTTCTCACCCATCGGGACGTTGAGCTGCTGGCTGTCAGGATTTTGGCCACACAGCGGCAGGACAAGGGCAAGCAGGGAAAGCGACGCCAATGGGATCGAGCGCATAGGATTGCAGGTGTTTTCGCCACCGCCGGCCACCTGGATGCACCCAACTCTGCACGACTGCGCGCAGGGTTGTGCGCGCCCAGAGAAGCAACGACAGAACTCTCCGCGCCAAGCACTTCGCGAGCTGGCAGCGACCAAGTCCCCAACCGACAGGTCTCTATGCTCTATCCGACAGCATCGGCCAACGTTAGCGATCGTCCGTCGAGCGGTCGTCGTCTTCGGCTTCGAAAAACTTCTGGATGCTGCGCTCGACATCGTCCACGTCGACGGCCTGGATCGGCGGACGATTCGGCATCGCAAGGATCTTGCCCTTGCGAGGCCTGCGAGAGCGCGTCAAGAAACGGAAGAGCAGGCGGCGCACCCCCTCGCGATACAGAACGAGTGCCACCAAAACAGACACGAGCAACACGAACAGTGCCACTTGGCCACCGCTGCGTGTGTCCAACAGGCGTTGACTGCTGAGGCTGTAGCGCTGCTTGGGCAGCAAGGTTCGTTCGGCCACCGAGGCTAGATCCGCTGGCGTCAGCGCCGCAATCTGGGCCACAAAATCGTCGACGCGGCTGCCGCGGAACGAGACCCACGCAGCCAGTTCCATCGCGTCGGTCAGGTCGTCGACCGACTCGCAGCCAAAGTGACCGAGCGCCGAGTTGATGGCCGAGGCCGCGACCGAGCTATCGATCGTCTGCAGTTCTGCCACCAGGTCGGCCGCGATGCCTGCCAGTTCAGCCACGTTCTTGCGTTGACTGGTAGAACACTTAAAGGCGAGCCGCTGGGAGTCGCGCCCCCATTCGAGGTCGACCAACGGGGCATAGGTCAACTGCCGCTCTTCGCGCGCAACATCAAAGAAGCGACGAGAGAGATACCGTTCGATCACGAGCATCGCACCGAGTTCGGCAGGCTGCTCGCAGCGCAGGTGGTAGCCGAGATCCAGCTCGCCAGTGGTGTCGCGGTTGTCGGTCGACTGCCACAGATCCCCCGTTCGCTGGTACGGCGCGCGGTCCTCGACGGCGGGGTCCTGGGACAGCGTCGGCTTGGCGGACACCGACCCGAACGCGAGCTTCACGGCCTGCATGCACTCGTCAGTATCGACGCGACCGGAGAACCCAACCACTATGTTGGCGGCGTGGTAGTGACGTTCGTGGAATGCTCGTAGATCGTCGGCGCCAATCGACCCAACGGTGCGTGCCGAGCCACCAATCGAGCGCGCCAACGGGTGATCGCCATAGAACAGATGCTCCACCGTGATAGCCGCGAAGTCAGGTCCTCTGGTCGCGATCTCCTCGAGCACAATGCGCTGTTCGGCTGCGACTTCCACGGGGTCGAGCTTGGGATGCAACAAGTGATCGGCAAGCCAGTCGACCATGAACGACCACTGCGACGCGCGGCCGGTCAGGTAGTAGATCGTGGCCTCGCTGCTGGTGTAGCCGTTGTGATTGATGCCGCGTCGCAACAGGTCGCCATCACGGGGTGTCGACGGACGAGTCTCCGTAGCCAAGAACAGCGAGTGCTCGAGGAAGTGAGCGATGCCTGCCTGTCCCGGTTGCTCGTCGCGGGCGCCGACACCGACAAGCACGGCAATCGAGAAGCGATCGGCGTCGTCATCGGGAAAGTCCCAGATGCGCACACCCGCCGCGCTCTCGCGTTCGACAATGGATTGCGCGGCAGCCCAAGGGCCGAGCAACAAGGCGAAGCTAATCGCGCCGGCGAGCGAGAACGACGAACGGAACATGTTAGGCAGGCTAATGCACCATGGAGATGGCGAGAACAACCAGCTTACCGATACGCATCGCCGGGACATATGGCCGCGATTAGGCCGAGAGCCGGCCGCGCAAGTCAGTTCTGGTCACGCCTCGATGCTCGCGTCGAGACCTCAATCAGACTCTCGCAACAGAATACCGTCGCGCCGGAGGTCGATGAGTTCACGCTTGAACAGTCCACCGATCGCCGCTTTGAACACCCGCTTGCTCAGGTCAAAATGATCGGCGATGTCCTCCGGCGAGCTCTTGTCATGCAACGGCAGGAAGCCGTCGTCGCGCGCGCGCAGTGCATCGAGGATCATGGTCTGGGCATCGCGTCCGGCAGCCACGCCGAGCTTGCGCAGGGAGATGTCAACCTTGCCGTCGTCGCGAAGGCGCTCGACGTAGCCTTGCAGCGCATCGCCGACTCGCAGGTCACGTGGCACCTGATTGCCATAGACAAGTCCTGAGTGTCGCTCGTTGACCACGACCTGAGCACCATTGTCATTGAACGACCACACCAACAGCTTCACTTCTCGTCCCGGGCGCAGATGGTCGATGTTGAGATCGAAGAACCGGCCAAGTCGCGTCGAGCCAACCAGCCGATCCGTCATTTTGTCGCGGCGCACTTCGACGACATACAGCGACCCGATCTGCATCGGCTGATGCTGTTCGATCTCGGGCACGAAGAGGTCCTTCTCGAGTTTCCAGTCGACGAAGGTGCCGTGACGAGTGCGGTCGATGGCTTCCATGACGGCGACGTTGCCCAAGGTGGCGCTGGGCATCCGCGTCGTTGCGACCAGGCGATCATCGGAATCGGTATGCACGAACACGCGCACGGAGTCGCCGACATCGACGCCATCCGGGACGTATTTGCGCGGCAGCAGCACGTCCCCGGTCTCATCTCCGAGAATGGCACCGCTAGCGACAAGTCGCATCACCTCGAGTTCTTGGCATTCTCCCAGTTGGATCATTGGTTCCCAGTCTGGCGTCAGGTCGCCGAGATACCACCTTCCTCAACAGGCAAAGCGCGTAGCGGGCATGGCCCCGCTCGAGGCCAAGCGCCAACGCCACCGCCGCTATCGCTTCGGTGGCGTCTCGATCACGACCGACTCAAAACGTCGAAGCTTGTCGACGATGCGAATCCGAGCTGGCTTGACGGCCTGCACAATCACAAGCGCGTGCGCATTCTTCTCGCTGCGGATGCCGCCGATTGCGACTGACGTAACGAGCTTACGGTCGCTGCGCGCGCTCGCAATCGACCTGGCGCATGCGACATGCCATGCCACCACACACCGTCGACACGCACCCAGCCGCCCGACCTACTTGAGGTCGAAGCGGTCAAGGTTCATCACCTTGTTCCACGCCGCAGCGAAGTCGTCGACGAACTTGGCCTCCGCATCGTTCGAGGCATAGACCTCGGCGATCGCGCGCAGCTGCGAGTTTGAGCCGAAGACCAAGTCAATTGCGGTGCCGGTTTGCACGACCTTACCAGTCTTGCGGTCACGAGCTTCGTAGACGCCCTCTTGATCCGACGACATCTGCCACTCGGTGTTCATGCCAAGCAGGTTGATGAAGAAGTCGTTGCTAAGAGTCTCTTTGCGGTTGGTAAACACACCGTGCGCGGTGTCTCCCCAGTTGGTGCCGAGCATGCGCATGCCGCCGACCAACACCGTCATCTCGGGGGCGCTCAGGCTGAGCTTCTGGGCATGATCCAGCAGCATCTCGGGGG
>JBNMNW010000272.1:0-8080 GCA_051278165.1 Planctomycetota bacterium | reverse complement strand
CACTCGCGACGGCACGCGACGAAGGCCATGTCTGCATCGACCTAGCACTTTGGCGAGACGAGCAACTTGAAGTAGACGAAGCGCCTCGACCTGATCTTCTGACGATCCGTGAGCAACTGCTGGCAACAGGTGTGGTCGGCAACGGTACGAGCAATGGCGGCGAGCAAAAGACCCAGTGGTCTTCGCTGCCGCTTGTGCTCGATGCACAGAATCGTCTCTACACACTGCGTCACTACCGCGCCGAACAACGCATCGCGCAGTTCGTGCAGGATCGACTGCAACGGGAGCCAACCACCACACCCGAGAAGCTGCGCGAAACGCTGGCGGCAGTCGGCCTACTGCCAAAGCAACCGCTAGCCGAACCCGACTGGCAACTGGCGGCTGTCTGCGCCGGCGCGACCCGTTCGCTGACGGTGTTATGCGGTGGCCCCGGCACGGGTAAGACCACCACCGTCGCCAAGTTGCTGTCCGCCTTATTGCACGACGATCCCGCGATGCGTATCGCCATCGCAGCACCAACCGGCAAAGCGGCGGCACGCCTTGGCGAAGCACTGCAAGAACGGGCCGCGGCACACAGGGAACTGTCCGAGCCACTTGCCAACCTCGACCCGCGCACGCTACACCGCTTGCTGGGCTACCTGCCGCTTGATGATGCATTCCGGTTTGGCCGCGACAAAAAGCTGCCCTACGACTTGGTGGTCATCGATGAAGTCTCGATGGTCGACCCAGCCATCTTCGCGGTGTTGTGTGATGCATTGCCCGAGGAAGCGCGCCTCGTGCTGGTCGGCGACAAGGACCAACTGGCAGCCGTCGCCGCGGGCCAGGTGCTCGGTGACCTGTGCTACGCCGCACGCCCAGAACTTGGCCTTGGCGAGCAGCTCGCGACGTTCGTCACCAAGGCGACCGGCATGCCGATCACCGCGCAACAGAACGCGACCCCGATCGCCAACGCCACGGTGGCGCTTTGGCAGAACCATCGCTTCGGCCAGCAACCGGGCATCGGCGCGTTCGCGCAGTCGCTGATGCAACGCCGCCCACAGGACGCAATCGCCGCTTTCTCGGCTGGTCATGAAGACCTCTCGTGGACGGAGAGCATGGACGACGCGCTAGCGATCATCGAACCGCAGCTGTTGCACTTACTGGAAGCGGCCAGTGACAACGATGCCGACCGGGCGCTGGCGGCGATCAGCCACGCGCGAGTGTTGACGGCGCAGCGCCTAGGTCCGAGCGGCGCCATCGCCTGGAATGCGCGCGTCGAAGCGCGCCTGCTAGAACTCGGCCACCGCACCGATGAGTCCTACTACCCGGGCCGCCCCATCCTGATCACCAGCAACGACCAGAACAACCGCATCTGGAACGGCGACCTCGGTGTCTGTGGCCGCAACAAACAAGGCGCCCCAGTTGTTTGGGTGCGCGACCAACTCGGCAAGGCCCGCGAACTCAACCCGCGCCGGCTACCCGCGCACGAAACCGCATGGGCGATGACGGTGCACAAGGCGCAAGGCAGTGAGTTTGACCACGTGTTGTTGGTGCTGCCCGATCGCTCGGGACCGCTCAATCACGCCGCGCTGATCTATACCGGCGTGACCCGAGCTCGCCGTCGCGCGACGGTTTGCGCCAACCGCGACCTACTCGCTGCCGGCCTTGCGAAATGGCCGCAACGGCGTTCGGGACTGGCGGAAGCGCTGGGCTCGAAGTAGCCAAGGCAACTCGGAGCTAACTGAGGCACTCACCGAGCTGCAAGACCACGCTCATATTGCTCAGCGGTCTTGGCCCACTGGTCGGTCGAATGCGCATCGCGCAACGTTGCTACCCGAGCACGCTGCGTCCGGGCATCCTGACATGCGACCTATCGGCGATCGCGGCCGAACCAGATCGTGTCGCGGAGCAACTCACGCAACACCGACGTCGCGTAACCACCCTTAGGCAAGTTGAAGCTGAGTTCCAAACCGTCGTCGACCATGCGAGCGCCGGCATCATGGATCGGCATGCGCAACGGTTTGCGCTCGCCGCTCGCCATGCCAAACGGCAAGTCGTTGAACTCTTCGCCGTTCAAGCCCAGCTCTTTCAATGCCTGCAGCTCGATGTCGAGTGGTTCACCGGTCGGAACCATCATATCCGGTCCGGGCATCGGGCCAGATGGCGACAGTTCCATCGCATCGGCGCGGGGCTGTTCTTCGTCGGGGTTCTCGACCACAAACGTCGCCCCGTTGCTATGCAGTGTTGCCAGGTCCCCGGGCAACACGGTGCCAATGCGATCCAAGCGCGCCGCGATAACGCGGTTGAACACTTCGCTCTGTACCGCCGACATCACCAAGCCAAACACGCGCCGCGGCATGCGACGCGCCGACGCCATCGTATCGCCGGCGAGAATCTCCAAGCCCTTGGCAAGGTTGGCACCGCGCTTGCCAAAGCGTTGTTCGCCGAAGTAGTTCGGCACGCCGACCGCTTCGAGCTCGGCTAGGTTCTGCTGCGCAATCTCCAGATCGCCTGCCTTGGTGCCGCGCAAGATGATGTGGAAGCGGTTGCCGCGCAAATGACCGAGTCGCAACTTGTTGTTGTGACGCGAGACCTTCAGCACGCGGTAGTAATCACTATCCAGATCGTCGCACTCACGCTCGTCGCCAAGGTCCATGCTGACCCATTGACGGCTGACCGACTTGGCATCCTTGAGGCCTGCGATGCCGAACGACTTCTGGTGGCGGCCAAGCTGGTCGCCCATGTCGCGCAACATGTCGATCGTCGAAAGCCCGCGCTTCTCGATCCACATCCAGACGTGCGAGCCATCGCCTGATGGCTCGTAAGCGGCCAGTTCTTCGACAACGAAGTCTTCAGGCTTAACTTTGTAGAGGCCGTGGAAGAAGCCGGCTTGGCAGCCGCGCGGCACTGGGCGCATTGGTTTCACGCTATGCCTTCTTGGCCTTAGCTTTCGGCTTGGCCTTCTTCTTGTCGTCCTTCTTAGCCTTGGCGTCCGCCTTCTTGTCGATCTTCGCGACGGCCTTTGCATCGACCGCGGCGTCTTTGTGCCCGTCCGCCAAGACCCCTTCCGCGGCTTGCTCGCCTTCGACCTTCTCTTCACCGGCCTTGTAGATCGCTACCGGATCGAGTCCGGTCGAGTAGGCCAGCAAACGCGCCAGTTCGTTGCGCATGTTCGAGCGATCGACGATGCGGTCGAGCTGGCCCTTCTCGAGCAAGAACTCAGAGCGCTGAAAGCCCTTGGGCAGTTCCTTCTTGATGGTCGTCGCGATCACGCGCGGACCAGCAAAGCCGATCAGAGCACCCGGCTCGGCGATGACGAAGTCACACACCGAAGAGAAGGAAGCAGTCACGCCACCCGTGGTCGGATGGGTCATGACGCTGATCGAGACACCGCCAGTCTTGTGCAATCGCTGCAGCGCGCCACAGGTCTTGGCCATCTGCATCAGCGACACCGCGCCTTCGTGCATGCGAGCACCACCGGAGCAGGCGAACAGCACAACCGGCAGTCCTTGTTCGGTAGCCATCTCACACAGCAGTGCGATCTTGGTGCCAACGACCATGCCCATCGAACCGCCCATGAACTGGAAGTTCATGACGCCGAGCGCGCACGGAATGCCCTTGATGGTCGCCTTGCCGGTAACCATCGCATCGCTCTCGCCGGTCTTCTCACGCGACGCCAGTAGCTTCTCGCCGTATGGGATGCGGTCGTTGAACCCGAGCACGTCTTCGGCGCCGAGCTTGATCCACATCTCCTCAAACGAGCCCTCGTCGGCCGTTAGCGCAACGCGCTCGCGAGCTGGCAAGGTGAAGTGATAGTTACAGGTCTGGCATACCCGGTTGCGCTGCTCGAACTCCTTGCGGAAGAGCATCGCCCCGCAGGATTCGCACTTGATCCAAAGCCCACCGGGCATGTCCTTCTTCTTACCGAATCTGGTCCAAGCCATATCGTTCGCTGCCATTCAAAAGTCTGGGCCACACAGGGCCTTGAGGTAGAGGGAGAAGATACCGAATCACTGGCCAGCCAACCAGTATTCCCGAGCCTACCAGCAATCCGCTGGCCAGACGAGCAATCGGCCAAGCGAGCAATTAGGAGGCAGCAATAAGCCAAAACTGGCTACGAGCAAATCCGCCTAAGAACTAGCTCCGGCATCTGCCTGGCCGGTCGCGCCGCCCGATGCCTGTGCCGTTGCGGCGAGTAGACGCAACTCGGCGATGCGGGCCGGGCGATCGTCCGCGCCAAACACCGCTGTACCAGCAACAAATACGTTGGTGCCAGCAGCTGCAGCGTCGGCAATCGTACCGGGCGCAATGCCACCGTCCATCGAGATCTCACCTTCGAAACCCATCGCGCGCAGTTCTTGCGCCTTGTGCAACACGCTGGTCATGAACTTCTGGCCACCGAAGCCGGCGAAGACACTCATGATCAGCACCAGATCAAGATCCTTGAGGTAGGGCTTCAACCGTTCGATCGGCGTGTCTGGTTGCACCGACAAGCCAGCCTTCTTGCCACGGCTGCGAATGTGCTTGAGCAGCGCACCGACGTCACCGTTTTCCTCGACCTCAATATGGAAGGTCAACAGGTCCGACCCCGCGTCTAAGAATGCGTCCGCATACTGCCACGGGTCAGAGATCATCAGGTGCGTATCGAGCGGCTTGGTAGCGCACTTCTTGATGGCAGCGACAATGAACGGACCGAACGTCAGGTTGGGCACGAAGTGACCATCCATGACATCGAGATGCAGCCAGTCACAACCAGCTTGCTCCACGGACTGCACTTCTTCGCGCAGTTTCGTGAAGTCGGCCGCGAGCAGTGAGGGCGCTATTCGAACAGGATGCATTGCGGTCAGTATGCCGCCGCCGCACCGCCACTGCGATGATCAGCCACTCCGATCCGGGTTCCATCTGGCAAGACTTCTGCAGCGAATACCTGGGCAATGCCGCTCCACCTGCGGGCAAACTTGTGCCCCTTGCCGACCAAGGCCGTGCGCACGTCCTTCGGCAGCGCCAAATCTTCCCACTGGATCTGATCAGGCTTCCACTGGTGATGCACCCGCGGCGCCCGCACGGCCAGCTCCAACGGCATGTCGTGGTCGACCGCGTTTAACAGGACCTGCAGGACTCCGGTAATGATCCGGCCGCCACCCGGCGCCCCGATCACGTAGCGCAGCTTGCCATCCTTGCAGACAATCGTCGGCGTCATCGACGACAACATGCGCTTGCCCGGCACGATCTCGTTGGCCTTGCCACCCACCAGTCCAAACTGATTGGGCACCCCAGGCTTGGCGGAGAAGTCGTCCATCTCGTTGTTCCAAAAGAACCCAGCGCCGTCACACAACGAGCACGAACCAAACGTCGAGTTGATTGTCGTCGTGCACGAAACCGCGTAGCCGTCCTTGTCGATAATCGAGAAGTGGGTCGTATCGTCGCTTTCCTTGGCGCCTGGCGGCAAGCCCGGCATCACGGCACTGACCTTCTCGAGGTTGATCGACGCGCCGATTTTCTTGGCGTATTCGGTCGAGATCAACCCCGCCGTCGGCACCTTGTAGTAGTCCGGGTCGCCAAGCCAGCGCGAACGATCGGCGTAGGCGCGGCGCATGACTTCGGTCAACAGGTGGATGTAGTCGCTGTTGCCATAGCCGATCTTCTTGAGGTCGTACGGCGACAGCATGTTCAGCATCTGCAGCATCGCTACGCCACCCGAAGATGGCGGTCCCATGCTGATGACTTCATAGCCGCGGTAGTTGACACGCAACGCGTCGCGCTCGCGCGGCTCGTAGGCTTTGAGATCTTCGCGCGTCACGAAACCACCACCGGCTTGCATGTGCGCCGCGATGATGTCGGCTGTTTTGCCTTCGTAGAAGCCCTTGAGACCTTGTTCGGCAAAGCGCTGCAGCGTGCCAGCGAGATCCGCCTGCACCAGCATGTCACCCTGCTTGAGCGGTTCTTCGCCATCAAAGAACACGGCGCGCGACGAGGCGAAGCGGCTGAGCTGCTGCTTCTTCGCAGCCAACGAACCGGCCAGATGACGATTGACGGTGAAGCCTTCTTGCGCCAAGCGAATCGCGGGCTGCGCGACCTCGGCCATGTTCTTGGTACCGAACTTCTGCAGCGCGTAGAGCAAGCCAGCGGGACTGCCCGGCACGCCCGCCGCGGTCACCGACAACTGCACCTTGTCGTTGTCGACGGTGCCATCCGGCTTCAGATACATGTCGCGCGTGGCCGACTTCGGCGCGCGCTCACGGAAATCGATCGTCGACACCTGACCACCAGGCCCGCGCAGCACCATGAAGCCACCACCACCGAGATTCCCGGCCTGCGGCAAGGTCACGGCCAGCGTCAGCGCTACGGCCACCGCCGCATCGACGGCATTGCCGCCCTGGCGAAGCACTTCGAGGCCGACGGCTGTCGCGTGCGGCTCCTGGGTTACGACGACGCCGTGCTTGCCCTTCACGACCATGTCATTCGGGGCTGCAGGACCACGCCCACCAGTGAGAAGGAACGCTGCTATAAGAACGGCCGCGGCACCCAATTTGGTAACCGCGCCGCCGGGGGCGCGGAGCGGCATCACTTGCCGCCGCTCCCACCGGATCCCGGCTGGCTACCGGATCCAGCTTCACCGCCGAGACCTTCGCCAAGCTTGACACCCTGGCCGCCCAGGTAGTCCATGACGCGTTGCAGTTCTTCTTCCTCGCCTTCGAGTTCGAGAGCGATAAAGCCCCCTTCATCGGAAACCGACGCACCCCGGATGTTCACAACAACATCAAAGGAGCGATTGATCTGGTACAGCAGGGGTTCGCGAACGAGATCCTGGCTGAACTCGAAATGAATGTTCTTCTTGGTCTTCACGGCTGAATACGGCCCTCGGCTGAGGACGGCGAAACAGCGTAACGACTGAGCACCGTATGGCCGCAGCATTCTCTGATGCTGCAGACGATTGCTTCTTGCGCCCGGCCGCTGTAGGCGTAACTTGCTGCCCGATGGTCGCGTAGCCAAGTGGTTAGGCAACGGATTGCAAATCCGTCTACGGCGGTTCGATTCCGCCCGCGACCTCCATTTTCTCTGCCCGCTCGTGTGCACGAACGCTGGGCGATGCCTTCTGGTAGGCATCTGCGACTAGAGACCGCAGGCCCAGCCGCTACGAGCTGGCCAACTTGTTGAGGCTGGATTACTGAGGCTGGATCGACAAATCCAAGACCCAGCAAGTGCGAACAACTGCCATCGCAGGTTGCCTGCGCGCGCAGTTAATCGCCAAATCCAACGCTTGAAGCAGGGTCTTGGTCGCAGAATTGGCAAGCAAGTTCGCCGGCTAAAACCTGTGGTTTGTACCGGGTACAGTACGCAGGTTTTGGGTGTGTGCGGGGAGAGGGACTCGAACCCTCACGGCCGTTACCGGCCTGCGGCTTTTAAGGCCGCTGCGTCTGCCATTCCGCCACCCCCGCTTGGATGGTCGTCGAACAACACCATGAACGGGCTCTCGGTTCCAGCACCAAGCGCGGCAACCGTTACGAAGCAGCTACCAGGGTGTCGACCGGGCCCATTACTAGCTCTGCAGCTGGCATCGGACCGCCGAATCTTGCGGCGTCTAATTGCGCGTGCACGGCTTGCAGTTGCTTGAGGCCTTCTGCCGCTACGCCGCGCGCCTGTAGGTCCTGCCAAACACTCGGGGCCGAGAACCTGGCTCCGCCGGCGAGCTTCGTCATCACCTTTTCGAAGGCATCGGCGGTGCGGTCGGCATCGCTGGCCTGCGTGATCGCTAGCCGCAGTTGATGCACTGAGTCGTGCAGGGCGCGATGGCCCTTGCGGCTTAGGCCGCGGCGCTGCAGGACCAAACCGATCACTGCCAGTGCCACGAAGCCCCAGCGATACCATGAGTTTGAGATACCAGGGTCCTGCTTGGCTAGGTCCTTATCGACCAACTCTTGGATCTGGGGCGACAGCTCGACGCCGGCACGTTGCGGCAGCACTTCGATCGGCACCGTCGTGCTCGTCGACGTGACGTATTGCTTTGCGGCTGGTGAGAAGGCGACGAACGACACGCCGGGCATGGTCGTTACCCCAGGACGCAGCGCCAGCACGTCGAGCACGAACCGACGCGCGCCAA
>JBNMNW010000271.1:0-8089 GCA_051278165.1 Planctomycetota bacterium | reverse complement strand
TCGCAACGCTTGCCAACGAGCGCGACGTCGCACCTGCCCCGATCGCCGACGTGCCCTTCACGGTGCGCGGCATCGTGGTCGATGACGCCACTGGGTTGCCGCTCGGCGATGTCGCCGTGACCCTCACGTCCTGGCCCAACAAAGAAGGCGACGACGTCACCACCAGCACCGAGCGTGATGGCAGCTTCGCGCTGCGCGACCCACGCAACCCGATCGGCAAGAACCGCAACCTCGAAGTGCGCGCCACGGATTACGCCATGGCACGGATCCGCGTGCCGTTGCAAACCGAGGCGGCAGCCGTGCCGGAGATCGATGTCGGTACGCTGCGGTTGGTGCGCGGCACCATCTACTCCGGTCAGGTGGTCGCCCCAGACGGCCGCGGTGTCGCCGACGCGCGCTTGCTGCTGCCACGGGGCTATGGCAATGCCTCCGGCATGCTTGAATACGCCGAGGTGTTGGGCAACGCAGAAGCCGACGGCCGTTTTCGCCTGACCCGACCGGTCGGGCCCGACACCGAGCACGGCAACCTGCTGTTCGCCATCACGCCGCGCGCCATCGGCTGGTGCCGGATCGAACCATCGGCACAGCGTCGTGAGGTTGACGACCTGCTGATCCCACTGCGTAAGAACGGTTCGCTCGCCATCACCGTGCACACGCCCGATGGCAGGCCCTGCGTCGGAGCCACGGTGCGCGCATTGCCGCGTTTCACCCCACTCGGTTATGCTCAAGGCGATTGGCGTCGAGCCGTCAGTCGCAACCCGGACATCCAGTCGCGCTTCACTGGTGTGACGCAAGCCGAAGGCACCTTGCTGCTGGACAAGTTGCCGATCGGCGAAGGTCGTGACCCGTGGTCGGGTCGATACCAGGGGCATAGCTACCGCCTGTGGGTCGAGATGGATGGCTTCCCGACGCAGCCTCTGCACACGGTCGACGTCGACCCCGACGCATTGCAACGGGTGCTGCTACAACTCATGGCCGAACGGGAGGTCACCGTGCACGTCGAAGTGAACGACGATCTGGGCAAGGCCATCGAAGGTGCAGTGCTTGAGGCATACGGTGATTCGCGCAGCCAGGCGACCAGCGACGCGGCGGGCCTCGCAACGATCAGGATGGCGGCGACGCAACGGTTGCGCGTCTTGGCGGAAGCACCTGGCCATCGCTGGGCCGAGCAAGAACTCGACGTCGGCGCAAGCACGACGGAAGCGTTGGTGCAGTTCGTGCTGACCCGCACCCAACGCTTGGTCGGCCAGGTGATCGACTCCGCCGGCGAGCCTGTGGCGAGCCCTTCCCTATTCCTCGACAACCGGCATGTTGGCTCGGCCGACGCCGATGGCCACTTCGTGATCGAGGATTTCCCGATGGGCCCACAGCCACTGGTCGTCGCTCTGCCATCGGGAGCCGACCACAGCGCCTGGATCGGCGAACAGTCTCCGGGGGCAGTCGACGCCGCTCACGGCCCGGTGACGATCGTGCTGACCCGTCGGCCGGGCAACACGGATGTTGCCATCCGCATCGTCGATGCCATCAGTGGCAACCCGCTCGAGATCGCGCAGGCCCGCTTGGGACTCTGGATCGAAGTGGGCGGCCGCGGCGGCTACTGGATCACAAAGCACCTCGATTCCAAGCTGGGCGTGCTGCGCGGCAAAGCCGCCGTCGCCGGTCGTTGGCGACTTGACGTGCGCACCTTCTCGGGACAACGCGGCTCGCTGCCGTTCACGATCGCGGTGGGCCAACCAGCACTCGACCTGCAGCTCGCGCTACCGATGCCGGGCACCGTGCTCGGGCGCCTGCAGTTCGTCGGTGTGACGCCGCCGGCGAAGGTGACGCTGCGGGTCGCCCACGCCAACATCGATGCGACTTCGTTTGTGCAGTATCGCTACCCGGGAACCTGGCATGTCGATGCGACGAGCCCGAGTGTTGCCGAGCAACAAAACGTCGGCCAGCCGTCAGCAGGCACAGGCGATCTGAAGCTCCAACCTGCCCTCGACTCGTCGTTCCGTCTCGATGCAGCGGATGTGACGGATGCGCTGGTGTTCACGGTCTTCGGCGAAGGCGTGACCGGCACGGCGACGGTGCGCGTGATGCCAAGCCAGACGCGTGAACTAGTGATCGAGGTGCATGCGAAGCACTGACGCGCACCTTCAGCCGAGTTCGCGGCGCCGCGGCCGGGTCAATTGCGCGTCGACGAAGGTCGGCGAGCACCTTGGCCACCAGGCCACGGGGCGGTTGCTGCGAAGCAGTCCGCCAAGTCGCTGCTCAGCGACGATCTGACCTTCGGTCGGCGGTTACCCTGCTGAGGGTTCGATCGGTGCGTTGCCCAGCGACTGGTGAGGGCGCTCTTGGTGATGGTGTTCGACCAACGAGTCGCGCGTGCCGTTGCAGTTAGCTGCGGACGAAGTGAACCTAGTTCCTTTGTAGGCGCATGCACCGATAGACTGGCCGAGCTCAGCAGCGGGCACGCGGCCGCTGGGCTTCCTCGAAAGGAAGCACTGCAAGCCCGGTCTCGACGCACTTGTCCAATGCTTCGCCTACTCTCTATCGCCCTGCTGCTCAGCTTCACCGGTTGCGCTACGACATCGAAGGCTACGAACCATGCGGCACCGTGGTCCGCACGCCATGACAGCTCCGAAGACGAACAGCAACCAGATCGTGTCACGCAACTGCCCGGCGGCGGCATCAAGGTTGCACCTGGTGGCAACGTGACCTTGTGGCGTCAGGCAGCAGCGATCGCGCCACCGTTCCAGCTTTCGATGCGGGTGCAAACCACGAACCAGGTCGAACACCCACATGGCGCCGGGTTGGTGTTTGGCGGCAAGCACATCGCCGACGACCAACAGAGCTACAGTTACTTCTTGGTGCGCGGTGATGGCCAGTTCCTGATCAAGACTCGCGACGGTGGCGACACCGAGGACATCTGCTTGTGGACCGAACATGCCGCTATCCGCAAAGAAGACGCGGAACACTTGCAGGCCAGCAATGTACTGACCGTAGTCGTCGGTCCAGAGACAACGCAGTTCTTGGTCAACGACGTCGAAGTGCACCGCGAAAGCAACGAGCGGTTGCACACAACAGGTCGCTACGGCGTGCGGCTCGTGCACGACCTTGCCGTGCAATTCGACCAGATCATCCTGCAGCCGTAGTCGCAGCGCGAGCCGGAACAATTCGAACAGCCAGTTGTTGGCTAGTGGACTGGGCTTGCCAACAAGAGGCGCCGGAAGTCGCAGCGCATGTGCCAGCCACGAGCAAGCAGGAATGCGCTACCACGAACGAAACGAACGAGAGGCCTATGTCCTCCAGGAGAACGGCACCGAAGCCCGCTGCATCGGCGAATAGACCGATAGCACCGAGGATGGGATCTAGATCTGCTGGCAGTGCAACGCGGAGCGCTCCCGCACCACGGACAAGTTCCACTCGGGTCGTGGCGGGCCCTGTCCCTTCTTCTAGGAGGGGCATGAGCTCGCATCGTGGTGCCGGAATCTGGATGGCAGCATGAGCCGGATCGAGGCGAAGCGAGCGACGAAACCAGGCTGCCAGTTCTCGCCTTTCGCCATGGTGTACGAACCCTGCACGCAGAAGCCGCTGTCCGTCGGGGCATAGCACAAACAAGCTGCAGCTCGGACCGCCCGACCCACACAAATCCACAATCGCACCCGGCTGCAACCCCGTCAACCAACATGCTTCCGAGCCAGCGACCACAGAATATGGAACCGTCGGAGGGAAAGATGAATGGGACTTCGAGCCCAGACATTGTCTCAACGAAACTGCGACGGATAGCAAGCTGGCGACTCTCGACCAGCGGGTGCGCGATGGACGTTTTCCGTCGCGCAGCGAATCCATGATTCTGAGGATCCGGATGCGGGAAATCCGCATGTCCGGATCTGTGGAAGCTTCGGGTGGGTAACCACCCGGGGCCACCCGGCGATCGCGGTTTGGCTGCAAGAGTTACACCGGCCATTTGAATGCCGATGATTCAGCCACATGCCTGCCGAGTTTCGACGGAGGCTGCTCCTCTTCACGTTCGCCGGCTGCGTCGACAACGGACTGCGCGAGTTAGCGTTCGAGCCTGTGCCCGGCTTCACGCCACTGCCCCGCAAGTTGGTCACGGTGATGGCGGGCGCCTGCTGTGAAGACGTCAACTTCTGGGTGCTCCTGTCGGCCTCGGCCTTGAGCCGTTTCCCGCGCACCTTTAGGACGGTCTAGCGACCCAACCGCTATGAGCGATCGGCGCTCATAGTGCTGACGCGCCAATTTGGCCACCTCGCGTTGTTGCTGCTGGTGGTCGTTCTTGCGATCGTGCTCTAGCTGCAGTTCCGCTGAGCCATCGGCTCACGGACAATTCCTGCACTAGACGTGCGGCCTCGTCACACGCGTGACGCTGGCCGCGGAGAGCCCTCATATGAACAAAGACTGGTTTCCGTTCTTCTCGATGCTGCTGTGGTTCGTCTGCAAGGCCACGGCGCTGTCGCTCCTACTGTTCGGATTCGTAGCCCTGATCAGCATGCTGGCGACGCGGTTCGAGTTTTGGAGCTTCCTGTTCATGGCGATCACACCGATGGCCGTGGGCTACTTCCTGCTGGTGAATGACGTGCTCTACGAGTTAGGCACGGCCGCACGCCGACGAAGCCTGAGCAAGGGCAGCTGACGCTACGGTTGCGCGGACCAAGCAGCTGACGGGCGGGCCTTGCTAGACATGGCATCAAAGGCTGCGGGCTGACGAACTGGTGGTGCGAAGATCAACGTCGCCATCGGGGGTGTCGGGCATTCAAGCCTCGGCCCGGATCACCCGCGCTGCAGCCAACGCCACCGGATCGTGCGCGCACACGAGCCTTATCGAATACGGCAACGGCAGCACCCATTGCCGCACAGATGTAGCATCCGGCAGCACGTGGTCGACCAAGAACGGTTGGTGCGGGCGGGCAGTTGTGCGTTCGGTAGCTGAGGTTGCTGATGGAACGTCACGTCGTGATGCGTTGAAAAGGGTGCGTTGGCTGAGTGTCGTTCGGGCCAGCTCGTGGGTGGGGGGGGGGGTGGGTGATCCGAGCCGCATGTTGAACGTCCGACACCCTCACAGTTCTCGGATTCTCCGAGTATTCGCTGAACAGCTGGCCGGCTTGATCGTGAACCAGACACCTTGATTGAATCGACCTTTATCGCCTGGCGGCCACGATTGCTGCGGTTCTGCAGCAACCTGCTACGGCACGGGCACGACGCAGAGGAAGTGGTGCAGGACGTGTTTACAAAATTGCTTGAGAAGGGCGCGGGATACGATCTGGCGGAACATCCCGAAGTGTTGCTGTTCAAAATGGCGCGCAACCGATGCATTGACCTTCGCCGTAAGCGAACGCCTGAAGCGATGGCAACGATCGAGCCGGTGGCACGGAATGATCAGCACGACGCCGAAATCGCATCCGACTTGGCCGCGGCACTCGCGACGCTGCCGTTCGAAGAGCGCGAAGCGTTTCTCTTGACGACGGTCGACGGCCTCGGCTACCGCGAGGTCGCGGCCATCCTCGGCTGCTCGCTCGGCACGGTCGCCTCCCGCAAATACGCAGCCATTGATCGCCTGCAGCGGAGGCTACCCCGATGAAGCACGGCGAAGCACGCATCGTATTGCCTGGCATGCAGTCGGCGTTGTCGGGATGGACCTTGATCACTGCCGCAGGCAGCGCATCGATCCTCGGGGTTGGGTTCGTTGCTGCCGTGCAGAGCGCACGTGGCGCCATGCCAGCAATGATCGGTCTCGCGTTCTCGATCGTCTGCATTGTGCTCGGCGTCATTGGACTGTTCATGACGTTACCCCGTTGGACTCGGCGTCTGTCGGTCTCACAGCTGCTCGTACATTTACAGAACGAGCGGCCGCTACTTCTCTACCGCACGTTTTTCGGCGCGAGTTTGGCAATGCTGACAGCCGGCCTCGTGCTGCTGCAGTGGAGCAACTTCGGCATGGGGTTTGTACAGGCTGGCGCCATGTTCGCAGCCGCGCTCGCAGGACTTGAACTGTCCCGCCGCCACGCGCGGCAGCGCGCACGCATCGTGTTCACGCTGTATGTCGACGACTTACTTGATGCCTTGACGACCACATCGATCGATGCGGAACGTCAGCAAAACGCGAAGTTCGATGCCGCCGTGCGTGGCTTCCAGCAATGGAACGCGGTGGTCCTTGAGCTTTCGAGGGTGTAGGCAACTCAAGCAGACTTGCTCCAGTAGTGTGTGAATACAAGCTCGCCGAATCGTCGTCACCACGATCTCCCGGGCGACGAACGTCCAGCAGCCTCGACACACTCGGGGTGCAGTTCTAGGGGCACAGGACAAACAAGCTGCAGCTCGGACCGCCCGACCCACACAAATCCACAATCGCACCCGGCTGCAACCCCGTCAACCAACATGCTTCCGAGCCAGCGACCACAGCATTTCGCCCGAAACCCCACCCCCTAGACACACCGCTCCCCCACGGCGACCCCGCAACCGCCACCTGATGCCCTGCCCTGGCATTCGGGCATGCGCGATGTATCTGCACGCCGCGGTGCTGATCGTGAACAAGCAGCGCAAGAAGGCGCTGACGCTGATGGACGAAGCGATCAAGATCGACCCGAACAACAAGAACCTGGGGCTGGCGAAGGAGAACTGGGTTAAGGGCAACAAGTAGTGCGCGGGGCGAGAGTCGCGGCACTAGTGCGATCGAACTGACGATTGGCGGCTCGCCAAAAACCTGTCACCGCTGCGGCGCGAAGATGTTGTTTCTTGTCCTGGCACCGTACTGACGCACTACACAACGGCCAGTGACGGTTGCCGTTCGCGGCTCGTCGCTGTCGATGACGGTGCGGTTTGCATCGGCTAGCGAATCGTTCGCGTCATGTGTGGCCGCTGGTGCAGTCTCAGAGTTGGTCTTTGGCGACGCTTGTTCCAGAAGAACTTCACCAGTGCCAGCGCTAGGCATCGGCAGCGATTCCGCGGACCACAGCCAGTAGGCGAGGGCGATGGTAGCAAACGCAAGTACGATGACGACGAAGATCCGTACGGACATAGGGAGTGCCATGATTCGTTGCCGCTCTCCGCGAGCAACGGGCGTGTCGGATTTTACTGGTTGGTCGCAGGCAGCAGGGAACGCCATGCAGACTATTCGCAATCGTCGCGATCCGACTGTCACTGGCAGCTAAGAAACGCTCGCAGTCAGCGCGAAGCTCAATGTGCCGCCGCCGTCGGGACGATAGATGCGGCGCGTCACCTTGACCCGACCGAATGATGTCAGCCAGCGCATGCCCGTGCTTTCGCGATAACGCAGGACCTCGCCATCCCGTTCGATGCGCGAATCCGTCGAGTCGTGCGACTCAAGCACCTGCTCAATTGTCTCGCATCCAATGCCGGCCAACGTCGACTTCAAATCACCGAGGAAACCCTCGAATCGCTTGGTCGTCAGGCCCTCGCGACCGATGTCGCCGACAACTCGCGCAAGTTCTTGCTCGAACTTGCGTGCGATGGTGCTAACGAGTTCACTGGTGGAGGTCGTGGAGCGCGGCGCTTTGTCGCGGGCAAACACATCGTCGATAGTCATTTACGATGTACGAGCGACTCCGCGGCCAACTCCCACTTTCTTGCCCGGATCAAACCCCACACCCAGTGGTAAGGGGTCCCTGCGATCAGGTTCCCCGACTTCGTCGGTACTACGACTCGCGGAGGCTCCCTGCAATCCATCCCGCCGCACTTCGTTTCCTTCGCTTGGCGGTACCGCGCTGCGCCCATTGGTCATGACGAGGTCGGTGGGCGCACCCAGCTCGTCGAGGTTTGGTTGTCCGGCCCCTAGTCCGGCAATTTGCACGCGGAGACGACAGGGTCTCCTAGGTTCCTGGGGAGTCCACTCGATTACATGCCCTGAAGCACAGATCCCGGCGGGACGCAGACACCAGGCCATTCGGTGTCTGACGTATTGCCTTCCGTCAAACCTAAGACGTCGGCTCCCACGACAACTTTGATGTCGGGACTCAATCACACAGCCTGCAACCACGCTGTCTACGCTTCGCAGCCAGGGTCACCCCTGCACCACGCAAGACTCGCTTCCGGCTGGCAGCCAACCTTGACCGGATGGGATTGG
>JBNMNW010000270.1:0-8105 GCA_051278165.1 Planctomycetota bacterium | reverse complement strand
AACGACGGCGTCTCGCGGCCAAGGGCAAGCCACTCGGTCGGCGCCTGCTTGACAAGGTCGCGACGATCGTCACGTCGGACACGATCCTGAGATGGCACCGCAGGCTGATCGCGGAGCACCACACCTACTCGCACAAGAACCGTGTTGGGCGCCCCGGACTCATGAAGTCCATCCGTGAACTAATCGTTCGCATGGCAACCGAGAACCCTGGCTGGGGCTACCTCCGAATCCGCGGTGAACTGAAGAAGGTCGGGCATCGCGTGGCGAAGACAACCATCGCCACGACGCTGAAGAACAATGGCATTGCACCGAGCCCCGATCGACCGACCTCATGGTCAACGTTCCTGAAGTCACATACCGACGTCATCGCTGCCGCCGACTTCTTCACAGTAGACATACGGACGAAGCGCGGGCTTGTGACCCATTACGTGTTCTTCGTGATCCATCACGCGACGCGCATGGTCGAGATCGCTGGCGTCACTCCTAACCCTGGCGGCAAATTCATGGCGCAGGTTGCGCGCAACCTGACCAATCACGTCGACGGCTTCCTGCGCGACAAGAAGTTCCTGATCCTCGACAACGATGCGCTGTTCGCGAAGGGGTTCTGCGGCACCCTCGAAGACACTGGCGTGAGGATCGTGCGCACTGCCTACCAAGCCCCTGACATGAATGCTATTGCCGAGAGATTCGTCGGCTCCGTGAAGCGCGAGTGCTTGAGCAAATTGATCCTGTTTGGTGATCGCCATCTGCAGCGGGTGCTCTCGAATTTCACCGATCACTATCACGAACAGCGACCTCATCAAGGGCTCGACAACAACCTGATCCAGCCGCGACCAGGTGACCCGCCAACTGAAGGCGAGATCGTCGTTGATGAGCGACTCGGCGGACTGCTTCGCAGTTATCGCCGCACGGCCTGACGGCCTGGTTCCTCGATGACAGGCTGATTGCCGACTTCCTATCGCGCCACCGGTCTACGTGCTCGGCGTAAACCGCCGATAGCTCATTGGTCATCGACGAATCGGAACTGGCCAATTCGAAGCGAAACAGGCTCGGCCCTATTTCCGGATAGGACGACGAGAGCATTTCGGCCCAGAATTGCTCTCTGCCTCATAACCCGCTGAGCACGGCTTCGACGCGCATCCCGAGCACCGCAGCGCCCCCACCGCCGCATGTAACCACACGTGCCGACGTTACAAGCGCACCGTACATGCCAACGCCCTCAAGCGTTTCGGCCTGAGGGCGTTGATCATGTTGGCGAACCAACAAGTGGTAGCGGGGACAGGATTCGAACCTGTGACCTTCGGGTTATGAGCCCGACGAGCTACCGGACTGCTCCACCCCGCGTTGGATGTGGCGCACAAGGTAGCGATGGCTCGCTTCAAAGCAAGCCTCTGTTTCCAAACTCGCTCGATAACGACCTCTCGATCGCCGAACCGGAGCTAATTGGAGGAACGTAGTTGCTCGAAGGCCTTGCTCAGCGCCTCGGGGCAGTCACTGGCAGCAAACAGAGCGGCGTGCTTCTCCCCCTCCGCGAGCGTTTCCTTGCGAGACTTTGGCTGGTGGCGAATGCTGGTTTGCATCCAGTCCAATAGACGTACGCGGAACAGCGGGTCCTCGGCAGAGGTCGCGCGCATGGCTTGCTCAAACACCTGCACCGCTGTGGCGGTATCGCCCTCGACGAGTGCCTTGGCGATGCGCGAGGCCAACAGCAGAGCGTCCGGCTGCTTGGCTGCGGTTGGCGACAGGGCCTTCAACAAGGCTAGGGCGAGCTTCGGCTGACCCAACTCTAATTGGGCCTTGGCTGCGAGCAGGCGCAGTTGGTCGAGCGTCGCGGTGACGAGGCCGGTTGGCTTCTGGGCCTCGGCCTTGAGCCAGGACGTCGCCCGGTTGACGACCTCTTGGTAGTCCTGCGCTACCAGGGCGACCGTCAGGCGCACCAAGCGGTGCTCTGGTCGATCAAGGCGGCGCGCGGCTTCGACGGTGTCTAGCGCTTCAAACGCGGAGCGAACATCGCGAGCTTCAGCAAGCAGGTCCTCGGAGCTGCTCCATTCGTCGGCGGCTGGCTTCAGCACGGCCGCTTCAATGAGGTAGCGCATCGCCATGCAGGCGCGATCGACGACTGCCTTGTCCGGGCTCTTGACGTCCTTAGCGAGCGTGATCGCATCGTGACTGCGCAACACCAGACGCAGGCTCTGACGTTCGCCGTGCTTGAGCAGCGGATCACACGCGGCCAACCACTGGCCAGGTTCGGTGTTGGGTTCGGCAGCGATCTGGCCGAGCGCCTGCAGCAGTGGATTGAGGCGGAACGCGTTCTCTGGGGCAATCGGATCGCCGAGTTGGGCGACAACGAACTTTAACGCGCCGATCGACTCTTCGGCCATGTTCGGTTCGCGACCGATCACCTTGACGCATTCCACCAAAGCGCGCAGCACTTCGACATCGGGCTCAACGATCAAGCGCTTGCCAAGCACCGACATGCTCGAAGTGAACCACTCAGCGCGATCCGGGTCGGTCGACGCTGGTAGCTGCACAAGTGAAGCCGCGGCCTGACGACGCAGCACTGGCTCGTCGCTCTCCAAGAACTTCTGCAGGGCCGCAAGCCATTGCTCGGCGAGGTCCTCTTCCTTCTGCCAAACGCCCAGGTGGATCAGGCACGTCGAACGGAACTGCTTGTCGAGGGCCGGGTCGTTGGCGAGTGCTAGCAGCACGGCGAACGCTTCGGGTACGCGTTCGTTGCCGCGATTCGCCGTCTGTGTCTGGGCCAGCTTGAGGGCCTTGGTACGCAGACCTAGTTCGGCCTTGGTACGGCAACTCTCATCAACCAGCTTAAGCCATTCTGACTTATCGGCATCCTCCACGGACGGCGCGACCCAACGCGGTTCGGTGCGCGACGCGAGCGTCTCAAGCATCACCTGGAGCTGCTCCTGCTGCTTGCCATCGGCGGCGAGCAGCTGCCTGGCGCGACGCACCAGTGCCATGCGTGCATCGGCCGACGGGAACCGGCGCAAGCCGCGCAACGCGGCCACCTGGCACTCGGTCGAAGGGGCGGCAAGGTGCGCAACCAGCAGCTTGCGAATCTCGATGGCGAACTCTGCTTCTTCTGGTTTGACGAGGTAGGCCGCAACCTCCAGCAACAACGCGCGGCGATGCTGCACGTCGACTTCTTGCGAGTTGCCGACCTTGGCGAAGCGGTCCAACAACGAGCGAAAGAACGCTTGTCGCGGGGCGGCCGGGCCATCGACGGACGTCGAGTTGACCAAAACAGCCTGCAGCGCCTGCAAGCAAGCGTCGAGAACGGCTGGGCCATCAGAGAGCGTGCTCCGTTCGACGGCGGCCCAATTGATCGTGGGCTTCGGAGCAATCAACACTGCGACGATGTCGCGCGCGGCATTGACGCGTTCGCGTTGCAGGTCGTCGCGCAGTCGACCCATAGTCGCCGGACCATTGCGCGCGGCACGCTCGGCCAAATCGATGTAGCGCAGCGTGCCAAAGCGCGCCGACCATGCGTCGAAGTCGGCCTTGGTGCGAATCGGACGATCGGCATAGGTCAGCAGCTGTAGCGCCTTCTGGGCACCAGCGCGAACGGTCGGCTCGGCGTCCTCAAGTTGGTCAGCGATGGTCTTCGCCAACAGCGTCTGCTGCATGTCGGCGAGGCAACGCAACACCAGCACGCGATCGGGCGGCTTGATGCTGGTCATCAAGGTGCGCGCCGCACCGTCAAGTTCGCGCACCGGGATGCGTCGCAGCATCTGGCGCGCGGCAATCAAAACTGGTGCGGTGACAACATCCACGACGTCATCAGCACCGCTCCAAAAGCGGGCACATGCATCGACGTAGCCAAGAATGATCAGTTGGCGCGCGGTTTCGGCGGCACTGCCAAACTGCTTCGTCGTGTTGAGCAGGAGGTGGCCTTGCAAGGCGGTCAGGATCGTCAGCCGCAAGCCGTCGGGATCCGCCTTGCGCCACAGACGTTCTTGCAGCAATCGATGCGCATCTGGCTTCGCGATTGCCAACAGCTGCGCGACGGCGCTCTCACGTTCGGCCCGACCTTCGGGGCCGGACTTGTCGAGCATACTGCGCAGCTTATCGAGATCGACAGGATCGTCTTGCTGATCTGAACTGACGGGGTCTGCAGCAGGGTCTGCAGCAGCAGCCGGAGCATCGGCGCCAGCCGCCAAAGTATCGGCGCCAGCCGCCAAAGTTAGGCCGGCCAAGGCGACAGCAAGCGGGTCACATTCGCGGTTCGCAGCGGCGAGGGAGAGGTCCGCAAACGCAGCGTTGCCGGGCCGGAGCAGACACCCAAACAGCACGCATAGAACGCACGTGCGAACCAAAAATTCGTTGCTAAGCCACTTGCCCTTCATCAACTCCATACCGCCATCAACCTCTCTACCTATCTAAGTACCACTCTGGTCGCCGCAAAAGCCGCTGACAATCCCATCCTACCAGACGCCGCAGAGGGAATAAGCATCGGCATTCCAGAGACGAATCCGAAGCAGCGCGAAGAAGCGTGGTCAGCAGCGCCGCGTTGCATCCGCTAGCGATAGCAGCGCGCCCAAAGCGTCACGACATACGTGCCTCGCCGGTCGCGCGCTAGTGCTGTAATGAAGACAGGCGGGGGCCGATGCGCGAATCATCGGCGTGGCTCGCAAGGCGGGCTGCCGCGGGCGTATTCGGGCATATGTCGGGCACAGCCCAACGTAGCAAGCAGCATCGTGGGCACCGGATATGGCCGCAGATTTCGGCTCCCTACCGCGACCTCGGACTTGGCTTGGCCGCGACTTCAGACTTGGCGAGGCGTGGCTAGCAGATCAGCCAGCGTCCGGCGCGCGACTTACCTACCTGCACTACATAGTTTCCTGGTCCAATTTCGGCCTTCACATCTGTGACCACCTGGCCGTCGATGCGCACGCCCTTGCCCTGGATCAGGCGCCTTGCCTCGCTGCTCGATGGAGCCAGGCCAGAAGCGGCGAGTGCCGTAGGGAACTGGATCTTGCCGGAGTCGGTGCGACGCACGGTGTCATCTGGCGTCCACTCAGGCAGATTGTCCGGGACTCCACCTTCCTTGTGCACGCGGTCATATTCGGTGCGCGCGGCGGTCGCAGCGTCGGCGCCGTGGAAGTTGGTCACCACCGCTGCGGCCAGCGCGAACTTGGCATCGAGCGGCTTGACCAGCAACTCACTGTAGGTGGCCTTATCGACGTCGGTCAGCAGCACAAAGTACTTCTCAATCAGCCCGTTCGGAGCCTTCATCAACTTGCCGAACTGCACCGACGCGGACTCCGCCACACCGATGTAGTTGTCTAGTGACTTCGACATCTTTTGACTGCCGTCGAGGCCTTCGAGCAATGGCATCGTCAAGCAGATCTGCGCAGCCTGCTTCTCCTGCCCCTGCAGGTCGCGACCAACCAGCAGGTTAAACAACTGGTCGGTGCCACCGATCTCAACGTCGCACTTCAACTCGACCGAATCCCAGCCTTGCAGCAGCGGGTAGAGGAACTCGTGTACAGAGATCGGCAGGCCGCCCTTGTAGCGCTTGGTGAAGTCATCGCGCTCGAGCATGCGCGCGACGGTGTAGCGACTGGCGAGGCCGACGCAATCCATGAACGTCTGGCCAAGGAACCACTCACCGTTCTCGCGCTCTTCGATGTTGTCGATGTCGAGCACCGCACCGATCTGAGAACGGTAGGTCTGCTTGTTGGCCTCCACGTCTTCGCGCGTCAATGCCGGGCGCGTCTTGTTGCGACCGGTCGGGTCACCGACCATCGCTGTCGCCGTCCCCCACAATACGATCACGGTGTGACCAAGCATCTGGAAGTCTCGCAGCTTGCGCAGCGGTACGGTGTGGCCAAGGTGGATGTCGGGCGAGCTCGGATCGATGCCGAACTTGATGCGCAACGGCCGGCCCTCATCACGACTCGCGGTCAGACGCTTTTTGAGGTCTTCCTCATCGACGAGGTCCACGACGCCGCGCTTGATCACGGCCAACTGTTCTTCTACCGGTGGAAACTGCACTGCGGTGGTCTAACTGCCCGCAGCGCGTAGGGCAACCGAGCCGTGCGAGATCGGCGACGAACTCTTGGCGCGCGGAGCTCAAGCGGGGTGTTCGCAGTCAGACTCCAGGTGGACTGGCGGCAGGCTGCTGGCGGTCGATTCGTGGCGAACCCGACCGCAGTGGCGTATTTGCCAGGGTCGCTAGCGGCCGCTTGCAGCTGGGTCGCTAGCGGCCGCTTGCAGCTGGGTCGCTAGCGGCCGCTTGCAGCTGGGTCGCTAGCGGCCGTTTGCAGCCGGGGTCGCTAGCGGCCGTTTGCAGCCGGGGTCGCTAGCGGCCGTTTGCAGCCGGGGTCGCTAGCGGCCGTTTGCAGCCGGGTCGCTCGCGGGCTTGGCCGCTGCGCGCGCCTGCCACCAACCGAGCCATGAATCCCGATCGCCAACGGCAATCGACAGGCCGGACACGTTCTGTAGCGCGGCCATCGCGACCTGCGCCTGGTCATCACGGCCAAAACGAACTTGGTCCATCAGCAGAGCGCACGCTTCGTGCTGCTGCGGTGCTGGGATCTTCAGTGCTGCCAGGTAGACGCTGGCGAAGTTGTTGGCCTGGAAGGCTGCCAGTCCGACCTTGAGCGCTGCCAGCGGTTGCTTGGCGATGATCTCGAAGCCAGCCGGCCATTGGGTGTAGGACCCTGCCGCGATGCTGGTGCTCTTGATTGGCGCACGGATCTCATCGATCTCGACGTGGCCACGCATGTCGACGCGAACGGTAACGTTGCGTCGCACAGCATCGCCGGACGCCGCGCCAACATCGATCGGTAGCAGCAGTTCGTTGTCGCCGAGCAACTCGAAGCGCTCGGGCAACCAGACGACACCGTCGGTGTGGAGCGAGCGGGTGCTACCGTCGACGTATTCGTCTTCGACCGTCACCGAGACGGAGAAGCCGATTGGATTGCGGTCGTTGCGGCCGCCTAGGGTGACGGCTTTGGCCATCGCTGGCAGGCGAAGATGCAGATGCAAATCGTTGCCGAGCGACGGCACCTTGAGTGCGACGGTCTTCGCGACAGTGACATCGCCGACATCGCCAGCGTGGACACTGCCAGCGCGGACACTGCCAGCTTCCGGCTCAGCAGGCAGAGCACCGTCAGCCAGAGCACCGTCAACCAGAGCACCATCAGGCAGCCTCAGCTCGAGCACCGCCTTACGGACGGCGTGCTGACGGAAGCGAATGCCTCGGCCAATGGCGCGATAGCCAGCTAGATGCTGCGAGACGGAGACGGGGATGTTGGGCTTGTCGTAGCTTGCTACGAGCGAGTCCAACAGAGCCACGTCACCGTCGTCAGCGGCATCCTGCAAGCGGCGCAAGATGCCGCTGTAGAACTCAAGCAACAGCCGATTGTTGCCTCCTTGAGCTGCCGGAATTGGGATCGCAATCGGCTGCGAAACCGGCATCTCGGACGCCTGGCCCACAAAGTCAATTGGGCTATAGGTCGTCACACATCCGGCAGCGAAACAGGCGAGCAACGGTACGAGACTCGCTCGCACCGCCCCCCGTTGCTTTGCTACCGGACGGCGCACTGCTACTCCTTTTCCTTGGCTTCTTCCGAAGCCTCAGCGGCGGGAGTTTCAGCGGGAGCATCTGCAGCCGGTGCTTCAGCCGCAGGCGCGTCTGGCTCGACTTCAGATTCGCGTTCGCTCACGCGGGCACCAATGCCCTTGAGCTGGTCAGCCAACGAGCCGAGCATCGGCATCGTGGAAGCAGCTTCCGGCTCGGCCGTCGACGAAGCCGCCGGCGTACCTTCGGCACCTTCTTCGAAGTGAGCTTGGATCAGCGTCAAGCCGATCTTGCGCTCGTCGGTGTCAATCTTGATGACACGCACTTCGACGCGTTGACCAACCTTGACCACGTCTTCCGGGTTCTCGACCTTGTGGTCGGCGAGCTCGGAGATGTGCAGGAGACCTTCGAGGCCCTGCTCCAGTTCGACGAAGACGCCGAAGTTGGTGATCTTGGTGACCGTGCCCGGAACGCTGTCACCGATGTGGTAACGAGCCGGGATGTCGCCGCTCCACGGGTCAGCCTGCAATTGCTTGAGGCCGAGCGCGATGCGCTTCTT
>JBNMNW010000269.1:0-8128 GCA_051278165.1 Planctomycetota bacterium | reverse complement strand
ACGAGGCCAAGCGACTCGGAGTTGAGACTGCGATGCCGCTGCATGAAGCGATGCGACGCTGCCCAGAACTGATCGTGCGCGAGGGGGATTCGCGCCTGGTCGAGCGCTACCGGAAGAAGGTCGCCGAGGTCATTCAGCAATTTTCCCCGGTCGTCGAGGTCTGCTCCTTGGATGACTTTTATGCCGACTTGACGGGTGTGCCGCTGGTCGTCGAGCAGGTGTTGGGGGACTCGACCGCCATTTCGTCCGAGCGTTCGTTGCTTGGATTGTGCCGAGAACTTCGCCGGCAAGTTCGCAAGGCGACCGGACTGTCGATTGCGCAAGGACTGGGCAGCACGCGCACGGTGGCGCGGTTGGCCACGATGAGGTCGAAGCCCGGCGGTATCTGCGAAGTGCCAAAGGGCCACGAACGTGACTTCCTCGGCGACTTCGCGATCGAACACGTTCCCGGCATTGGCCCCAAGAGCCAGCAGTTGCTGCACAAGGTCGGGATCGAATCGGTGCGCCAGTTGTGGACCGTCGATCGCGACCTACTGCGTCAGAGTTTCGGTGCGCGCGGCGACGACATCTGGTTGCGCTGTCGTGGCCTCGATGATGCGCCGGTTAAGCAAACGCCGGCGCTGCGCAGTATCTCACGCGAGACGTCGTTCGAACCGCGCGACCATGCCGATTCGCAGCAGCGCTTGTTCTTACGAGGCATGCTTTCGTATCTGTTGGACCGCGCCACGACCGAGTTGCGACAGCAGCAGATGTTGACGCGCACGGTGCAGGTCAAGCTGCGTCACGTCGATGGCGTCATTGGCGAGCGTTCTCGTTCGATCCGCGAAGCAACGGACCGCACCGACATCTGCATGGATCTCGCGGGTGATCTACTCGACGAGTTGTTATCGCGCCGAGTGTTAGTGCGCTTGGTCGGCGTAACCTTGACGTCGCTACAACCGCAAGGCGTTAAGCAAGGCCAGCTATTCGCCGAGCAGGACACTTCGCGCAAGAAGCTGTTCGAAGCGGTCGACGCAGTGCGCAAGCGACACGGCTTCGGCGCCTTGCTACTCGGCGCATCCAGCGACCTGCTAGGCCAACTACCACACGGCCCAAACGGCTTCCGCCTACGCACCCCATCCCTAACGAAGTAGTCGGTACGGTGCCAGGACAGAAAACAACAACTCCGCGCGCGGACGGTGACAGGAAACTCGGAGCTATTTGGGGCACGCCCCGATCAATCGAAATCGTGACACCGCTGATCAGCGAGAATGTTGTTTCTTGTCCAGGCACCGTACCAACATGTTGTCTTGCTGGTTGCTGCTACGGCAGGACTGCTACCACGAAGCTGTGTGGGTGCTCGGAGAACAGCTTTTCGATGTGGCCGGCGGCCGCGGTGTTGCGCTTTTCGGACAGCGCGCGCAAGCCAGCAGCCAAGCGCTTGCCGGCAAGCAGTTCATCCGTCAGCACCTTGGACCAGCTCTCTTGCACGGTCGGCAAGCGCGCTAGCAGTTGCTCGAACACATCCGCAGCGAACGGATACCTCTTGTCGCCAACGCCGGTTTCGTCGCTGGTCTTGCTGATCTTACTGAGGTATGTGGTGGCTGCTCGGCAGTGCTTGTTGATCGCTAGCAGGCCTACGAAGCATTCACGGCTTCCTTCCGGCGCATCCTCGACTTGATCCGCCAACTTGAGCCACTGCTCGACGAGTAGGCTTTGGCAGTCAACCGTCTCTTCCTTGCGAACGCGACCGGCCAAGCGCACCTTGATCTGGTTCGTCTCGCGGTCCCAGCTGAGCACGCGCAACTGATCCGTGCCAACGGACACCGTCAGTTCGCCGGAGTTGCAGGCTTCCTCGAGCGCCGTTGCGAACGTATCCGCACGTTCCGTCCAGTCGCTCAAGCCCTTGGCGCGCAGCGCCGCTGCGTTCCCGGGTGCATCGCCGGTGGCGCCGCCCAGGGCACCGCCGCCGAATGACTGCGCGCTCTTCGCCGCAGCTGTAAAGTCACAGTTGTCGAGGTGGCTACGGAAGCCAGCTGGGTCTTGCAGCAGCGCATGGTAGGTCTGCCAGATGCCGGCCCGGCGAACTTTCTGTAGCGTCGCCAGCGTGGCTTGGCCGTTAGCCGCGTCGGACTTTGCTTCCGTCAGCTCCGCGAGCATGGCCTTTGGCCAGCGCGTATCCGGCTTGAGTCCTTGGTCGAGCGCTTCGACCGCGGCCTTCAGCTTGGCTTCGTCCTTACCAGAGGTCGCAGCCTTTACCGGATCGCGAAGTCGTTGCAGATGCTCGCGCGCCTTGGCGATGATCTCGCCGCGCAGCTTCTCGAGGCCAGCCGCCAATTCGTCATCGTCCGTCAGTTCCTGCGGCGGCTTGACGTCGAGCGAACGGATCGCGAGCTCGTAGTCGTAGGCGTCGAGTGGCTTGATCGTCGATTGGCGAACGGTTGTCAGATGGCCGGCAATGCGCGAGCGACGCTCGGATGTCTTTTGCGTGCGGGTCGCGACGACCTTGCGGGTTGCGGCGGCGAGCTTGCTCGCTTCGCCGCCAGCCGAGGTGTCGGGGTGGTTGGCCGCAACGAGGTCGAATGCGGCCGCCAAGTCTTCGGCAGTGAGGTCGGAGACGCGTGTCGTCAGCAGCGCGATCGTCGCGTCACTTTCCGTGGCTGCCGTTTCCAGCACCTTGATGCGGTCGGCGAATTGCTGCTTCTCTGGGTCGTCGTAGGCGACGGTTTCTTTGATCGTCTTGATCGTGTCGGGACGCGTGACTGCCCACCAGACCGTGCCGCCAGCAATCAGCACTGCCGCGACCGCAAGGCCAATCCACAGGCCGCGCTTTTGCGGCGGTTGTAGCAGCAGTTCGAGCTCTTCGAGCAGGTCGTTCGCCGTCTGAAACCGATCGTTCGGATTCTTGGCCATCAGCCGCTGAATGATCGCAGCGACGTTTTGCGGTACGTCCGGGTTGGCCCGCGATGCTGGCTCGGCTTGATCCTTGACCTGCGCCCGTAGGATGTCCTTGACCGTCTGGCCGCGGAATGGCGTCTTGCCAGTGATTAAGCGATAGAACGTGCAGCCGAGCGCATACAGGTCAGTGCGGTGGTCGAGCTCCTTGTTCAGGACTTGCTCGGGGGCCATGAAGTGCGGCGTGCCGATGGCTCGTTCGCCGACCACATCTGACGCCTGACTTGCGAGCCCGAGGTCGGCAATCTTGATTGCGCCGTGTTGGTCGAGCATCAAGTTGTCGGGCTTGATGTCTCTGTGCACGATGCCGAGTGACTCGGCGTAGGCAAGACCGGCGGCTGCGTCGGCGACGACTTGCAGCGCGCGATCGACCGGCATCACACCGTTCTGTTTCAGCCAGTCTTCGCAGGAGCCTTCATGCATCAACTCCATCGCGTAGAAGTAAGTGTCGCCGTCGTGCTCGACGTCAAACACCGACACGACGTTCGGGTGCTGCAGTTTGGCCGCGGCGCGCGCTTCGGCGATGAACTGCGCGATAAACGCAGGGTCGCTGGTCTGCTCTTGCTTGAGTACCTTCAGCGCGACTTGACGGTGCAGGCTGACTTGCTCGGCGCGGTAGACCGTGCCCATGCCACCCTTGCCGAGCACGTCGATGATGCGGTAGCCCGAGATCTTCGGCAGACCGCGCTCTTGGGTTTTGCCGAACGCGATGCGGGTCGTGCCGATCTCGATGATGTCACCATCAGTAAGAGGGCTCGCCTGCACCTCAGAGCCGTTGACCCGCACGGCGCCGTGGGCCTTGATGCCAAAACCGGTTCCTTTCAACGCCTTGACGACCGCGTGGTCCTCGATGACGCCGGCTTCTTGAATACGCAAATGACTATCCGGACTGCTTCCAATGAGCGTCGGGATGTCGCGTTCTAGATGGACTACGGTGCCGGCAAGTGGGCCGGTCTCGACAGTTAGGCGCACGTGGCGAATCGGGTTCGGAATACAGAGGGGGTGGCAGAAGTATTGCAGAGGGCGGGGTGTTCCGCGAGGGGCAGGTCGAGGTAGTTCAAAACTGTGTTGCCTGACTTGGCTTGGCTGAGCCGTTGCTGGCAAGCGATCTGGATCTTGGCAATGGCAATGTCCATAGTCCTGAATCGTCCCCACGGGGTGGCTGTCCTGCTAACGGGGCGACCCCCTCGGCACCAACGACCCGCTAATGTTCTGGAATTGTGTTTGTGGCCCCATTCTTGGGTGCCTTCTTGTGATCGGATTATCTGTCGGGCCGTTGTCGGCACAGGATGCACCGCCACCCCTCGGCAAGGGCACGACCGAAGCTCTGGTTGGCCGTTACGAGGCGTCCGAGCACTGGGTGCAGAAGGCCGTCGTGCTGCTGTCGCTCAATCAGTATTGGCACCCGGTCGGCAACCAGATGATCCTGTCGGCGGTCCGGGACAAGGATGCGCGGTTGAAGGCGTTTGGTTTGGAGGCGCTGCTGCGAAGTGATCCAGAACTGCTGCCAAAGCTGGCGACTATGGAGTTGCTCGACGAGTTGATCGAGAAGCAGCTGGGCAAGAAAAACGACTACTACAATAAGCGTGTCGGCGAAGTGCTCACGCTGCTGCTGCCTGCTGCCGGTGCGACCACGAAATCGGAGTGGGCAATTTGGTGGCGGCGCAACAAGGAATCGCATCAGCCAGAGCAGTGGCAGCCGCGCGAGCAACCAAAAGCGACTGGCGGTGGCACGGCGGCCGCGGCCCAGCGCGCGTTCGATCTCTATCAGTCTGGACTCGACGTGATGCTGTGCCTCGACTCGACCGGCAGCATGCAGCCGACCATCGATGCGCTCGCGATCGCCCTTGGCGAGATGGCCGACATCCTCAGCGGGATCTCGCCGAAGCTTCGCGTTGGCCTCGTGCACTACAAGGACAACGACGAACTAGGCAAGCACGGCGCCGAGTTGGAACAGTCGCTGTCGAAGAACATAAAGGGCATCCGCAAGAAGCTCGAAAAGATGCGCGCGATCGGTGGCGGTGACCTACCGGAAGCCGTGCTCGGCGGACTCGACATGGCGTTGAGCAAAAAGATGAAATGGAATGCCGATGCCAACAAGATCGTGATCTTGATCGGCGACGCGCCACCGCATCCCGATGAGAAGCAGCTTGCGATCGATTTGGCGCGCGCGGCGTTTGAGAAGCCCGGCAGTCAGAACGATAAGAAGCCAACGACCGGCGCGCGCAAGCCAGAGAAGGCGTATCTGACTTCGGCCATTGGCGTGCTCTTGAAGATCGGCCCGAACGTGAAGGTAGGCCCGGGCTTTGGCAAGTTCCAGGAGTCGCAGCAGGCGATGCGCAAGGACTTCAAGGAGATCGCGAAGGCTGGCGGTGGCGTCTATGTAGAGGTCGAGTTTTTGATCGACGGCTCGCCGCCGCCAACGTCCAAGGAGAAGCGAGAAGCGAAGAAGAAGGGCGGCGGCGTGGCCAGTGAAGCGACGCGCAAGATCGTCGAGCACATCTTGGTGCTGTCGTTCGGTCAGCGCTTCAAGGTTGAGATGAAGGAGTTCGTGCGCATCTTCTATGCATACAAAGAAGCTGGCATGATCAAGTAGGCGGCTTTTTGGCGCGGGCATGGAGCGCCGCTATGTTGGCCGCATCGAAGAACGCTACTGGCGGCGCCGTCAGTAGTGGTCGCCGTCAATCGTTTACGTCGTCAATCTTGACGCACCATCGGGCCTGCTAACCGCAGGTCGCGATGATCTCGATGCAGCGGTGCGTGTTGAGGTGCAGGCGTGCGATCTCGCTGACTTCGACACCGGGGATCCACAAGATGCGGTCGTCCTTGTCGACGACCAACGGTAAGCGGTCGCGATCGAAACGCGGTAGATGACGGCCTTGCAGGAAGCGGCGTAGGTCCATCGATTCGTTCGAGCCGAGCGGCTGGAAGCGATCGCCGGCGCGACGGGTGCGCAGGTAGAATGTCTCCCCGCAAACTCGAGGATCAATCAACGCGCGCAGTGGTCCGGCAACGGCAGGGGACGGCACCAGCGGCGGCACCGGATGTTCATGTGCTTGCAGTGACCACTCGGTGCGAGCAAAGCGATGCCGTTCGCCATCGACCGGAAACTCGAGGTTGCCATCGAGAACGTCGGGAGTTGCCCCGGCGCGATCGGTGTCGACCATCAGCAGGCCATCGCGGATGCGTTCGATCATCAGGCCACTGTGGCCAGCGACGCGTTTGCCGTCGTCCATGTCGAGCAAGCTCATCGCACGATCAAGCCACGCCGTGCTCGGCGATTCACCGTGCGGGTGCATCGTGATATGTGCCTGGCGCAAGGCATCGCGAACAAACGGCAACGAGTCGACGTCGAGGTCCGTCAGGTTGAGTTCGAGCCGCCAGTTGGTGCGGTGTCGGGCGCGCGTGGTGAGCACGCGCAGCCCTTGTGCCTCGATGATGTCATTTGCGGCGCGGGCAGTGCTGGCGACCGTCATCAGTGCGACGTCGAGGCCGATGCCCATGCTCTTGCGCAGCGCCGGGATGGTCTCGTGGCGAAGTTCATTGCGGGCGAACCGCGTGTCGTCGTTGCTGGAGTCGTGGAACGCTTTCTCGCCGAGGCGCTCAAGCATGCATTCGATCGTGGTGCGACGGGTGCGTAGCAGGGGCCGCACCAGCAGCAGGCGCCGGTCGCCGCGGCCGAGCCATCGAGATTCCGGGATGCCGGCGAGCCCCCGAGGGCCGGTGCCGCGCAGCATGCGGAACAATACGGTCTCGAGGTTGTCGTCGGCGTGATGGCCGGTCAGTAGCACCGAGGCCCCGAAGTGGCGGGCGGCCTCGGCCAGCGCCGCGTAGCGCTTGTCTCGCATCGAGTCTTCGCTGGGAGACTCTTCGTCGAACTCCAGCCGGCGCACCGTCAGCGGCACATCGAGCCGATCGCACAGGTCGAGCACGTGTTGGGCGTTCTCCCGGCTGTCCGGGCGCACCCCGTGGTCGATGTGCGCAGCCGCGAGCTGCCCGGTGAGGCGGCCCTCGTCCCGTAGGCGTGCCATGGTGAGCAGCAACAAAGAACTGTCGATGCCGCCTGAAATCGCCACCAGCACGGCACCTTCAGTGGTGACGTTCTCGTAGCGCGACAGACTGCGCGCACAGGTATCTAGCAATCGAACGAAACTGTCCATTGGAGAGGGCTTGCCATTGGATAGGGCCAGCGGGCCGCTAGACTGCTTGGCGATTTTCCACGCAGTCAACAACCACACAGGAGTTTACCTCGTCATGTCAACCCGCGTCGCCATCAACGGATTTGGTCGTATCGGCCGTCTCGTTTTCCGTGCTCTCGCTGAGCAGAACCTACTTGAAGAACTGGAAGTTGTAGCTGTCGGCGACATCGTGCCAGCCGACAACCTCGCCTACCTGCTCAAGTACGACTCGGTTCAGGGTCGCTTCAAGGGCACGGTCAGCTCAAAGAAGTCGTCGCCAGACAAGGAAGAGGATGACGTCATCGTCGTCAACGGCAAGGACATCAAGGTGGTTTCGGCGCGCACGCCGGACGGCCTGCCGTGGAAGGAAATGGGCGTCGATCTCGTGATTGAGTCGACCGGCCTGTTTGTGCAAGACACGATGGCCCGAGGCCACATCACCGCTGGTGCCAAGAAGGTCATCATCTCGGCTCCCGGTAAGGGTGACATGCCGACGATCGTGCTCGGCGTCAATGACGACAAGATCGACTACAAGGCGCACGACATCGTGTCGAACGCTTCGTGCACGACCAACTGCCTGGCGCCGCTGGTGCACGTCATCCTCAAGGAAGGCTTCGGTCTTGCCGAAGGCCTGATGACGACGGTGCACGCCTACACGGCGACGCAGAAGACCGTCGATGGTCCGTCGAAGAAGGACTGGAAGGGTGGCCGCACCGCCGCGCAAAACATCATCCCGTCGTCGACCGGCGCGGCGAAGGCTGTCGGCCTCGTGATCCCGGAGACCAAGGGCAAGCTGTCCGGCATGGCGCTGCGCGTGCCGACGCCGACGGTGTCCGTGGTCGACCTGACGTTCAAGACCGAGAAGGCGACGTCGCTGGCCGAGATCAAGGCCGCGATCAAGAACGCGTCCGAGACCTACCTGAAGGGCATCCTCGAGTACACCGAAGACGAAGTCGTTTCGTCGGACTTCATCCACCACACGGCTTCGTCGATCTTCGATGCAGGTTCGTCGATCG
>JBNMNW010000268.1:0-8158 GCA_051278165.1 Planctomycetota bacterium | reverse complement strand
CGCAGAATCGAGTCGAAGGCGACGTCTAGGAAGTCGTCGAGCGGCGCAATATCGCGGTCTATCTGCATGCGGATGGCAGCGCCCTCCCAGAGCATGACCAGCACATTAGCCAGTCGATCCGCGTCGTGCTTGGCATCGACTTCGCCGGCTGCCTGGGCTTCGCGCAGGACCTGGGCCAGCAGCGCGCTCCATTGCTGGTAGGAGCACTTGACGGCCGCGTGCACGGGTTCGCTGAGGCTGCCCGTTTCCAGAGCAAGCTTCGAAATCAGGCATTCCGAGGTCGGTCCACTTTCCGAGCATTGCTCGCGGATGTATTCAAACATCGAGCGCAGCCGGGCAAGCGGGGCCTTCTTACGGTCCCCGATCAGTGGGCCTAGTTCGGCGAGAAACTCGTCGCGGGTGCGCTCGATCAGGACCACGCCGAACTCCTCTTTCGAGGCGAAGTAGTGGTAGAAAGAGCCTTTGGGGACGCCGGCTTGGGCGAGGATCTCACTGAGGCCGCAGCCGTTGAAGCCCTTCTTGCCGAATAGCTCGGCGCCCGCGTCAAGGAGGCGCGTGCGGCTTGCGGTGTCTTCGGCGGTGGGTTTGCGGGATCTGGCGGGCATACCTTCCTTACTAGACTGATCAGTCTAGTTCGATGCCTGCGTGTTTCAAGATCGCAGCGACAGATTTGTTTGGGGTTGAAGGTTGGCAGTGATGGAAGCCACCACTTCATGAAGCCACCACGCAAGGGGGAGTCAAGCCGGAGCGACTCGCCGGTGCGCTGCTCGGTCATGAGCGCTTCGAAACCGCGACACACGCCATCGTAATCGCTCGCCTTGGCCTCTCTTCTGGCGAAGCCGTGCGAGCCAATTTTCGTCAGTGCGTCTGCGTTAGATCGCCGGTGCGGTTGCCGTCTTCGTAGACGCCGGTGAACTCTGCGTCGACCTTGCCGTCCTTCTGCCAGACGCGCCACTCGCCGTGCATCTTGCCCGCGGTGAAGGCGCCCTTGGCACGCGCACTGCCATCGCGATGCCAGAATTGCCATGGGCCGACATGCTTCTCCATGTCGTTCTCACCGATCGCGAGTCGGGGGCCGCTTTGGTTGTCGTAGTGGTAGATCCAGCGACCGACCTTGGGCGCGCGACCCGGACTGTCAGGGTCGGATGTCTCGTAGCCGATGCCCATGAACTGGCCGTCGTCTCCGATGAACGGGAAGTAGCGCCGTGCGTCCCGTTGGAAGTCGTAAGAGGAGTGACAGATACCTGCGTCGGGGTAGGCCTTCTCGATCTCGGCCTTCGTTGCATGAGCGAACGTGCTGGGGCTGTCGCCGCAGGCGGTGACCAAGAGGGCGCAGATCAAGACGACTGGTTTGAGCGGGCGCATGGCCGGACTATAGCTCGCATCCGGCTCCTCGGATCATCGAGTAGGAAGTTCCATGTGCGGTTTGAGTCAGCCTCCCGCTAGTGAACTCTTCGATCTCGATATCGACCTCGCAAGAGTGCGCCAAGCCGCCGTTCGACGCTCTTCTGCCGGAGCATAGGTCCTGAGTCATGCCACTTGGTGTCGCGAGCGCCAATCAGTGCCCAGCCGGGCGCCGGCGGCAATGGTAACTAGGCTGCCAATCGATGTGATCGATGACCCATCCGTTGCATCGCCTAGTGGCATGTCGGCGAATGACGTGCAGATGCCCGAACTCGCGTCCACCCCGGAGCTGCCACCATTCTGGCGAGACGTAAGGTCTTCGTTCTTCGTTTGGTCGACCGCGATGCTGTTCTCGGGCGGCGTTTGCATCGGGCTCGTAGAACTCGGCTATCTGGACATGCTGTTGCACGCCGCTAGCTGGCTCGTGATCGGCTTCGTGATCTTGCCGGTCGGCTCCAGCGTGGCTCTGGCCGGATGTGCCGCGGTGCTGTCGGTGGTGCTCGGCCTACTAGCGTTGCCAGCGTGGTTGCTCGGTCGTGCCACCGGCTTAGGCGATATCTTGGCGGACGCGTGGCGTCTGGCCGGGCAGCTGCTCCCCGAATACTGGCTCGCGGTACGGCGGCTTCGCGAGCCGGGCCTGTGGGGGGCCATGCTGGGCCTGTTGCTCGTGATCCTCGCGCACCTGCTAGCTGCCTGTTGAAACCCTTATCCGGCTGCCACTCCCGAACTGCTCTTTACGGTGCCAGGCACCGTACCATCAGCTACTCATCTGGGAAGCACACCTCGTTGGCTTGCCGCGCGAGGATCGCGAGCGCGTTGGCGATGGCCACGCGCTTGGGCTTTTGGGCGTTGCCGATCTTGAAGGATTGGCACGCGCGGCGGAGCAAGTCGGCGCGGCCCGAGACGAATGCCATGCCAACGTAGGGCAAAAGGGACTCCATTCCGTTGGGCGGCGTCTCGTCGGCACCGGCGGGCCAACCCGTGCCGTCAGCGATCACCTGGACCGCTTCGTGGATCCACGCCTTGCGCTGCTTGCTGAGCACTTCTGCTACGCGCTCGAGCTCCGCGTGGTCGCCGACCACGGCTGCGAGGTAGCCCTCTTGCACGAGAACAAACCACGGCTTCGTGCTCTTGCTACCTGAGGTCTTTTTGGGTGCGGGCTTGCTCTGGGTTTGGGTGATCTGGGTTGGATGCGAAGAGGCCGACTCTGACGAGGTTGCTTCAGTCGAGGTGACGTTGCCTGCGACTACTTCATCGGCGGCGACGTCCTTGGGTTCCTCACCCTTGCCGGCCCACATCGGCGGACTCTCTATGCGACCGAGCGCGAACGTGACCTGACGCTCGGGGTCCTTCGGGGAAACCCCGCGCTTGAGCACTACATTGAGTTTAGGCGAAACGCTGAAGCGTCCGCGCGCGTCGGGATAGGCGCCGCGCCTCTGGCCCGCTTCCAAGAGCTTGATGATGGGCGCTGCATCGTCAACGGGCAGCGTCTGCGCAGCCAGCACGACCCAGACCCGGCCCTGCTTGAGCACCAGCGGCACGCCTTGCGTGGGGCCTTCCCATAACTTGGGGAACGTGCCCTCGGCGACGCGTTCCCAGGCAGTCGCCTCGTCCACGTCGGTCGGCGCAAGCTCCTCGCCATCGCGCGGTGCGTGGTCGGTGAGGCTCCATTCCCACCAGTGGTTGCGTTCGGCGCCGGTCGCGTCGTTCCAGTCGGTGCGCTTGTAGATCTCCTCGTCGACGGTGCCGCGCACGTAGAGCAAGTGCAGGCGCTTCACCGGAGCTTGGTCGGGTGGCAGTCGCTTGCCGGTCGCGTCGCGTGCCGGCCGCAAGATTCGGCCCATGGTCTGAATGCGCTGGCGTGCGCTCGCCGTGCTCGCCACCGACACGCCCAAGCCGACGTCGGGAATGTCGATGCCCTCTTGCAGCGCCTTGACCGAAACGAGCACCTGGACTTCGCCCGAACGCAGTCCGTCGAGCGCTTCTTCGCGTGCGGTAGCCGACAGACGCGAGTGCTCGATCGCCACGGCGCTGGGGGAAAAGGGCAGCTCGCCCAGCTTGGCGAGTTGCTTCACCCGCACGCAGAGGCTCTCGGCACCGGCAACGAGTTGCTGCTCTTCGGGGTTTGCGCCTTCGTCCAATCCGGCTTCTAGCTGAGGGGCCGCGTCGCCGATCCGTTCATTGAATAGCACGGCGCCTTTTGGTGCACCAAGGCGCTCGTCGTGCCAGGCGTCCACCAGGATTCGCTCGACGACACGCAGGCGCTCAGAGGCTTGGTAGAGGAAGTGTTTGCGTTCGAGGTAGGCCGACTGCAACGCCGCCGAAGCCTTGACCACCGCGCCAGAGGCGATGCCTCCGCGGCCCGTTAGATAGGCGAGGTAACGATCGGGCGAGCCGCCAGCGCGCGCGACGTCTTGGCGCGCCTGCGTCACGCGGTGGGTGAGCAGCGAGTGCTGTTGCTGCTCTTTGCCAGTTAGCGAAATGCCGTGGTGGTGGATCTCGTAGCGCGGCAGCATTCCGAGCGTGTAGCCGTCGCGCAAGCTCAGGCGGTAGCACACGCCGCCGAGCGCACGGCCGTGAAGCTGCCGTTCGAGTGGCAGCACTTGGCCGAGTTCATCCTGCGCGTCGGCCCCCTCGCGACGCGGCGTCGCTGACAGCCCGAGGCGAGCGTGCGTGCGCGCGTCGAAGATCTTGCTGCTCGAGGGCGCGCCAGCCTTGTGGCACTCGTCGACGATCAGGACGACCTCTTGCCGCTTAGCCCGGGCAGCCTCTACGTCGGCGGCCAGCCGCGAGCCCTTCCCTGAGCCCGCCCGAGCGCTAGCCAGCACGTAGACGAGCACGTCGTGCGCGTCGAACCCGTCGTTGCATTCGCCCCCGACCATGCCGACCCGGGCGGCAGACATTGTCGTGCGCTCTGGAATCGTGTTCGCCCACTGCTGCGCCAGAGCGATGGTGGGCACGACGATCGCCACTTTCGTCTGCGGGGTCTCGCGCAGCACGGCTGCCATGGCGCCCAAGGCCACGATCGTCTTGCCGGCGCCCGTGTAGATCTCGAGGATCCCATGCCTCGGTCCCAACGAAGGCGAATCACTTACCAACCAGGCGTCGACCGCATCCTGTTGCCAGGGTTCGAGGGTGAAGTGCTTGCGTAGCTCGAAGATCATGCGTGAGAGGACGTGCGTGTAGCGAGGAGGACGGGGCAGAGGATACGGGCCAACGTGAGCGAATAGGAAGTGCAACGTGCGGTCCGGGGCGCGGCCTCTCCGTGGCACAGCAACTTCATCGCGTGCGTACGGTGCCCGGCACAGAAACAACGCGTTCGCATACTCGACTGCACTCCCGCTTGGGTCGACGCTTGCCGGAGTAGTCAACGCGAATGTGTTGGATTCGTGCCTGGCACCGTACAGAACACTGGCACCGTACCGAACAGTTCAGATCCGCTGACGGTGTCAGTCGAATCGTCAAACCGCCCGCCGACGTCACATGCCCTGGTGCCGGGAATCGGCGCGCGCACCATATTCCCCCTCATCGCCCACTAGATCTGCGGAGGATTTAGTGGACGAACTACACTTTAGTCAGCGCCCGCACGATGCGCTTTTTAGCGCCGTATTTGGCGACCCGGACAACGCGGGCGAACTGCTGCGCTGCATTCTGCCCGCGGAGATCACGGCAGCGATCAACTGGCGCACCTTGCGCCGGATCGAAGGCAGCTTTGTGGACGACGCGTTGCGCGACCAGCACGCGGACGTGCTGCTCGAAGCTAAACTCGATGGCACGTCGACGCTGATCTATATGCTCAACGAGCACAAGTCGGTCGAGGATCGGTGGACCGCGCTGCAGATGTTGCGCTACGTCGTTGCGATCTGGGAACGGTTCCGCCGCGAACATCCCGACGCGCAGGCGTTGCCGCCAGTTCTGCCGGTAGTATTGCACCACGGTGCCCGGGCGTGGCAAGGGCCGCGCGATCTTGGTGGCTTGCTCAACATCGATGCACTGCCGGCGAAGATTGCTCAGCGGCAACCGGTGTTCGCGTTTGACCTCGAAGACCCAAGCCCGCTGGACGACAAAGTGTTGTTGGCCCGGCCGCTATCGTTACGCGTGTTGCTACCGCTGTTGCACCTCAAGCACATGCGTCAGGTCACCGACACGGCAGCACTGTTGCTGTCTTGGAGTGCACTGTTTCGTCAATTGCGAACCACCCCGGGCGGACGCCCGATCGTTAGTCTGCTAATCTTTTACACAGCCACCGTCAGCAATGCCGAGCCCGAACACCTGCGCCTAGCCTTCCACGAAATTGATCCTGAGATGGAGTCCGAATACATGACTACCGCCCAAAAACTCATGCTGCGAGGAGAGCTCGCAGGCAAAGTCCAGCTCATTCTATGCCTGCTCGAACAGCGCTTCGGCTCGCTCGATGAAGTAACCCTGACACGCATCCGCAGTAGTTCGTCCGAACAACTGGATCAGATCGCGCGGACCATCTTGATCGCGACAACACTCGGCGAAGTCTTCAGCGATTAGCTAGGTAGGGTGCCCTCTCATGGAAGGCACAGAAACAACACGTTCGCATCCCCGACTGCACTCTCGCTCTGGGCGACGCTTGGCGGAGTAACCATCGCGAATGAGTTGGTTTCGTGCCTGGCACCGTACAGAACCTTCAGTTGCCGGCGCGCGATTTGCCTGATGCGGACTTGCCCACGCCAGCACCGCAGCAGACAGTGCGAAAGCAAAGAGCAGTGCCTCCTGCATGATGCGATCCAATGTGGAGTTGCGTGCCGTATCTGCGGTATCGTGCGTGCAAGTCCAGTGTGATAGCTGCGGCCCAAAGGGGCAGTTACTGGCGGTTGGAGACGAATGCTCCGACCATCCAGATCGCTGCCATGTGCTCGAAGTCCACCGTTTGCCTAGGCGTGACCGTGTCCCGATTCCAACTTCTTAGTCTGCTCTTGCTAACCATCGTTACCTCCTGCGCATCGCAACCAGCACGACCAGCCGACCTGCAGGACCTCATCGGAACCTGGCAGTTCATTGGCGACGTTCCTGTCGGCGCGAGGATTCCAACGCTCTCAGTCCAGCGAGACGGCCGCATCGGCGGAACTTCGGGCGTCAACCGTTACCAGACCGCGTTGCAGGCCCAGACCGTTTCGCAAGGCAGCTTTCGCGTCGGAGCAACTTCGGGCACGCGCATGATGGGCACGCGGGAGGCCATGCAACTCGAGTCCACGTTCTTGCAAGCGCTCGCGGCAACCGACAACGCAATGATCGAGAATGACCTGCTGCTACTCAAGCAGGATGATCGATGCTTGCTGCGATTCAGCCGCGTCAGCGTCCGGTAGTTCGAGCGCTCGATCAGGAGCGCTGCAAGCGCAGCGCGATCTTGGTGGCTTGTTCAATCTCGACGCACGGCCGATGCCCTCGCGGAGTGCAGGCAGGTGGGGTGAATCGGCTAGTCGTGCCACATCCCTGGTGCCAACGGCTATGCTCGCGGCTCGATCCCGTGCCTTTTCGCTCCACCTTTTTCTGTCTGTTGCTCTCGGTCGTCGGGAGTCTGCACGCGCAATCACAGCAGTGGTGGTCGCAGCAGCCGATGCAGGCCGTGCCCGTGCCTGCAACCGAATCCGATTGGGTTCGCACACCCGTCGATGCCTTCGTGTTGCAGAAGCTGCGCGAGCAGCAACTCGAGCCGTCGGCGATGGCCGACCGTCGTTGTCTGATTCGACGCCTCACGTTCGATCTGCACGGCTTGCCGCCGACGCCTGCTGAGGTCGATGCGTTCGTGAATGATGCCGGCAGCGATGCCTACGAACGTCTCGTCGATCGGCTGCTTGATTCGCCGCGCTACGGCGAGCGTTGGGCGCGGCACTGGTTGGACGTGGTGCACTACGGGGAGACGCACGGTTTCGACAAGGACAAGCTGCGGCGCAATTCGTGGCCGTATCGCGACTGGGTGATCCGTTCGTTCCAAGGCGATAAACCCTATGCACGGTTTGTGTCTGAGCAGCTTGCTGGTGACGTGCTGTATCCAGGCACCGCCGACGGCGTGGTTGCCCTTGGCTTTCTCGCTGCTGGGCCGTGGGACTTTGTCGGCCACGTCGAACTGCGAGAAGGCACGGTCGACAAGGCGATCACTCGTTCGCTCGATCGTGACGACATGGTGCATACGGCCATGTCCTCGCTGGTCAGCACGACGGCGGCTTGCGCGCGCTGCCATGACCACAAGTTTGACCCGATCCCGCAGCGTGACTACTACCGACTGCAAGCTGTGTTTGCGGGAGTCGAGCGCGCCGATCGCCTCTATCAATCGGCCCCAACAGATCTCTACCTGACGTCGTCCGCTGGCACGCTTGGCTATCACAGCGCGATTGCCGACGCACCCGACACCAATAAGTGGGTGCAGGTGGATCTTGGCGAACCGCGCGAACTGGACGAGATCCTGCTCTATCCATCGCACGAGGTGTTTGGCGGCCATCCGGGACCAGGCTTTGGCTTTCCGGTGCGGTTCCGCATCGAAGTAGCCAACGATGTCGACTTCGCTAGCTCGACGGTGATTGCGGACCACACTGCTGCGGACTTCACGCATCCCGGCGATGCAACCCAGCGGGTCCCGTGCCGAGGCACGTCCGCGCGCTTTGTGCGGGTGACCGCGACGCGCTTGTTCGAGCGCACCAACGACTGGATCTTCGCCTTGGGCGAGTTGGTAGTGTTGGCGGATGGCGTCAACGTTGCCGCGCTTGCGCCGGTCTCGTCCCTCGAC
>JBNMNW010000267.1:0-8179 GCA_051278165.1 Planctomycetota bacterium | reverse complement strand
GCCACCACCCAACTGTCGGTACGGTGCCTGGACAAGAAACAACAACTTCGGCCGCCGCCGGTGACAGCATTCCTAGCGAGAAATGGTCCTCACGCACCACAGCCAAAGATGCCGCAGCGGATTCCTTTCACCGCTGGCGTGCGAAGTTGTTGTTTCTTGTCCAGGCACCGTACTGACAATTGTGGGGCTAGCGAATGGTGAACCAGACCGATTCGCCGGCGGGCACGTCGACCGCAATGGCGCTGTGGCAGCGACGGTCCAAGCGCAACTCGTAGACGTTGCCTTGCACGTCGGTCGCCGCAGCCGGCCCGGTCAGCCCAGTGTAGTAGAGGTTGAGCGGGATCACCTTTTGCAGCGGCTTGCTGGTCGGGTTGTAGACCATCAACATACCGGGCGGATCGCAGGCCGGGCTCGCATGCAACACCCAGTCGAGCGACTGGCCATCGGCGCGGCGCGAACTCGAGTGGATCACGTCGCTCTCGAGGATGGTTCGGTATTGCTTAAACCACGCAACCTGTTGCTGCACGAGGTTGCGGGTCGCGTCGACATCGAACAGACGCGGACCGCGCCAACATGCTTGCGCGCCAAAGCCGAGGTTGCTGGTCAACATGCGGCGGTAGTGGTCAAGGTGTTCGCTGAGCGGCTCAATCGTCGCGGCCGCACCACCGCCGTGGTATTGCGTCAACGGCACGAACATCCAGCCCATCGCCGAGTTCTTTTCACGCGTGCCATCGAACAGGTTCTGCCGCGCATGAATGACTTGCTGACCGCGCGGTAACGACCAATTGGTCTCGCGGTAGCCCATGCCGGTCTTGTTGCTGCCTTGCAGGAAGTACCAGTCCGGCACGTTCAGGTAGACGCCGCGCGCGCGACACCACTGATAGAAGTCGGTGATGATGCCGTACTGCACCCAGCGCGAATCCTCATAGCCCTTCTGCAGCGGCGGCCGCGCCATCGCATCGTGATCACCCGGGTAGCTGCCGTCGTGCTCGAGCAAGTCGAAGCCGGTGTATTCATAGAAGCGATAGAGCTTCTTGAAGTAGGCCTGCCCCCACGCGCTCGCCAACGCCGGTGCATGGCCAAAGACCTGGCCACCGGGCTTGCCGGTTTCCTTGTTGATACAGTTGTCGGTTTCCGGCTGGACCTTGCGACTACTTAACAGCGAGTAGCCGCCAATTTGGATGCCACGGTCGTGCGCGTAGTTGGCAATGTCGCGCCACTGGTCGAGGTTCTTCTGACTGCCGTCTTCGATATTGAAGCCGCTGCCGAAAGTCAAAATGACCATCTCAAACCCAACTGCTTGGCACTGATCAATCGCTGCGCGCACCTTGTCAGGCTGCGCGCTACGCACGTGCATCATCAGCGGGTTCTCGGTGCTCCACGGCGCCAAGGTGCGATACATGCGTCGCTGTGCCATCGATTGCCGCTCGCGGTCTTCGCTATCGGGGGCCAATACGAACGTGCGGAACGTCGAGAACGTCTTGTCCTTGGCAACCGTCTGCGCCGGGCCGACCTCTGGCTTGACCTCGAGCAGACACAGCGTCTCTAAGCGATAGTTGACCTGCGTCGCAAACTCCGGATCCGGCAGCCAGCGAACGCAATGCGAACTGCCATCGGCGCCACTCATCGCGTGGAAGCTGTAGTCGGTCTCAACGTAGAGGTTCGGCAAGTGCACGCCGCTTCGCTGCGGTTCGACCCGCGACTCTGCCTCGACGATCGGCAAGCGCAACGACGTGAACGAATCGACTTCGATCTCCTTGTCGCCCTTGTTGTGCAACTCAAGCCAATGACCGAACAGCGGCAAACCGTCGTAGAGTTCGAGGTGCACCGAAACCTCGTAGTCACCGGCGTCGATCTGCCAGCAAAGATGCTTGCCGGCCGGCGGCCAGCTAGCGAGCTGGCTGTGATGCCGCGCGCGCTGCCAACCGAAGCGCTCTTCGATGTTGCCGGTGCCCGCCAACACCGCCGGCTTTGGGATCGCCAACGGATCCGCAGGCATGTCATCGAGCCATTCCGGCAACAAGAACGCGTGGTTCGGCTGCTTGCTCAAGCCACCGATGCGCACGACCTTGCCGTTGAGGGTGAACTCGCCGAGCGGCGCCGCCGCCCGCAGCAGCTGTTGCCCGGAAGTGATTTGCTCGATGCCAACGAGTGCCAGCGGGTCCTGCTGGATCCGCAACCGCAGCAAGCCGTTCTCAAGCACGATCTGCTTGCCTTCTTCGTGCAGCTCGGCGCGATAGGGCGACGGATCCAACAACCAGTCACTCTGCTGGGCGCACAACGGCGCGACTCCCAAGACAGTCAGCAACAACCTTGAAACGACTCGGCTCATACTCCAACGATGACCGACCTGCCGTCGAGCAACAACCGCGTTTCTTTCCAAGGCCTACATCTGGCAACGATAGGCCGATGACTCCAATGCCTCTACCCATGTGCCTGCTGACAGGCGTGCTCAAAGCGGCGGGGATAGGCACGAACGCCCGGCGCAGACAGCCGCCGGCCGCGCTTCGCTAGAAGCCGCCGCCGGCGCCGGTGCCAGCCGCAAAGCCAGCCAGCTTCGGTTGGCCTTCGGCAGGCAACAGCACCACAAAACTGGCTCCGCCCATCGACGAGTCCTCGCACCAGATCAGGCCGCCGAACCGTGCAACAATCGCGCGACTGGTGGCGAGACCGATACCGGTGCCCGACGGTTTCTCGGTCAACTGGTCGGGCAACTGATTGAACTTCTCAAAGACGGCTTGGCGATCATCTGGCTGGATGCCTGGGCCCGTGTCTTCGATGCGCAACTCCCAGCCTTCTTCGCGGCCGCCAACGGTAACGCGGACCTTGCCGCCATCCGGCGAGAACTTGATCGCGTTGTCGAGCAGGTGACGGGTGACTTGCTGCAGGCGCATGCGATCGGCTAACAACACCGGCGCCGTGTCCCCTGCGTCGAACGTAACCGTGATACCGCGCGGCTCCGCCTTCGACCTGCGCGCCTCGACGACCTGCGCAACGGCGTCGGCACCATTAAGCGGCTCGTTGGTAAACACAGCTTCGCCGCTCTCGAGCTGCAAGAAATCGAACATGCCGTCAACGAGGTCGCTCAGTTTGACGCCTTCCTCGTTAATGATGCGCACGAAGTCGGGCCACTCCGCCGTTTCGCCAGGCATCAGGTTGCACAGGATCTCGGAGTAGGCGCAGATGTTGGTCAGCGGCGTGCGCAACTCGTGCGACACGTTCGAAAGGAACCGATCCTTGATGCGCTGCAGCTCGTGCGTGCGCGTGCTGTCGACGAGCAAGAACACCGTGCCGAAGTCCTTGCCGGTGCGACGCGACGTCGCTTCGACAGCGGTCATATCAAACACGCGATCGAAGCACGGGATGCCCGAGTAGCGAATCACCGGCAGTTCGTCGTCGTTACCCGAACGTTCGCGAATCGCCTGGAACGCATCCCGCGCGCGCGCGGCGAGGTCCGGTGACAGTGCTTCCCACAGCAGGCGACCAACAGGCTCGCGCGTCGGCACCGCCATCGCGATGTGTGCCGCCGGGTTGGCCAGCATGATCTCGCCTCCCTCGTCTACGACCAACACCCCTTCACCCAACGCTTCGAGCACCGATCGCGATCGTTCGTAGGCGAGTTCGAGCGACATCACTTGAGCAATCGCATCGCGCTGGCCTTCGGTGCGGGCCGCAGTCGCGACTACCTCCAACGAACCAGTCGTCTCGCGAAGCAGGCACCACCGCTCAATGCCCATGGCGATTAATGCAGTCGAAGCCAGCAACACACCGAGCGAAGGATTGCCACCAACAAGCAGCACAAGCACATAGATCCCCAGTAAGAAACTCCCGTTTCGAACCAGCAGTCGCTTGGTGTTCACAGCCATTCGAGGCTGTGAACGGGGGGCATTGGGCGTATTGGCGGCGGTAGTCATCTTGCCAGTCCCAATATCGAACGGCACGACCTTCTGGCTTGACCAGGATCTGACTGCAGCCACCCCCCTCACACGACCGATGAGGGTCATCAAGTGAGGATGCTGATGGGTCTGATCAATCTCTGTCTGCTTTCGCTGATTTCAGCGCAAGAACCAAACACCACCGGAAACGCTACCGCGGCTCATACCCCGGTGCCTGATGCGCCGGCGGCTACCGCCCCTGCGACAACGGCACATGGTCAGGACCCTGGTGATGGTGTGAACCGTTCGCCGAACAAACCTCCTGCCCATAGTCCGGGTAAGCAAGCCATCGGTGATCCAAACCGCGGCGATCCCAGCACGGATCAGGACCCGCGCGAGGCCCTGAAGGCACAGGAGGATGCTGGCGCTGACGCCGACGCCAACGCCTTGGCCAAACTATCGATGGGCGCGCATGCCGACGTCGCAGCACGCGCCGCATGGCTACTTGGCAACAGCTCCAACCCGGATCACCATGCCCAACTGCCCGCAATCGCGACCAACAGTCCGCACCCCGAAGCTCGACTGCAGGCGCTACAGAGCATTCGCATCTCCGCCGACGTAACGTCGACGGAACTGGCGATCGAAGCCCTCGACGACAGCGACCGCCGCGTTCGCGCCGTCGCCGTGCAACTGCTCGGCAAGCTGCGTCGCCCTGCATCCATCGAACCGCTACTCGAATTGCTCGGCACGTCCGGAAAGCTCGACAGCGACGAACCCGCAATCGATGTGCAAGCTGCTTTGTTGACGTTGACGGACCTCAACGCCAGCCAATATTTGCTGCGCATGTCGTCGGCAATCAACGACGGCAACGCAGTCGGCGCCGGGAGCTACTTGACCTACGCGTTCCAAACGCTGTCACCCAAGCTCGACAGCAAAGACGAGACGACCGTGTTGGTTGCGGTTCTCGACCACCGAGAAACCATGCTCCGCCGTTACGCGATCACGCGTCTAACGGAACTGGATAGCAAGAGCGCCCTAACGGCACTCGAAGGCCGACTTGCCAGTGAGGGCAACGAGCTGCGACCGCTCATCGAAGTCGCGATCGCTCAGATCCGCCACGATGGCAAGGCCCCACCGAAGGACAACGCCGAGCGCTTGACGTCTAACGCCAAAGCCCTGTGGGCGCGCACCGTCAAGAAGTGGCATGGCCTCGCACCAACGCAGCAAGTGCTTGTTGGCGCCACACCGGTCGTCCTGCTGCTGCTACTGTGGATGGTGCGCCGAGCATCCCGCCGCCGAACCCGCGATGAAGATGCCCTCAACGCCGCGGCACTGGTGCAACCGTCAGACGATTACCTCGACGAGGAATACGACGAGGATTACGAAGACGGCGAATTCGAAGACGACGAATTCGAAGACGACGAAGATGACTACGACGACGAGGACTCCGAGTTCAACGAAGCGGCGTTCGACGACGACAATGAAGGCGAAGGCGACGACCAACCTGAATACGACACCGCAGGATGGGAAGACGATTCCGAAGAGACCGTGCCGGCCGACGCGACTCCCGAGGATGAACTCTTTCGCTAGTCGCAAGTTCTGGCAGGCCGGCGTAACAACCTGCCTGCTGGCACCGATGCTCGTCGGTCAGGCGCCGACGAACATTGTCAGCCCTGAGCTGCACGCAGCGATCGCAGCCAGCGAACATCGCAACGACGTGCCGGCCATCGCATGGCTGTGCAACGAGTTCTTGCCGACGTTGCCGCAGTGGCCAGAAACACTGGATTCGAACGGCGCGTTCTCGATCTCGCTGTCGGCCACAGGCCTGCAGATCCGTGAGACCGAGGTGAACGTGCCGGCAGGCGCCGTCGCGATCGGCACGTGCAGCTTCGCGGCAGCCGGCACTTCGCCACAGATCGTCTGGCGCTGTGACACCAACGGCCGCGAACAGTGGTTCGTGCCCGACGACTTCGAACTACCAAAACGTTGGCAACTACTGCTGCACGCGATCGAAGCAGACTTGGTTGGCACCTCACGCACCCTCGCCGTGCCGGTGATCATCGGCCACCTCGCCGGCGGCCTACTCGACAACGACCCGCGCTCGGCCCTGCTTCGCTTGGGTCCCTCGCTCTGTGGCGATGTCACATGGCAGGCGCAACGACAATTCGGCCAACTACAAGTCTGCGGTCGCAGTGATGGCGGTTTGATGCTGCCGCTGACGTTCATGGCGTTGGCGATCGCTGACGGCGGTGGCGAACCGTCTTCGTTGGCCCTGCGCGCGTTCGCCGCCCGCGACGCCGACCAAGCCGAAGCCGCACGACAACTCGGTCGCAGCGATCGCAAATTGGATGCGCGCACGTTACGGGCGTTGCTGCACGCAGAAGATGAGGTGCGGTTGACAGCGATCGAAGCCTTGGTTCGCCATGAGGCAAGTCACGAACTGCCAGCGATCATCCGCGCAGCAGATGCACAACACCCGTGGGCAACGATTGCCGCCCGCGATGCGGTGACTCGGCTGTGGCCGGTGGCGACCACCGAAGAACGGCGCGCAACACGATCCGCGCTGCAAGCGAGCGACGCGGGTATGCTGCAGCAAATCAACTGTGACGCACTGGCGACCGAGCGGCCAAGCATGGTGGTCGCACCAATTTCGATCGACTCAGCGGCCAATATCGCCGGCGACGGCGGGCGAGCCAGAGCGCTGATCCTGTTGTTCTGCACCTCAATTGGCCTTCTAGGCCTATGGAGCCGCGAACGCGTGATGCGGCGCACGAGCGCGAACGGGTAAGGCATTCGACCTCTACCGGCCTGATTCTAAGCACTGATGGGCCGACTGCGCTGGTGGCCAGAAGCCGCTGCCGGACAGAAGCCGCTGCTGCACGAATGCCACCGACGCACTGGTGGCCCGCAAGCCTAGCGCGCCAAGAGTGACCGCCTGCCAAACCACAACCGCGCCTCGCAACGATGGCTGATTGGGCACGGCCGCGACACCGCTCACCGGGACGCCAACTTGCTGCACGCCGAGTGCCTGCACGACCATTTGGGCAGGGTCCATCCAGACTGGTGCATCGACTGCAGCAACGCGGATCACAGGTCCCGGCGCCCCCACCAACAGCGCAACCAAGCCCCCGTTCGTAGTCGCCACGGTAGCCTGCAGAGTGCCGCCCAGCACGCCGGTAGAACTCGAAACCTCGGGTGACGACTCGTAGGCAACGGATCCAAACGTCGCCGGCGAGACCCCCGCCAACAGGGCGACCGATGGATCCACAATGACGAGCCCAGAGGTCGAAAGAATGGCCCAACCCAGCGAACCGCTCGGGTCAAGTGACGAGACCGTGCCCGAGCGCACGTGCACGGTCGACGTCAGCGCTTGCAGTGCCGGGCTCTGCGCCGCAGCCCCAGTGACGAACCTGAGAACAACTGACTATCCCCAACCACATCTGCCGTTCCTCCGGCGACGACCAAGCCGATCAACGCCAGCACCGGAAGACCGGCGGTTGCTTGCACGTCCGTGCCGCGCAACACACAGGACTCCACCACACTGATGCATTGATGCAAGCTCGCAGCACGAGTTGCTCACACTGCCCTACGAGCAGGCCGCGCGGCACATACCAGTACGATGCCGGGCCCGGCTCGGCGGGAGGGTTCGGCGGCGTCGTCAGTTCTGAAAGCACCACTAGCCCATCGCAGTCTTCTGCATGCAAGACAAGACCAGTCCCCAAGGTCGCCGCGGTGAAGTCGATGCCATGCACCAACACTCGTTGCGAGGAGGATGTGTTGCGCACGGTGCAGGTGCCGGCAACCGCGGTTCCCGCATCGGCAACCAAGGTCAGCCCCTTGCCATCGATCGCGAAGGCCTGGTAGCTGCCGGGTCGAATCCACAGCGTGGACTTGTCAGGTACGCTGACCCCCGCCATGGCAAGGTCGGTGTAGTTCGTGCCGGGACCACTGCTGGCGTCGACCACGAAGGTCTGCGCATGCAGGCCGACGGGCAGCGCCAGCGCCAAGCGGCCCTCGTGCAAACGCACCGCGATTCCCGATGCCAACCCGGCTAATTTTGCTAGCCTGGGCGGGATGAGACGGCCCCACCTGGATCTCGCCGCGGCGCTGTCCGCCTTCGCGCTGCTCGCCTGTCCCCCAGGCGTCGCGCAGCAACCAAACGCCGCGCAACCATCAGGTGCGGCGCAACCAACGCACGACTCCGACCCACTGTCCGCTGCACGCGCCGCCGCGCCAGCAGCCATGTTTGCGCAACACTGCATGGCATGTCACGGCCGTGACAAGCAAAAGGGTGAGGTCCGCTT
>JBNMNW010000266.1:0-8192 GCA_051278165.1 Planctomycetota bacterium | reverse complement strand
CTCCGCCATGAAGGCGCACGACAAGGCTAGCGGCCGTCTGTTCGGCACCATTGCTTTGGATGACGTGACCAATGCTCAGGTCAAGGACGGCACCGTCACCTACTTCCGTAACCAGACCGCTAAGCAGAACCCGAAGAAGGGCAAAGCCAAGGCGAAGAAGGACAGCAAGAAGGTCGACAGCTTCACGTTTGAATGGACGACAGACACCTCGAGCGAAGTGTCCGAGGGCGGCTCGAAGAGCGAGAGCAAGAACAAGTCAAAGGGCGAGGGCGGCAACAGCAAGCAAGACAAGCTGTTCAAGTTCCTCAAGCAAAGTGACGCCGAACGCGGTCACGGTATTTGGGTTGTCGGTGGCGAAGGCGGCAAGGAAGGCCATAAATGGATCACCGAGATCCCTGGCGTGGATGAGGAAGTGCTGCTCGAGCTACTGCATAGTGACAGCGACGACTCTCCGAAGGGTTCGTTCTTCAAGTTCCTCGGCGGCAAGGGTGGCAAGGCCAAGGCCAAGCATGAGGCTCTCCTGGAGCTGGTCGAGGGTGCACACTCGCACACAAATGACGTTGCCGTCATCGTCGAGACTGAGGTTCGCGAAGTCCGCGAAGAGCGTGAGGTTCGCAAAGAGCGCGAAGTCCGCGAAGAGCGTGAAGTTCGCAAAGAGCGCGAAGTCCGCGAGCAGCGTGAAGTGCGCGAAGAGCGCGAAGTGCGCGAAGAGCGCGAAGTTCGCGAGGAAGAGTCCGACAGCGGCGAGGTCCTCGAGCTGATCGAGGAGATGCGCGTTGAGATGCGTGCGCTCCGCCAAATGATGCAGGAGATCCGCAGGAGCCTGGGTTCGAACCGCTCCAGCAGCAACCGGGCCAGTCGTGTTCGCACAGATCGTCTGTTGCCGCCGGCCGTGCGCAACGAAGACACCGCGCAGATTCGCGTGCGTCGCCGCGAGACTCGCTAGTCTCTCTTGCTGAGGCGGGCGCGCCTTTGCTGTGCGTGCCCGGCAGGAATCACCTGCCCGCCGCCGCCTCAATCCGTCGCGACTCAATCCGAGGGAGGCCTCAGTCTCGCGGGGCTACTTGCCGGCCGCGAGTTCTGCCTCGGTCACGTTGCGAGCGAAGGGATTGTCCTCGCCGCGACGCAGGCGGCCGAGAACCACCCGAGCGAACTTGTTGTCGGGATTCTTCGCCACGGCACGCTCAAGCCAAGTGATGGCTTGTTGGCGCTTCTTTTGTAGGTAGCTGGCCATCGCGGCGAATACCGCCGGGCGTTCGTCGCCGTCGGCCTTGTCGGCAAACTCGAAGTGCTCGAGTGCCTTCGCTGGGTCGTTGCCGAGCCATGTCGGGGCGAACAGCTTGCGAAGACCGAGCGCGACGTGCACTTGGGGATCGTCGGCGACGCGCTTGACCGCCGTTGCGAGCGCTGCGGCGATCTTGCCGTTCCACGCGAGCGCCGATCTCCAGCCGGTGATGTGCTGGCTCATCAAGCCCGCTTCAATCCGGAACAGTTCGCCGGTTTCGTCACCAAGCTCGCGCGCCTTGGCGACGGCTTCGAGCCCCGCCTTGAGGTCGCCGGCGAAGTCGGTCGGGAGCTCTTCGAAGGTCGGTGCCCCAGGAGCCATGCCGTGAAGGTGTGTGCGTTGCAGCGCGCGTTCGAGGTAGGCCTCGGCCAGGTTGTGCCACAGCTCCTTGCTGGGCTTGGCAGTGGCTTGCGTGCTGAAGACAGCGATGTAGCTGTCGAGCGCTGCGACCGTGCACGCCATACGAGCCTTGCGAAGTTGTGCCGACGCGTCGGTCGCAACTTCGTCCTTGGGTGCTGGTTCGCCCTTGGGAATGGTGACGTTGGTTGTGCCGGCGTCCAGTTGGGACCAGGCCGTGAGGCCAATGCCAACGGCGCAGGCGGCACATAGGAGGGGGACGAGTCGGCTCATTTAGGCGGTAGCAGGAGTTCGATCGGGTGGCGAACAGGAACGTTGTGGCCGCTACGTCGCATGTGGCTGTCAATTTGCATCATGCAGCCGGGATTTCCCGTCACGATCATATCAGGCGCGCATGCGTGCAGGTGCGCTGCCTTCGTTTGGCCGATTTCCTCGGCAAGTTTGGGCTGCAGCATGTTGTAGATGCCGGCAGAACCACAGCAGTCATCGCTCTTGATTGGGCTGACCAGTTCGATTCCAGGCACTTGCTGCAGCAGTTCGCGCGGCTGCTTAGTGATTCCCTGACCGTGGCAGAGATGGCACGGATCATCGTAGGCGACCCGGATTGGCTGCGCTGCAGGAGTGGCCGTGAGGCCTTCCGCCGCCAAGAACTCGCTGATGTCCCGGCATTTTTCCGCGAACGCCTTGCCGTCGGCGGTGCCGAGTAGATGGTCGTATTCCTTCATCGCACAGCCGCAGCCGGCGGAGTTATTGAGCACGATGTCATCGTTTTTGAAGGCGCGCACGTTCTCGGCGGCCAAGCTTTTGGCGCGATCGGGCTGGCCGGCGTGCACCAACAACGCGCCGCAGCAGCGCTGGCTCTCGGGGATGTGCACTTCAAACCCGTTGGCGAGCAAGACCGTCAGCGTCGCGCGATTGACGCGGCCAAACATTGGCTCCATGACGCAGCCCGTGAACAGCGCGACCCGAACGTTCCTGAGCTTGGTCCCGGGTGGCGGTTGGTGCACGCCGGTCTGCAGCGGTCGGCGTTCTGCCGCGGACGGCACGGACGGTGCGATCTTGGCCATCGACGCTGGCATCAACCGCAGCTTGGTTGCGAGCCAGCGCAGACCGAGCACTTCGCCAGCGCGCAGTAGCCAGAACATCATGCGCAGGCGACGCTGTTTGGCAACGACGTGCCATAGCAACGTGCGCGTTAGCCATGCAGCAATGCCGCGTTTGGGTTTGGCCCGTTCCAGTTCGGCTCGCGTTGTTTCGAGGATCTCGCCGTAGCGCACGCCTGATGGGCAAGCCGTTTCACACGCGCGGCAGTCGAGGCAGCGGTCGAGGTATGGGCGAATGGACTCGGGGTCTTCGACACGTCCTTCCGCGAGTGCTCGCATCAAATAGATGCGTCCGCGCGGTGAGTCGGCTTCGCTGCCGAGCACTTGATAGGTCGGGCAGTGCGGTAGGCATAGGCCACAATGCACGCAGTCAAGCGTGCGCGTGTAGCTTGCGACGAGCGACTCAGACGAGGATACCATTGGGATCGAGTGCGTTTTTCAGGCCAACAGCTAGTCGTTGCTCGCCGGGGTCCGTGGGGGTGCCAACGCCGCGGCGCGTGTCCGCACCGGTCAGAATGGTGCCTGATGCGTTGGCTTGTGGTAGTTGCTGCAGGGCCGCGTCGGTGGCCTGAGGATTGGGCATGGCCGCTTCGAATCGTCCGCCGCCGAGCCAAGTGAAAGGGGTGTTTTCCGGTAGCGCCTTGATTAGCGAAGGCAGCGCGCTCGGCAGGGCATCGCCGGTGAGCACCTCTTCGCCGGGGCTTGCGGTCACGTCGACATGGAAGCTCTTCGGTTGTCCGCACTCGACTAGCTCATGTCGTTTGCATAGCGACGTGACGTGCACCGAGCGGCCGGTGACGCGGCCGCCAACCGTGAAGCTGCCATTGCGTTCGCGGCGAAGCTGCAGAACGGTCGGAGGTTCCGCTTCATGGCGAAGTGCGTGCACCAGTTTGAGTGCCTGATCGCATTCGAGTGTGTCATTGGCGAACCACTGTTCCGTGCGTGGCCGCGGTTTGAGGCGGAGGTGGAGCTTCGTCGCGACGAACAGCCGGCCGTGGCTGCCGACGAACAGCTTGTGCACGTCGAAGCCGGCGACGCTCTTGACCACGCGTGCACCGGACTTGAACGCCGAACCGTCGGCCAGCAATGCGTCCAAGCCGAGCAGCAGGTTGCGTGGACCGGGACAGCCGGCAGCGGCTGGTCCAAACGGGTCGGCTGCGAACAGACCACCGATCGTGCCACCGCCAAGGCACGGCAGTTCGAGGTTGTGTTCTGCCAGCGCCACATCCAGTTCGACTCGCGTCACACCAGACTCGACCGTGCAGGTTTGGTCGCCGGCATCGAAGCGTTCGATGCGGTTGAACTGGCTGAGTTGCAGTGGCGTGGCATCGGCCATCGGCGGCAGCGTGTGCGCCCGCGAGCCGCTGCCCGTCACGCGCACGCGGCCCGGTGAGCTATGCAGCCATGTTGCAATGTCTTCGAAGGTGTTCACGAGGTCGACTCCGGCGGTTGTTGGGTGTCGTCAACGTCGAGCACCTTGGCGACCATTTGCGGCCACTTACTGACCTCGGCGCACGCGTTGCGCTGCGGCAAGACCTTGCCCGGGTTGCATAGGTCGTCCGGATTGAACACGGCCCGCACTCGGGCCATGACGTCCAGGTCTTCGGGTTCGAACATCATCGAGACGTGGTCAAGCTTCTCCGAGCCGATGCCGTGCTCGCCGGTGATGCTGCCGCCAAGGTCCATGCATAACTGCAGGATCTCGTGGCCCGCCGCGATCGTGCGCGCCGTCGCGTCTTTGTCGCGGCCGTCGAAACTGATGTTCGGGTGCAGGTTGCCGTCACCGGCATGAAACACGTTGGTCAGGTTGACGCCGTGACGCTTGCCGATCTCGGTGATCTTCTCGAGTGCTTCCTCGAGCTTGGTGCGCGGCACGACGCCGTCGAGCACGTAGAGATCAGTGTCGATTCGGCCCATGGCTCCGAAGGCGCCCTTACGGCCCTTCCAGAGGCGTTTGCGTTCTTCGGGGTCGGTCGCTTCCTCGACCTTCAGCGCGTCGTGTGCGGCAAAGATCTTGGCGATCTCGGCGGCGTCTTCGACGACAACTTCGTGCGGCCCGTCGAGTTCGACCAGCAACACGGCGGCCGCGTTCTCGGGATAGCCAGCGCGATAGATCGATGCTTCGACGGCGCGAATGGTTGCTTGGTCGAGGATCTCCAGCGCGGCCGGAATGAGTCCTGCAGAAATGATCTCACCAACGCTGCGGCACGCCGCCGACATCGAGTCGAACGATGCGAGCATCGTGCGCACTTCTTGCTGGTTGCGGCACAGGCGCACGGTGATTTCTGTGGCGATGCCGAACGTGCCCTCGCTGCCGCAAAACAGCCCGAGTATGTCGATGCCGTGCGGCGCGCGCGGTCCCGTCGCGCTGCCCAGGTGCGCTAGTTCGCCGTCGGGAAGCACGACGGTCGCAGCCAACATGTGGTCGGTGGTCATGCCATACTTGAAGCAGTGCGGGCCACCGCTGTTCTCCGCGAGGTTGCCGCCGATCGTGCACACCGACTGGCTGCTCGGATCAGGTGCGTAATGCAGGCCGTGCGGCGTGACTTCGGTAGTCAGATTGAGATTGACGACGCCAGGCTGCACGACAGCGAACAGGTCTTCTGTGGAGATCTGCAACACGTTGCGCATGCGAGCACAGTCGATGATGACGGCGTCCGCGCCAGCAGTTGGGCCGCCCGACAGGCAGGTGCCAGCCCCGCGCGGTACGAACGGGACCTTGGCCGCATGCAGCAGTTTGACGACCGCTTGCACCTCGGCCGTGGACTCGGGCAAGACGACTGCGCGCGGCTTCGATTTGTGCATCGTGAAGCCGTCGCATTCCCACGCCAGCAGCGCGTCGCTCGTGCACAGAACTCTCTCCTGGCCAAGTAGCTTGGTCAGATTGCGCTCGAGATTGGAGCTCTTTGCGTGGGCAGTCATGCACCTGCAGCATAGCTGCGCGAACCGCCATCAAGAAACGTAGCGGATTTTGTCGATGTAGGACTGCCGAGTCCGTATGCCCGAACTTCAGGTCAAAAAAGTTGTCGCAGTCTGCTTCTTAGAGTCGGCCAAATTGTCTTTGGAGCACCTCGGCGAGCACCGCCTACATCTCGCTCACCACAGTGCCGCCGGTTCAGACGAATTGCCGCGCATGTATGGCGATGTGCGCCGGTTGCGCGACTACCTGCAGCGCAGCGTCAGCAACTACCAGGGCTTGGTGGTGCTCGACCTGTCCGACGACGATGCCTCGCTGTTGGTGGCATGCTGTTGCCGTTCGGTCGAGGCGATTGAGGCCCGGCTTGCTGGTGGTGGGGTGCCGCCAGATGAGCGCGAATGGCTAATTAAGAAGCGCCAGGTGCTCGCCAACTGGGCTGTCGAAATCGCGATCAAGCCGCTGCTCGAGTTACCGCTGCCGCGACTGGGTGTCGTCATTAGCGTTGCGGTGCGGGCGCTCAACACGCGCTTGCAGGATAAAGTCTACGGGGACGTTACCAAGCGTCAAAAGTTTGGCGCTCCACAGGTCGGTCAAACGAGTGGCCGCGCCGGCTTCGCGCGAGGTGTCACCTCGTTTGATGAGGCGTTTTCCGGTGATTCGGCTGAAGATGATGTAGTGACGCCGCCGCTTGCGCCGCTGCCGGGCCCCATGCCAACCCTGGCTCGCGCTGCCGCCGGGGCGAGGAATGCGGCGATGCCGCCGTTGCTAGATCGGCACAAGGTCCGCGACCCGCGCTTGCGTTCGTTGATCAGCGTCGACATGAATGCGTTCGATCGCTGCCAGCAACAGGGCGACTACCGTCTCTCGACAGTGCTGCTGGCATCGATCGTAGAGTCCGCAGTCCTGGATCACGCGATCCCGCGGCGCGCCGAACTCAGCCTGTCCGGCACGCCCGATACGTGGAACGTGAAGGATGTATTACTGCGCGCCATGGGCGACGTGGCCCAACCCAGGGACCGGGCTCTGTCATTCCACCTGTTCGCGTCGCGCAGCCTGTTGCGTCCAGCACTGCAGATGATGACGCCTGCGGTGGTGACCGCCGCCAGCTTCGAGCGGCTCCATGACTTTGCCAGTCGCGCTGTGCACGCATTGGGCTTCGGCGCACCGTCCAAGACGTTGCCGCCGGGTGCGATCAGCGCCAGCGATCTGCCCAACTAGATCGCCTCGTTGCGATCAACCGGCTGCTGCCAGTCGAGGCCTCGGGGCCCTGTCATTACGTGGGCTTTGCCCGATCAGACCGGGGCAAGCTCGTGGCACGAACCTGACGCGTTACTTGCCAACTAGCCTTCTGGCCAGTTAGCTGCGAAGGTACCCGCCGCCGTTTCCCCCCGACTTCCGAGTAATTCGTTGCGCCTCTTTGCTATTAGTGACCTGCACCTGAGCCTCGGCGTCGACAAGCCGATGGACATCTTTGGCGAACAATGGGTGGGACATGCCGACCGCATGCGGGAGGCGTGGGACGAGATGGTTGGCCCCGACGATTGGGTGCTGGTTGGTGGCGACACTTCTTGGGGCCTCAGCCTCAAGGAAGCGCTGCCGGACCTCGAATGGCTCGGCGAGCGGCCTGGTCATAAGGTATTGATCAAGGGCAACCACTGTACGTGGTGGCAGTCGCGTACGAAGGTCGAACGGGTTCTCGATCCATCCGTGCAGTTGCTGCAGAACAACGCCATTCAGATGGCGGATGGCACGGTGGTCGTCGGCACTCGCTTGTGGGATCCGCCAGATGCGCCGTGGGCGGACGACAAGGCTGCCAAGGTGTTCGCGCGCGAGTTGGAGCGCTTCAAGCTCTCGATCGAAGCTGGCAAAAAGCTCGGCGGCTGCACGCCTGACGGCGCGCGCACGATTGCGTTGGTGCACTACCCACCGCGTTACACCGATGGCCGCGAGACCGGTGCCGTGCCGTTGTTGAAGGAGGCGCATGCGAAGGTTTGCGTCTACGGGCACCTGCACGGCAAGGATCACAAATACGGCTTCCAGGGTGTCGCCGACGGCATCCGCTACTACCTCGCGTCGGTTGATGCGATTGACTTCCGTCCGATTCCGATCGAACAGGTATGACCCGAGTAGGCGTGACCCGATTTGGCGTGAAGGGGAAGCGGCCAGTCTTAGGACTCGCGTGCTGGCTGCTGGCTTCGTGCCAAGGTGTGACGGCGCCAGGTGGTGAGGCATTCGACGGGCCGGTTGGCCGTGGCCTGCTCGACGTTTCCAGCGCACCGCCAGCCGGCACGGAAACCTGGGCGCGGCCAGTGTGGCGAGTCGGCGATTCGTTCTCGATGGTGCGCGGCGAACACATGCGCGGCACGTTCTCGGTGCGCGCGATTCAGGACGGAGTCTACGTCGTCGACATGGGCAATGGCCGTTTGGTGCACCGTGACGAGGATTTAGGCAACCTCGGCGAATGGCGTGCGGATACTGGCTCGGCCCAGCGCGTCATGAGTCCGGTTGACGTTCGCTATCACTGGCAGCT
>JBNMNW010000265.1:0-8212 GCA_051278165.1 Planctomycetota bacterium | reverse complement strand
GTCGCGCCGTAGGCCGAGTTGACGGCCCCACCAAACGTACTGGCCCACAGGTGCTGCTCACCGGTTACCGGATCGACTTCGAGCAGCGCGATCCAAACCCCGGGCACCCCCATATCGATCTGGTGCTGCGAAGCGAACGCAGACAAATCGGCAACGATCGGCTCGAAGCGCTTGGCTTCGAACCGCGGCGGGGCAACGCAACTGACGAACGCGAGCGAAAGCAGAATCCTACGCATCGTAAGAGCGTGCCAGTTGCGGCAGTCTGCGGCAACGACGGGTCGCATCGAGGTCCTCCGCGAACGCCGCCGCAACACCCCGATCAGAAGCGGCCAGGGCAGAGCCAACGTCGTCGTCGCTCCGAACTTCGCCGCCCCGATCGCCGCGCATCAGAAAGCACGGCGAAATCGAGGCTGGCCAGCACGGGTTCTACGCGAACCCGACCTGCTCTTCGCCAGCGATGCGCTGCTTGTTCGCCGGGTCCTTGCCGCTGCTGGAGCCGGGCACGCCACCATCTTGGATGGTGTCGACTTCGTGCAGCGCGACGGCAATGCGCGAACTGACGCCACGGCGTTGCATCGTGATGCCATAGAGCACCTGGCACTCGGCCATCGTGCGCTTGTGGTGGGTCACGATGCAGAACTGCGTCTCGGTGATGAAGTCACGCAGCACGCGCAGGAAGCGCTCGACGTTGGTTTCATCGAGGGCGGCGTCAACTTCGTCGAGGATGCAGAACGGGCTCGGGCGCACCTTAAACAGTGCAAACAAGATCGCGACCGCAGTCATCGTACGCTCACCACCCGATAGCAGGTTGATCGACTGCAGCTGCTTACCTGGCGGCTGCGCAACGATCTCGATGCCGGCTTCGAGCATGTCCTCTTCCGTGTTCGACAAGAACATGTCGGCCTTGCCGCCTTGGAAGAGCTTGCGGAAGATGTCTTGGAAGTTCTTACGAGCCTCGTGGAACGTGTCTTCGAACAACGTCTTCGACTCGGCCTCCAAGCGGCGCAGCGTTTCCATCAACGTCTTGCGGGCTTCCTTGATGTCGGCGACCTCTTGCTCGAGGTGTGTGAAATTGCCTTCTTCCTCGTCAAGCTCTTCGACGGCGTCAAGGTTGACGGCCCCGAGGCGATCCTTCTGACTCTGCAGGACCTGCACGTCCTTGCGCGACACGATCGCATCAAAGTCCTCTTCGAGCCACAAGCGCTTCAGGCCATACCACTGCGCCACGAACTCGGGTGACAGCGGCGGTCCCTGGAGGTACTCGACCACGCCAATCGGCGCTACTGGCCCCTGGAACATCGACGCGTCGACCAAGCCAATGCCGACGACTTCACCAAGACAGCGACGCAACTCGACGCCGGCGTCTTCGCGCAGTCGTTCTTCGAGGCGCTCGAAGCGGTGTTCGACATCGACCACGGCGAGACGCGTCTGCCCCATCGCCTCGTTGGCGACGGCATAGCGCTGCTCCCACTGCTGCACGGCCTCGAGCACTTGCTCGCGGGCGGCGCGCGCGGACTGCACTTCTTCGTTGGCACTTTCCTTGGTGATTGCCAACTCAGCGACCTGGTCTTCCAGCTCAGCGGCGAGGTCCATCAGACCTTCTTGAGCGGCCAAGGCCTCGGCCCGGTCGTCTTCGGCTTGCTGCAAGCGATCGACGATTTCCTGTAGCGCCCGCTCGAAGTCGCGCAGTGCTTCCTCGTGCAACTTGATCGATCGCACCAGGCCTTCGCGCACTTCGCCGGTTTGCACCTGCGTGATGCGAAGGTTCTGTTCCTTGTCTTGTTCGGCGCGATGGCTGTCTTCGGACTCGCCAATGCGCTCGCCAAAGTCTTGCTCGGCATCGCCGCACGCCCTTTCGAGACGGATCAGCAGATGTTGATTCATCAACGACGTGCCCAAGATCGCCAGGGCGGCAGCGCGGGTGCGCCCCAACTCCAACGCTTCTTGCTCGATCTCTTCCGACTCGCTGGCGATGTCTTGGTTGCGAGCAACTAGACGTGACTCTTGCGCGTGGCACGCCTGTGCTTCGCGGCGCACCTTGTTGAGTGCGTCACCGATCGCCTTGAGCTCTCGCTTCAACGAGTCGACACGACCGGTCGCGGCTTCCTTGCCTTGCTGCAGACCATCGAGTTCGACCTTGAGGATCGCCGCCTTCTCGCCGAGTTCGACGATCTGCGAACGACGCACAACCAGACCTTGATGGCCTTCCGCAGCGGCGCCGCCTTCCATGCGTGGGCCACAGACCACTGTGCCATCCGGCGTCACAAAGCAAAGATCCGCACGAGACGAGTCGGCTATGTCGAAGTCCGCGACCACGACGCCACGCAGCAACCAGGCAAGCAACTTGCGACTGGCAGCACCGCCTTCGTTGGTGATCTCTTGTGCTTCGGCCGCATCGCCGGCGGTCGCTGCATCAATCGCCGCGCCAATGCTTGGCATGCCTTGCTCGTCGAGCACGTGGCGAACCAAGTCCGTCAAGTAATCGGCGCCCATCGGCGGCTTCAGCAATGACGAACCGGAAGCGCACGGCGGCTCATCGCCAAACGCTTCTTCGACCAGCAGTAGCACCCGGCCAAGGCGTTGGTCCGACAGATCACGAACGATCGCCGCGGCATTCTCACGGGTATCGACAACCAGTGCCTGCACGAACGGACCGAGCGCAGCTTCGAGTGCCGCGCCGTGTTGGCTATCGATCTCAATCAGATCGAGCAAGCGACCGCGCAAGCCCGGCGGCTGCTGCTCGAGCACATAGCGCGGCCCCTGATCGAAGCCTTCCATGTGGGCTTCCATCGCCATCAGCGCCTGCCGACGACCTTCGCATTCGGTCAGCTTGAAGCGCAGCTTGGACTCTTGTTCGGCCAACTCGGCAGCGGCAACGTCGGCACCTTCGAGGTTGCCGATCGCCACTTGCTCGCGTTCTTCGAGCAAGCGCTCGCGCGTGCCATGATCAACCAGCTCGGTGCGCCAACGCATCAACTCGCCACCGAGTCGCGCCGACTCATCACCGAGCACAATGCGGCGGTCATCCACCCGCGATTGACGATTCTTGGCGGCGGCAACCTTGGCGGTCGCATCCGACGCTGAGTTGCGGGCACGCGTGCGCTTGTGCAACAACTCTAGTTGGCGTTCGCGAACGGCCTCGCGCTCGCGGATCAACGCCTTGTGAGCCGTCGCCGCAGCTTGTGCCGCGATGCGTTGGTCTTCGAGCGCCTTGGTGAGCTCTATGAGTTCGTCTTCCCTGGCAGCCAGATCGTCGCGTGATGTCTCCAACACCAGTGCGCGTTCATCGCGCTGCTCGGTCATGCCCTCAGAGCGTTGCTGACCACGCTCGAGTTCGGCGAGGCGGTCGGCGGCGCGACGGGCGTGCGACTCAGCGCGCTCCCGATGCTGCATCAGATCACTCTGGCAACGACGCAGTTCTTCTTGGACGCGTTCCAAAGCAACGGTAGCGACCGAGATCGCCTCTTCGCGGCTATCCAACTCGGCGCCCTTTTGCTCGCGACCGGCTTCGGCCGCGTGCAACTGCTCTTCGAGTTCCTTCAGACGGTCAGCTTGCGCCAACCATTGCTCGCGCAGCTTCTCGCCGTCGATAACAGCCAGCGCAGCACGAAGGTCACAGAGCGTCGCCTGCAGTTCCTTATAGCGGCGCGCCTTGCCCGCCTGGATCCGCAGACTGCGAATGCGACGACCGCGCTCCTCGAGCAGATCGGTGACGCGCGAGAGGTTTTGGTCGGTACGTTCGAGCTTGCGCAGCGACTCCTTTTTCTGCAGCTTGAAGCGCGACACGCCGGCGGCTTCTTCAAAGATCGCACGCCGTGCTTCGGGGTTGGCCGACAGCACCGCATCGATACGGCCCTGCTCCATGACGGAGTAGGCACCGGTTCCGAGACCGGTATCGAGCAATACGTCGCGCACGTCCTTGAGACGCACTTCCGAACCGTTGACGAGGTAGCTCGACACCTTATCGATCGTCAGGCGCCGCGAGATATCAATCTCGGTAGCACCATCGAAGCGACCATCGGGGTCTTCGAAGGTGATCGTGACCTCAGCCATGCCCATGGCTTCACGGCCTTCGGCACCCTTGAAGATCACGTCGGTCATCGCCGACCCGCGCAAGCTCTTGGCGCGCTGGTCACCCAGCACCCACTTGATCGCGTCAACAACGTTGGACTTGCCGCAACCGTTCGGGCCGATAATGCCCGTCAGACGCGAGTCGAATTCGAACTCGGTCTTGTCGGCGAACGACTTGAACCCGCGGCAAACTAGGCGCTTCAGCCTCATCGCTAGCCCTCTCCCCAGATGCGGTTAGCAGGCTTCACGTTCGGCTTACCAGCGTCTGTGTTCTTGGCCGTGCCGGACTTCGCGGCTCTTGGCCCTGCCTTCGGGATCAATGCCTTAGGGATCAAGGCCTTAGGGATCAAGGCCTTCGGGATCGAGCCAACATTCGGGCGCGAAAGATCGGCCCCCATGCCTGCAGCGCTACTGCCGGTAACGCTACTGCCTGTAACGCTACTGCCAGCAACTCCGACACCAACAAACTGTCGACGACGCGCGCGCTCCGCTTGCACCGCACCATAGGCAACGGCTGCCGTAGGTTGACCGGTCACCACCAACAGGTGCTGTACAGAGTCGGCGATCTCCGTTGTCGTTAACACGATCGGACCTCCGACCGCTGTTGTTGCAGTCACAAGTGACTGCGCGGACTTGCGCTTTTGGCGCAGACCTTCGAGCACCACGCTCGCAATTTCGAGAGCACGCCAGTCCTCGTCCACCCCGATCTCAAAGAGAGCGAGATGCACCGACCGTGCCAGTTTGGTTGCTCTGAGGAATTCGCGACGACCATCGCGCTTCTCAACCAGATGTTCCGTCCGACGCTTCATGACCACCCTCTCGCCGCTTCTCAAGCATTGGCTTCAACTCTTCCAGGAACTGGCTGACGTCCTTGAACTCGCGGTAGACGGACGCGAAGCGCACGTAAGCCACCTGATCGAGTTGGCGCAGTTCCTGCATGATGAGGTTGCCGACCACCTTGCTCGGTACCTCTTTGTCGAAGGCCTCCATGCACTGGCGTTCGATGCGATCGGTTACTTCCCCAACTTGTTCGTTGGATACCGGTCGCTTCTCACACGCGCGCATTAAGCCGCCCAAAACCTTGTTACGATCAAACGCAACACGCTCTCCGTTCTTCTTAACGACCCGCAAAGGCGCCATCTCGGCGCGCTCGTAGGTCGTGTAGCGTCGGCCACAATCGGCACAAACGCGGCGACGACGAATCGCAAAGCCATCGGCGCTTGCGCGCGAATCGATGACCCGATCATTGTCGGCCTTGCAGTAGGGACAGCGCATTGCAGTGAGTTCGCTCCGGTGGCCACAAGCCGGTAAGCCTGTGTTTGACGCCCACCACCGGGAGTTTCGAACGAGCGGAAAAGGAACCCGTCTGACCACGGACTCCAAACCTTGCAGTCCGAGGGACTCTACAGCCCCTACCCCTTGTATGTCAAAACCCCACGGCAACTCTGGGCCGGATGTTTACGGTCACTTGCCGAGACAGAAGCGCCCGTAGATGCGGTCGAGCAACTGTTCGGGGCTGTGTTCGCCGGCAATGCCGTTCATCGCGCGTAGCCCGGCTTGCAGTTCTGCGGCCGCAAGTTCAGGTGCCATGGCGGCTGCGTCGATGGCCCGCCGAACCGCTTCGGCTGCAGCTTGCAGCGCGGCTCGCAGCGGCCCGCCAGCGTCGACGGTTGACGATCCGGCGGAGCGACGGAGACAATCTTTTAGCCTTTCGAGCCCCGCGCCCGTTGTCGAACTGGTGACGAAGACGTGATCGGAGGCCGGCAACCGGGCGAGCGCAGCTTCGGTCAGCGCTGGCGCCGACTCGACTAGATCACACTTGGTGAAGACGACGCCCAACCACGGCATCGGTGACGACAGGGCCATCTGCGGGATATGCGGGTCGCTGGCGTCGAGCACAACCAGCAAGCCGGCGGCGCGCCCAGATAGGCGTTCACGCAGGGCGAGGGCGGCGTCATCGGCGGCGGTCGGCGCAGTGAGATCACCTGGCGCATCCCAGAGGTAGACCGACGGCGCGACTTCGACCCGAAGTAGGTCGCGAGTGGTGCCAGCGTGGTCGGCGACGAGCAGGGTCTGCTGACCAGACAGCGCGTTGACCAACGACGACTTGCCGGCGTTGGCGCGGCCCACCAGTAACACTTCGCCGCCCGGAGCGGCCGACGGCAGCGATTGCAGTAGCGCTTCGAGACGCTCGGCCAACGGCTGCAGCGGCGTCAGCCACAGCTCTTCGGGCACGGAGCCAGTGTCGTCCTCATCGAAGTCAAAGCCGACTTCGAGCAGCGCCAGGCTGTCCTGCAGCTCGGTGCGCGCGGTTTGCACGGCCTTAGTGAACCCACCTTGCAACCACTGCACCGCACCGAGAGCCTGCTGCTGATCTTGGGCGTGCAGCAGCATCAACAGGCCTTCCGCCTGGGCGAGATCCAGCCGACCATTCTCACAGGCCCGAGCGGTGAACTCGCCGGGCAGCGCTGCCCGAATGCCGTGGGCTTCGCCATCGTGCAGTAGCTGGTCCTGGAGCAGTCGCACCAACACTGGGCTGCCAGGAACGTGCAGCTCGACGACATCTTCGCCGGTGAACGAGCGCGGCGCGATCATCGTCAACGCCATCGCGGCCACGCTGCGGCCGACAACCTGGACGTGACCTTCAAATTGGGCGCGTTCGTGCGGCAGATTGCTCGCGAAGCAGCGCGCGGCCGCGGCAAACGCCTGCGGGCCTGACAGCCGGATTACGGCGCGAGCGCCCGGGCCCGACGGCGTCGCCAACGCGACGATCGTGTCGCCGATCATGCCTGGACGATCGCGACTGCCGTGCGTCCAGTCAACGGGGAGTTTGCATGGCAATGCAAACGAACTGGTCCGCGGTCAGATTCAGTCTGCGTACTGTACCCGGTTCAAACCACAGGCCGCGCGCATGCGCGGCCTGTGGGTTGAACCGGGTACAGTACGCAGACTCCAGGTCAGTTCAGGCGTTGAGGCCGGCGAGTCGGCCCATTGCGAAGGCTGCTTGGAAGTTAAAGCCGCCGATTGGTCCATCGATGTCGAGTAGCTCGCCGCAGATGAACAGGCCGTTCTGTAACTTGGACTGCATGGTGCGTGCGTCGACTTCGTCGAGGTCGATGCCGCCACGGGTCACTTCTGCATGGCCGTAGCCGAGGCTCTTTGGCACCGGGACGCGCAGGTCCTTGACTGCCTGCAGCAAGCGGCGGCGCGCATCTTTGGACCAGCTGCCAAGGCGGTCGTCAAGTTCGGTGCCGCTGATCGCCAACAATGCGTGACGCATGCGCTCGGGCAGCGTGCGCGGCAGAACCGACTCGACGCGGCGGGCACCGTGCAGCTTGGCTTGTGTGAGCCAGGCCTGCTCCAATGGCTCGCGGTGCGTCTCGGGCAGGAAGTCAAAACGCGCCTGGGCGTGCCCATCCTGCTCTTCGATATCTCCCGCCAGATCCATCGGCGCCGGACCGGACAGCCCTTTGTGGGTGAATAGAATCGGTCGACGACGACGCATCGTTTCCTTGCCGGCTTGGTCCAGGCACGAGATGTCGACCCCCTTCAGAACGATGCCTTGCAGCCCGCGCACCCACGGCTCCTCGCAGCGCAATGCTGCGAGCGCTGGCCAAGTGCGGGTCATCGTGTGACCGAACTGCTGACACCAGGCGTAGCCGTCACCAGTCGCACCCGTCTTCGGGTAACTAAGACCACCGGTTGCGAGAACCACACTGGTCGCTGTCACGGTGCCGCGCGGCGTCTGCAACACGAACCGTTCGCCATCGTGCTCGATACCTTTAAGCGGCGCGTTGCTGCGTAGCTCGGCCCCCGATTGTTCGACCAGTTGCAACAGTGCAACGACGACGTCGCGAGCCTTTTGACTGACCGGGAACAGCTTCTCGAGGTCCTCTTCGCGCAGCGGCACGCCAGCATCTTCGATGAACGTGCGCAGCGCGGTCGGCGGAAACGCACGCAACGCGTGGCGCAGGTAGCGACCGCGTCGCTTGCCGTACTGTAGTTCTAGATCCTTGCCCTCACGCGTCGTGGTGAGGTTGCAGCGACCACCGCCGCTAATCAGAATCTTCAATCCTGGCTGCTGGTTCTTCTCCAGAAGAATGGTGCTTCGGCCGCGCGAAGCGGCCTGGATGGCGGCCAT
>JBNMNW010000264.1:0-8218 GCA_051278165.1 Planctomycetota bacterium | reverse complement strand
GTGACCGTTTGCGCGCAGCGTGGAACATCGAACGGCACAAGTTTGATCACACTGGCAAGGCTTGGCGGCGCCGAATGCAGCGCGCAGCTGCCTACGGCACGTTGAGTTTCGCGGTTACGGGGTTGCTGATGAGCTTCTTGTTCATGGACCTGATGGTGTTGGTGCGCTGCCTCATCGTCGGTCCGATCGCTGGCATGATTGCGCAGCTAATCGGCGGCGCGCGCTTTACCTACGGGTTGCTCGGACTGCTCGGATTCGTCGTCGCCATCGGTAGCGGGATCATGCTGCCGTTCTCGTGGTACGGCCTGATGTTGACCGTCGCCACCATGGCAGCGCTCGGCATGGATGGCGAGATGCGACGATCCGCCGGTTGCGAAGGCGAGTGACTTGCGGCTCGCGATCTAGCGCTGCTTGGGCTTGCGGAGCTCGAACGGATGCGCAAGCGCCTGTGGCTTGATGTTGTCGATCAACGTGCACTGACCCTTCTCGAGGTCATCGCCGACTGCCGCGAGGTGCTTGCGCAGGCGATCCATTTCCCACAGTCCGGTAAGCAACTTGATGCCCTTGACGCGGGTCATCAACTGCTCGCAATGCAGCGCGGCGATGCGCATCTGACTGACGTCGCGGTTGCTGGTCGAGTGGTGGCACAGAGCAAGCATCGACACGAGTAGTTCAATGCACTTGCCGAGGCGTTGCAGCGGGATCTGCGCTCGGGTTAGTTCGAGTTGAAAGTGCAGGTTGATGCCGAGGTAGGCAAACCTGAGTTGGCGCAAGCGGCGTTCGGCGAAGCGCGCGTAGCGGCGCAGTTCGACCGGCAGCAATTGGTAGCGCGGGATCATGCTGGTCGGCACCAGGCGGAACGGCGTGCGCAGCACTTCGATCAACGTGTTGCCGATGATCCAACCCTTGAGCTTCCAGAACGACGGGTTGGTGAGCAAGCGACGCGTGGCCGTCAGCACCTTGCCAGGCTTGTCGAAGACAGTTCCGGGCGTGATCCGCAGGATGCGCTGGTCGCGCGGCAACGGCTCGCCATCCGGGCCCATGTTGATCGACTGCAATACGCTGAGCATGCCGGCCATGTACTTCGTCGTGAACTTGTCAGTGACGTCCTTGACCATGCCCATCAGGATCAAATCGTCTTCGCCTTCGACGACGCCAAACACGTGCATGTTGTGGCGGGCGTCGTGCACGCGCGATCCCTGGTCGAACGAGCGGCCGCCGATCACGCGTTCACAAGCGATTTGCGAATCGAGCGCGCTGGTTGCCGCGGCCGACTTTGTCAAGTCGCGCAAGCCAGCGAGGTCAACGCCGTCCTTGTCCTGGCGCAGCGATAGATGACTGAGTGCGCGCGACATCAGTGCGCCACCGAGCATCCTGCCGATGTGTTGCCGCGGCAGTTCGTGCTTGATGACCGGACCGCCAACGCCTTCGCGACTGCGCGCATACGCGGTCGCATCGGTTGCGAACATGCGTTGGTAGCCCGACGCCATGGCCGCCAACATGCAGCGGCCCATGCGCAAGCAGTAGAACAGCACCTCGACGCCGTCAGCCTGGATCTCTTCGTTGGCCTTCAGCGGGTAGTTGTGAAAGTGCAGTCGCGAGTTGTAGTTCGCCGTGAACGCGCCGGTGTTCGACGACTGGCACCAGAACTCGTAGCCCTTGCCGTCGCTCTCCTGGATGTCTTGTTCCGGCAGCTTGGTCACGAACAGGCCGACCTTCTTGCCTTCCTTGCCGACGCGACAAACGATGCCGACCAGACCGCCATGGGTGGCGTTGGTGATCCACAGCTTGTTGCGATCGCCATCGGCGAACAGTCGGAAGCCGCCCGCCGGATCGGACTCGACGTAGGCGCGCACCTTCTTGGCGTTGACGCCGATGCCGACCTCGGTCAGGCCAAACGCCATCAGTTCGCCGTCGGAGACCAGCGGCAAGAACGTCTTCTTCTGTTCGTCGGTGCCGTAGGCGAGCAGGGATCCGGCGCCGATCGTCAGTTCGCCGGAGATTTCGACCGCGAGCGGGCCGAGGCCGTTGGCGGCCATCTCTTCTTCGACGAGTGCGAGTTGCATGTACTCCGCGTCCTTGCCGCCGAACTCGCCAGGTACGGTGAAGCCATAACCGCCAGCTGCCGCGACCTGCTTGCGCAGCGTGCTCGACAGCTTGCCGTCGGCGGTGAAGGCCGTGCCCTGATCTAGCGAAGCCATCGCCGCGGCCATGACTTCGTCTCCGGCCGTGCGATCTGCATTAGCAGCACCCATGGCGCCGCTCCGCAGTTCGCCGGTCTCAGGCATTGGGCCGTAGATTAAACGCTCCACCAAGCCTTGTTTGCTAGCGCCGAGGCGCTTGGCAGCTTGCTGGGCGGCCTCGTCGAGGGCGCCAACGTCGCGCGCTGATTCGGCATCGCCCGCAGCGGCAAGCGCCTGGGCAGCGGTGGAGGCGGCGGGAGAAGACGCTGTCGGTTGGGTGCTCACTGTTCGGATTCCGGCCGAATATGGTGCCCGCCAGACCCCTGCGGCGCCACGGTCTTGGCGAGCGATTGACGAACCAGATACGAAGAAGCCACTGGCAACGGGTAGCCAGGGTTCGTACCGTACTTCGCAGCAATCTACCTATGAGCGAATCAACGATCCTCCAGGTCGGGCAAACGGTGCCCGACTTCACCCTCACCACTTACGAACCAACCACCAAGGGCTTCGGGGAGTTCTCGCTGGCCGATGCCAAGAAGAACGACAAGTGGACCATGCTGTTCTTCTACCCGGCGGACTACACGTTCGTTTGAAGCACCGAATTCGCTGCTCTGGCAGAGCAGCAACAAAGGTTCGCAAAGATGGGCTGTGAGATCGTCACGGTCAGCGCGGACACGCAATTCGTTCACCTGGCTTGGCAGCGCGAAGAGAAGGATCTCGAAGCCGTCACGTTCCACATGGGCTCCGACCGCAATGGCGACCTCGCCAAGCAGTTCGGCGTCTGGAACGGTGGCTTCTGCCTGCGCGGCACCTACCTCATCTCGCCGGCCGGCATGCTGATGAACGCCGAGGTCAACTTCCTGAACCTCGGCCGCAACATCGACGAGACGATGCGTAAGTTCAAAGCCAACATCTACCTCAGCAAGAAGCCCAGCGAAGGCTGCCCGTCGAAGTGGCAGGATGATGGCGACCGCACGCTGACCCCCGGCCCGGAAATGGTCGGCCGCGTTCACGACGCGTAGTCTGCAACGTGCTGCCGCTGCATGCTCCCCGAGTGGCGAGCAAAGCGGCTAACGGCGATGCCACGGGTCGCTTCGTGCGACTGCGCGGGTCGTTGCCCGGTCTGGCCGTTAGCAGGGTTAGGCTGTTACAAGATTGGCGTGCCGTTCATGAGAGTTCGTGATTGGTGCGCCAGTTTCAGGCCCACAGATCTGCTATCATTGCGGGCATGAATCTCAGCAGGTCATGTTTGGTCATGGCGGCGCTCGCATTCGCAGGTGGCACTCTTGCCGCTCAGCAGAAAGGCAGTGAGCCGCCCGCGATCGACTTCGTCAAGGTCTGGAACGATGGTCCCAGCTCCTTCGATGACTTCGAAGGCAAGGTCGTTATCCTCGATTTCGGCGCCACTTGGTGAGGCCCGTGCAAAGCGGCCGTCCCGCATCTGAATGAGCTTCACGAGAAGTTCGCAGATCAGGGATTGCTCGTCATCGGCGTGTCCGATGAAGAGGAAAGCAAGATCGAGAAGACGTTCATCGACGACCTCGGGGCCAAGTACCCGATGGTTAAGATCAACAAGTCTGACACCCAGAAGTACGGCATCAAGTTCTACCCGAGCGTCTACTGCATCGCGCCGGATGGCACGGTGCACTCGGTGCCGGACGATCGCATGCCAAGCGAGGCGGTGATCAAGGAGCTGCTGCAAAACGTGTCGTTGGCGCCGAAGCTGCCCGACGAGTCGCGCTACGCGCCGGTTCGCTCGATGTGGGAAGGCAAGAAGTACCAGAAGCTTGACGCCTACCTGACCAAGATGCTCGGTGCGGACACCCTCGACGCAGAGATGCGCACGGTGTTCGAAGCGCAGCGCAAGGTGTTCGATAAGCGAGCGGCCAAGCAGGTTGCGCGAGTTGGCAAGGCTGGTCAGGGACCTGACTACTTCGCGGCCAAGGTCACGCTGCAGAAGATCCAGAAGGAGTGGGCAGGCTTTGAGGCTGCGGATGCGGCCAAGACAGAGTTGGCGCGATTCTCCAAGGACAGCAAGATCAAGAACGAACTCGCCGCGAGCAAGTCGTTGAAGAAGCTGCAGCGCAAATATGACCCCAGCAAGATCAGCCAGCGGCGCAAGCTGAAGGATGGTCTGCGGAAGTTTGCGGCCAAGAACGCTGGCACCCACGCCGGCGAAGAGGCCTCGAAGCAGGTCGCTCGCCTCCGCTAGGCGGCGAGCCTGCGCCGTTGCGCCGAGTCCGATGACCTGTATCCGATGACCCGCATCTTGGTGATTCGGCGAGGTGGACTCGGTGACACACTGCTGACCGCGCCCCTGCTGCGAGCGCTGCGTCGGCAGCATGAAGGTGCCCAAGTGCACCTTGCCGGCACTCGCGAGTTCTGCGACGTGCTTTGTGCCTACGGCATCGTCGACGCCGCGCACTCTGCCGAAGACTTCCTGCTGTGGATCCCGGACCGAGCGCGGCAACGGTTGGCGTCGTTCGATCTGGTGATCGGTGATGAGCCGGATTGCGTGCAGCACGCGTTCGATTTGAAGGGGCACGTCTCTGGCACGTCGTACGCGTTGCAGCTGGCGCGTCAGATCAGTTGTGAGCCTGAGTGGCCTGCGGACTGCCAGCTGCTGCCGCCACGAGCGAGTGCTTCGTCTGGCTCGATGGTGTTTGCGCCCGGCAGTGGTGGTGCCGAGAAGTGTTGGCCGCAGGAATACTGGTTGGCGTTGGCGCAGCGCCTGCACGGGCAAGGCCACGAACTGCAAGTCGTCATCGGTCCGGTTGAGATGGAGCGCGACGATCCGCGCGTCTGGTCGTGGCCGAGCGATACGACGTTCGTGGTCGAGCAAGAACCCGTGCAGCTCGCAAAGGTTCTCGAGAGCGCGCGTGCGTTCATTGGCAATGACAGCGGCACGACGCACCTCGCCGCGATGTTGGCATTGCCGACGGTTGCGATCTTCGTCGCGACCGACGCTTCGGTTTGGGCGCCCGTCGGCGATCACGTGCAGGTGGTTGGCAGCGTGGGCCACTTGCCAAACGTCGACACTGTCGCAAACGCAGCGGCGCTAGCGTGGGGCGGGTAGCCGCTTCTTGACGCGCTGCCAGTAGCCTTTGGTGCCGTTCTTTTTGTGCCCCCTAGGCCCGCCATTGTGCACCTTCGCGACGGTCTCGCCATGGCCGGCGGCCCACTCCGCTTTGACGTGGCGACGCATATAGGCATCGATGACGCGCTCGGCGTAGTCGCGCTTGCGGCATTGCTGGTAGCTACCGCCGAGCGACTCGTCGAACTCGTTAGCGTCGAACCAATAGGCTTGGTGGATCTGGTATGGGCCGATGGCGTCGCCATCGTCGCCGTCTCGAACGTTGTCGTTATTGCTGCTCTCGACAAAGCGAATCGCATCGAGCAGGGCGCGGCGATTCCAAGTGTCGACGGATGCTTCGACTTCGCCGCTGGTCGAGAACCAGATCAGTGTCAGCAGTGCAACGCCAGCGACCGAGGCGCTGCGTCGGGTGCGAGGGCGAAGGCGTCGCCACGGGATGCGCACCAGTCCGCGCCAAACCGTTCGGGCGACGGTCGACACGGTTTTGCGGCTTCGCTGCAATAGGCGCTTCTTCATTTGCGTACCACCAAGGCAATGCCAAACACCACGCAGCCGGCGCCCAGCCAAGCCATCGAACCGTGGCTGCCATCGCCAACCAATTCTGCCAGCAGCATGGCCAACACTGGAATCACGTAGTTGATCAAGGCAAGCATCGATGCGGGGGCGGTGCGCAGTAGCCAGAAGTAGACGCCGAACGTCATAGTCGTGCCGAATACCGCTAAATAGATTGTGGCTAAGGTAGCGCGCAACGACCACGTCATAGCGAGGGGATCTTCCCTGACGAACGCTGCGAGCAACAACATGGCGGCGCCGAGCAGCATGCCGTTGCGATTGAGCACGACCGAGCTGCTGTTGCTGCCATACTTCTTGACCAAGGTCGTGCCGATCGCGGCGATGACCGGACTGAGTAGCAGCAGCCACGCGTAGCCGATGTTGTGCTCGCCAATGCCACCGAGGTCGCCGGAGAACACTGCGACAATGCCGCCGAACGAGACCCCAAATCCCAGCCACTGCTTGGCGGTCAGTCGTTCGCCCAAGAAGCAGACGGCGCTGCCGGCCATCAGCAGCGGAAAGACTGCCCAGAGCACCGCGGCGATACCGGACGGCACGACGGTCTCGGCGCAATACAGGATGCCGTAGCCGGCGCCGAAGTTGGTGATGCCGCAGACGATCCATAGCCAGGTCGGCGGCGGCGGCGCGTTCTCCCGCTTGCGAAGCATCGGGGTTACGGCGGCCATCGCGATGCCGGCAATGACGAAGCGCACGGCGGCCGAAGACAGCGGTGGCTGTTCTTCGAGGCAGATACGAATGACCCACCAGGTGCTGCTCCAGACGAGACACAGCACGGTGATGAGGGCGAAGCTGACCAGGCTGCTGCGGGGTATATCTGGTCGATTCGGGGGCGCCATGCACGTTCTATCGTGGCCAGTCCCGGCTCAGCAAGCGAGCACCGTTCGCATGCTGGACGCCGGCAAGTTGCAGTGCCACGCTATACGCATGCGCAGTCGATTGTGGGCGAGTCTGGTGTTGTTGGTGCTGGTAGCGGGTGCGGCGACGGTGGCGCCCGATCACACGGCGGGGCCTAAAGACGCGGCACCGCCCGTGGTGGTCGGCGTCGAGCAGGATCCGAAGCCTGCCGTGGGCGCGCCGAACGGCGAAACGCTGCGCCGCGCCCAAGCCCTCTCGCGCACGACCGTCGAGCACGAGCGACTTCGAAAGCTCGCCGGTGAGTGGCAGGTGACGCTGCGCACCCACGGCTCGGACGGCAAGGTGCAGGAAGGCAGCGGTAAGGTTCTCGGTCAGTCGATGCTCGGCGGCCGTTACGTCGTGCTCAACCTGAAGGCGAAGATGCAGGGCCAAGACGTAGAGGCCGTGCAGATCGTTGGCTTCGATACGCTGCGCTCGGCCTACACGTCATCGTGGCGCGATAACGCAACCACGTGGCCGGTCGAATGCCATGGCGGCCTTGGCAAGGACGCCGACGTGCTGACGATGACCGGCATGCTGCGCGATGCCCAGACGCCGGACGGCCGCGGCTTTCGATTGGAGATCGATCTGCGCGAGCAGGATCAGGTCACCGTGAAGGTCTTCGAAGATCGCGGCTTGGAGGACGTGCTGCTGCAGGAGCAGTTGTGGCAGCGGTGAGGTCTATGCCTACTTCTTCGGCTCAGCGTTGAGTCCGAGCTTCGCCAACTTCGGCTTGATCACGACGCGGCAGTAACCCTGGTTCGCGTTGTTGCGGAAGTAGTCTTGGTGATAGTCCTCAGCCACCCAGAACTTCACCGCTGGCACCAGCTCGGTCACGATCGGGTCCTGCCAGTTGCTGGCGATCTTCGCCATGAACGCGAGCGCGGTTTGGTGTTGCTGCTCGGAGTGGAAGTAGATGGCTGAGCGATACTGCGTGCCTTCGTCGTTGCCTTGGCGGTTGAGCGTGGTCGGGTTGTGTGACCGGAAGAACCAGTCGAGCAGCGACTCGTAGCTGATGACCGCGGGGTCGAACGTCACCTTGACGACTTCCGCATGATCGGTCGTGCCGGTGCAGATCTGCTTGTAGGTCGGGTTGTCGACCTTGCCGCCGGTGTAGCCCGATTCGACATCGATCACGCCGTCGAGTTGTTCGAGCACCGCTTCGGTGCACCAAAAGCAGCCGTTGCCGAGCGTCGCGATTTCGTGCTTGGCCGTCGTGGCCTTGGCGGGAGTGTCCGGAGTTTCCGTCATCGTGTTCGGTTTCGTGGCCGTGGGGTTTGCTTGCGGGTTGCTCGCTGGCGGTGCGTTGCCTTCAGGCTGCTCGGCGGGGCTTGCTGCGTTCGGTTGCGTCGAACTTGGCTGGTTAGAACTCTGTTGCGTCGCACTCGGTTGCTCTGGCGTACCACAGCACGCCAAGGTGAAAAGGGGCAACAGCAGCAGAAGTAGGTGTCGGGCAGTCATCATGAACGGTGTC
>JBNMNW010000263.1:0-8285 GCA_051278165.1 Planctomycetota bacterium | reverse complement strand
TCTTATGGGCGGCTATTCCAGCCGAGGCTCGAGAGCCTCGGGCCGCCAGCGATCAGTTTGCCGGTCGCTACAGCACGTTCAGCAGCGACTCAAGCCGCGCCATCGTGTGGTCGCCCATGTGGCCGATGCGGAAGGCCTTGCCCTTGAGGTCGCCGTAACCCTTGTCCATCTTGAACCCGGCTGCGGCGGCAAGCTTGGCGAGCGCTTCGACGTCGGCACCATTGGCATCGATGCAACTGACCGTCGGCGAACGCGCGGCAGCATCGGCGACGAACGGGTGGAAGCCTTTCGACTCCGCCCAGGCGAACGTGCGGGCTTGCAGGTCGAGGTGGCGTTGCCAGCGGTTCTCGAGGCCTTCGGTTTGCATGCGATCGAGTTGCCGCTGCAGCGCGTAGACCAGTGGCACACAAGGTGTCGCAATTGTCTTGCCGGCATTCGTGTCCTTGACGGCAGTCGGCAGGTCCAGCAGGAAGCCCCGTTCTTCAATCGTCTCGGCGCGGGCCAGGGCGCGGTTGCTGACTGCGTAGACCCCGAGACCGGGCGGCAGCGCCAGGCACTTTTGGCTGCCGGCGAAGGCGTAGTCGAGGCCCCAGTCGTCGAACCGCAGTTCGGCGCCAGCTAGGCTGGTGACCACGTCGACCAGGACTAGTGCGTCTGGAGCGTGCTCATGCACGACGGCCGCCAGCGCTTGCAGCGGTTGGATGACGCCGGTCGAGGTCTCATTGTGCGTGATGCAAACCACATCGGGCCGCGCACCATTTTGCAGGCGCTGCGCCAACGCGTCCGGGCTGTGTGCCTGGCCGAGCGGCATATCGAACACGTCAGGTGAACGGCCGCATGCGGCACTGATCTTCGACCAGCGTTTGCCGAACGCGCCCCCAACCAAGTGCAGCGTGCTGCGGCCGCGCGCCACCAGGTTGCGCATCGATGCTTCCATCAACGCCGTGCCGGTGCAGGTTTCGAAGGCGACGTTCTGTTCGGTCAAGAACAGCGGTTTCAGTTTCTGGCAGACGTCTTGGACCGTCGCGACGAATTTAGGGTCGCGGTGGCCGAGCAGTGGCATCGCCATGATCTGGCGGAGTTCGTCGTCTACTTCGGTCGGGCCGGGGATGAATAGTACCGGGTGATCGCCCATTGCCATGAGCATCATGATTCGGCTCAGGAAAGCAACGAGCTGAAGTTCGGATCCTGCTCTAGCACGATTATCTCTTGCTCGGTGAGAACGTGGGGCAGGATCGCGGCGAGGCTTGGCGCAGCGACGAAGTAGTCGGCGTTCTTCTGAACTGCGTCGCGGGCGACCACGCCGCCGAAGCCAATGAAGCGCGCCACGTGCGCCTTGGTCTCGAGGTCGGTGATGCCGTCGCCTACGAACACCATCGGGTGGTGTGCTGGTGGGGCACCTTGCACGATCGGGATCTTGCCGCCGTTCTGCCATAGGGGCGAGGTGTGGTCAAAATCTCGGTAGCTACCGTCGTCGTGAAATATCAGCGGCACGGCGTGCACGTGTTCGAGTGGCACGCCGAGGTGTCGCGCGATGTGCTGAACAGGGATCAGTAGGCCGCCGGAGACGATGCCGATGCCCTTGCCGAGAAATTGCAGGGCTTGGATCGTCGCCTTCGCATCGGGCACCAGATTGCTGACGTAGTGTTCGCCAATCACGTCAAGTTGCTGGCGATGCGGGGCGAGCTTGCTCAGGCGCGACTCATAGACCTCGGCCAACGGCAGCGTGCCGTTCATCGCAGCTGTCGTCAGTTCGGCGATGTCCTTGCGTAGTTCAGGATCGGCGAACTGCAGCAACTCGTCGACGCCTTCGATCGAGGACAGCGTCGAGTCACAGTCGAAGTAGACGGCAGCGAATGGGGGCGACACGGTGTAGTGGGGCGCGGAACTTTAGGGGGCCAGCGACGCTACAGCACGACGTGCGCGCTGACGATCGATGCAATGCTCTGCACCTTGTCGCGCAGGTCGTCAGGGAGGTCGCCAGTGATGTTCAAGACCCCGAGTGCGATGTCCTTGCCCTTGCCGGTGCCAATCTGCATGCGCGAGATGTTGCAGCCGGCGTCGGCCAGTAGCGTGCCAAGCTTGCCAACGACGCCAGGTTCATCCTTATGGAACGTGACCAGCATCGGGCCTTCGGGGATCGCATCAAGGATGTAGTCATCGAGTTCCACGATGCGGCCGTGGCGTTGGCCCAGCACGGTGCCCGAGGCGATGTGGCGGGTGCCGCCGATCAATGCTTCGACTCGCAACAGCGACACGAAGTCGCGCTTCATGTCGGAGGATTCGAAGTGCACGCGCACGTTGCGTTCTTCGGCAATGCGTTCGGCGTTGACCGTGGTCAGCGTGCCGCTGACCGAGCAGCGCAGTGCGCCGACGATCATCGCGACGGTGAGCGCGCGGTGCGACGAGGCCGGGATGGCGCCCTGCACGCTCAGGCGCAGTGACTCCAGTGGTCCTTCGAAGGTCTGCGTCAAGAACGACGCAAGGTTGCGCGCGAGGTCCATGAAGGGGCCTGCTTGCACCGCATCGGCTGGTGATAGCTTGGCGACGTTGACGCCGTTGAGCACGACGCCCTTGTTGACGGCGAGGTCAATCTGGCGCGCCATGTCCATCGAGACGTTGCGCTTGGCCTCTTTGGTGCTCGCGCCGAGGTGCGGGGTCATGACCAAGTTGGGCGCGTTGCGCAGGGGATTGTCGGCGCTCAGTGGCTCTTCCTCGAAGACATCGAGCGCGGCACCGGCGAGATGGCCTGCTTCTAACGCTTCGCACAGGCCCTTCTCGCAGACGATGCCGCCGCGCGCCGCATGCACGAGGCGCGCGCCCTTCTTCATGCCGAACAGGCGTTCGCGGTTGAGCAGGTGCTTGGTTTGTTCCATCAGCGGCAGGTGCAGCGTGACGAAGTCGCTGGTTGCCAGCAGTTCCTCGAGGTCGAGCATGCGCACGCCGTCCGGTGCGTTGGCTTGGGTGACGAACGGATCGTAGGCGGCGATCGTCATGCCGATGCCGGCAGCCTTGCCGGCGACGACGCGGCCGATTTGGCCGAGGCCGACGACGCCGAGTTGCTTGCCCTGCAGTTCGACCCCAGTGAACTTGGACTTCTCCCACTTGCCGGCGCGAATCGATGCGTCGGCGGCCGGGATGTTGCGCGCCATGCTCATTAGCAAAGACAGGGCGTGCTCACCGGTGGTGACCGCGGCGGCCTCGGGCGTGTTCATCACGGCGATGCCGCGGGCGGTGCACGCATCGACGTCGATGTTGTCGATGCCGATGCCAGCGCGACCGATCAGTGCTAAACAGTCGGCAAGCTCGAGGCTCTTAGCCGTGACCGTTGTGGCGGAACGAACGACCAGCGTCTCGTAGCCGGGCAACGTTTCGCGCAACGTTGCTTCGTCCATGCCGGTCTTGAGCGTGACGTCGCCGACGTCGCGCAACAGGGCCATACCTTCCGTTCCTAGATCATCAGCTACCAGTATTCTCGTCATCGGTCTCGGGGTGCGTATTCAGCGTGGCGGTGGCCACTATGAGTTCTCTAGCGGGAGTGCGGTTGGCAATGCTCTTGCCCAGTCGTAGGCTGCGTCGGTCGTTGTCTGCGGACGTATGGTCCGCAGAGGTGATGTTCGCAGCAGTATGGTTGCAGCAGTATGGTTGCAGCAGTGTCGCATACAGAAGTCTCCCTCTGCCAAATGCTACTTCTGCCGAATGCCCGTCCAGTCGGTGGACCAGGCGCTAGCGAGCTCCGGAGCCGCGCATGATCACGGCCACGGTGCGCAGCATGATGCTCACGTCGAACAGCAGGCTCATGTTCTTGATGTAGTACAGGTCGTAGCGCAGTTTCTCCTGCGCATCCTCGATCGAGGCGCCATACGGATGGCAAACCTGAGCCCAACCGGTCAGGCCCGGCTTGACGGTGTGCCTAAGCGGGTAGAACGGGATGTCTTGCTTCAACTGGTCGACGAAGTGCTTGCGCTCGGGCCGGGGGCCGACGAACGACATCTGGCCGCGGAGGATGTTTAAGAACTGCGGAATCTCGTCGATCCGGGTCAGCCGCATGAAGCGGCCGACGGCAGTGACGCGAACGTCGTTCTTGGCCGCCCAAACCGGTCCGGACTTGTCTTCGGCGTCGGTCCGCATGGTGCGGAACTTGATCAGGCGGAAGGTTTCGCCATCTTCTCCGACGCGCTCTTGCAGGAAGAAGATGGGGCCTCGACTGGTCAGCTTGATTGCGAGCGCCGTCAGAATGCAGATCGGAATCGACAAGACCACGCCGATCAACGATGCCAGGATGTCGAGCACGCGCTTCAGCGCCAACGTCAGCGGCGCCTTGGTGAAGCCGCTGCCGTAGATCAAGTAGCTAGGCCGCATGCTCTCGACGGCGAGCTTGCCGGTCAGGCGCTCATACATCGCTTCCTTCTCTTCGATGATGACGCCGTCCATGCGGCACTTCAGCAGCGCTTCGACCGGGAACTTACCGCGACGTTCTTTGAGGGCCACGATGACGCGACTGATGCCTTCGTCGCGGCACTTGGTGTGCAGGCACTCGAGCGTGCCTATCAGTGGCGGATCGGTATCGCGCGTCTCTAGTGCCGGCTGGCCGACTTCTTCGATGATCCCCAGCAGTTCGAACCCGGCCATCGGGTTGTCTTGGATCATGCGCGACAGGCCGAGGGCTTCGGGTGATGACCCGAGCACGATGACTCGTTCGCCGAAGCGCCATTTGTAGAAGAACCAGTGGAACGCGTGGCGGTAGAGGAACACCAGCACGAACGCGATGCCGACCAGCACGATCAGCTTCCAGGTCTCGCCGTTGATGTCGGCGAGGCCCGGCAGATAGAACAGCGAGCCGGCGAACAGGGCCAGGAAACCAATCATCACCAGCGCGTAGCCGTAGCTGTGCACAAGGCGGTTGGCGAGGCTGGCGCGGTTCTGTGAGACCTTCCAGTCGTAGAGGGCGTTGTAGCTGAGTGACGCCTGGCAAATGATCGCGATCGTCAGGCTGGTCAGTAACCCGCGCCAAAGGTCCGTCGACGGCTCGAACAGCAAGAAACTGCGCGTGCTGACCGGTGGAACACTCGTGCCCACCATGATCACAGCCACGAATAGCAGGGTCTCACTAAACAGAAGCAGCAGCTTTCGCCGCGGAATCATCTGTTGTGCGAGGGTGACCATGGGGTTGGTGAGTCGAAGACTTCTTGTCTTGTAACTCGGCGTTCGAGAGCGTGTTGCGTGATCTTTACGAGAAGACTCTATGCCACCGGCCGTACCGGTCCAGCTGCGGTAGCCCGGAAAGTGCTGCAGATCGGCAGTACTTGGGTCGTAGCTGTCGTGCCGTTGCCAGCGCACGGTGATGACGTCGATGCGGAGTTCTCGCGCCCTCGGCCTGAGCTGCGCTTCGAGACGTCGTAGGCTGCGCTCGATGCGATCGAGTTGCTTGGTCGTGACGCAGCGTTCCGGTGCCGGGTGGTCACGACGTGCCTTGACCTCGACGGCGCAGTATCTGCGTCCGCGTCGAGCCAAGATGTCGATCTCACCGGTCGGCAGCGCGAGGTTGCGAGCCACAATGCGATACCCGGACCTTCGCAGCCAACGGCATGCGAGGTCTTCTCCGAGTTGACCGGACGTTTGGGTGGCATTGCGGACCGGTTCCGTGCGCCGCTCCTTGCTACTACTTTTTGTCCGCTTCGGCGGCGGGTTCGTCACGAACGATGCGCGCTACCGCGCTGCGATCGAAGGTGATGTTGCCATCGCCAGCACGAACCGTGACGGTCTTGTCGTCGAGAGCGCTGACGACGCCGTGCATGCCGCTGAGCATGACAACCGATTCGCCGACCCTGATGGCCTGCAGCAAGGCTGCCTGCGCCTTCTTCCGCTTCTGCTCCGGGCGGATCATCATGAAGTACATGAGCACGAGGAACATCGGCATCATCCACATCATCTCGGTGCTGGCGCACGGGCCCGCCGGCGGCGCCGCGTTTGGGTCGCTCGTGATCGCGACATTTGGCACTGGGGCCGGTCCGCCGGGGTTGCCAGCACCCTGAGGGCTGGCGCCACTCGGCGATGGCGCCGGGCTGTCGGAGCGCGATAGCGGATCCTGGGACGTGCGAGCGAAGGCGTAGGGAACGAAGTAGGTCAGTTGCGACATCGGCTGGTCGGTCGAGAGCAGGGCTCCCGGAGCTTCCGTTGGGAACGGCTTGGAAAAAGGGCCAGCAGTATAGGCACCGGGCGCCTTGTGTTGCAGGCAAAGAAGCGCATCCTGTTCGGCTCGGAGTTTTTAGTTCCGACCAAGTCATGCGAGTTCTTGTAGCAATGTCCGGTGGTGTCGACAGCAGCGTGGTCGCCTTGATGCTCCAGCAGCAGGGCCACGACGTGGTCGGCGTGTTTATGCGCAATGGGGTGGCAGGCAAGTCTGCCCAGGAGAAGTCGTGCTGTTCGGCTAGCGACGCGCGCGACGCTTCGGTGGTAGCGGATCGGTTGGGCATCCCTTTTTATGCGGTGGACTATGAACAAGAGTTCGCCCGGCTGATGGACCACTTCGCCGCGGAATACCGCGCCGGCCGGACTCCGAACCCCTGTGTGCTGTGTAACCAGGACCTGAAATTCGGGCACCTTTTTAAGCTGGCCGACGATGTTGGCGCCGAAATGGTCGCGACCGGTCACTACGCAGTTCAAACAGACGGCGAACTTCACCTCGCCGCCGACATGGATAAGGACCAGACCTACTACCTATTTGGCGTCGAACGGTCCGCGCTCAAGCGCACGCTGTTCCCACTGGGCGGCATGACCAAAGCAGAAGTGCGCAAGGTCGCGAGTGAGGCATCGCTGGTGACCGCCGAGAAGGCGGAGTCGATGGACATCTGCTTCGTGACCAGCGGCGACTACCGCGACGTCGTGCGCACCCGCGGTGGCGCTGGCAAGCCCGGCAAGTTCTTGGACGTGGCCGGCAAGGTGCTCGGCGAGCACGGCGGCCTCGACGGCTTCACCGTTGGCCAGCGCAAGGGGCTGCCGGCGCTCGGCACGCCGCACTATGTCGCAGCGATTGCGCCCGATTCCGGCGATGTCACGTTGGTGCCGCGCGAAGGCCTCAAGAAGAAGATCATGTTTGTCGACGGCATGCGCTGGCTGGTCGACGCGCCCGCCGACGGCGAGCCGCTGATCAGCGAGGTCAAAGTCCGTGCTCGCCACAAGCCAGTGACGGCCACGATCGTTCCGGATGGCAAGAAGGCACGCGTCGAGTTCTCCGAACCCGTTGACGCGATCACCCCAGGCCAAGCTGCCGTATTCTATCGCGGCACCCAAGTACTCGGCGGCGGCTGGATCGACGGCTCAGCCTAGCCCGACCCAGTCATAGTTGCCCCACCGAGCGAACCCAACCTGCGTACTGTACCCGGTACAAACCACAGATTCGGCGACCCCGCTGGCGCGCAATCTGTGGTTTGTACCGGGTACAGTACGCAGGGCTAGATGCTGGCGCGGAGGCCGGTGCCTGGGCGGAAGCCGACCGTGCGCGAGGCCTTGATTTGGATTGGCTCTTTGGTCTGTGGGTTGCGGCCCATGCGGGCTTTGCGATCCTTTACGGCGAACGTGCCGAAGCCGACGATTTGGACCTCGCCGTCTTTCTTTAGACCTTCCTCGACTGCCATTAGGAACGCGTTTACGGCGCGCTCGGCGTGGGCTTTGGAGCACTCGGCTCCGAGGTTCTTCTGTACGCCGGCGATGAGTTCTGCCTTGTTCATGGTGTCGTTCTTAATGGGTGTCGGCGAGATCCAGGGAAGGCCCAGGACCATACGCGAGCGTGGCTTCTGGCCGCAAGCGTTGCGCTGAGTCCGGGGCCAAGCTGTCCGATTCTTCAGACGATTCGTGGGCGGCCGCTCAAGTCAGCCTTGGCAGCGACCGATGAGAGCGGCACCGGGGCAGGACCGCCTCGAAAACACCCGACTTCGAACGAGGAAACTATGAGGATTGCGGCCACCGCTGCCACCCTGTTGTTCGCCCTGACCGCCTGCTCGACCATCGAGAAGAAGGTCAGCCCTTATCAGCAGCCCAACTCGCTGATGAGCACTGAGATCAACCAGCGCATCGATCAAATCCCGTATCAGCATCGTGAAGAGCTGGTGCAAAACCTGCTTTGGCTGACGCAAACCGGTGAGCAAACCATTCCAGCCTTGCTGACTGGTCTTGCCAGCGAGAACCCAAAGGTGCGGAGCTCGTGCTGCTGGGTGCTCGGCCGTCTGCGCGACCGCCGAACGGTGCCGCAGCTGCAAAGCCTCGTGGCAGACAGCGAGACGAGT
>JBNMNW010000262.1:0-8346 GCA_051278165.1 Planctomycetota bacterium | reverse complement strand
GGCGTCGATGTTGCGGGGGAGGGGATCGCGTTCTGACGCCTCATTGCGCGAACCCTGCCGGCGCGACTCGGACAAACTGCCGGACACAGATGCGGAACCGCTGCGTTGTAAGCCGTAGCATGGTGTTCGTATGAGCCGCCGAACCCTGATCAGCTTGATTGTCCCTCTGGTATTGATTGCCGCCTACTTCGGCGTCACCAGCTACGTCCGTGCACACGTTACGGACTTGATCCAGCATGCTGTCGACAAGCCGTTGCCGGACTTTCAGTTGGTCGATCGTACTGGCAAGCAATGGAGCAAGAAGGACCTCGCCGGCAAGCGCGCCGTGTTGCACTTCTTCCGGTCGCATTGCCACTCGTGCGACGTCGAGGCACCGGCGATTCGGGAGCTAGAAAAAGGCAAACCGGATGATGTTGTTTGGTTGCACGTGATGACGGATGTCGTGCTCGATGTGACGCCAGCAACGACGGACGCGACCGTCGCCCGTAAGGAGTTCACTGAGCCGATCCTGATGGCGGATGTGCCGTTTGTGGAGCTCTTCCACAAGGCCAAGTGGGCGCAGGTGACGCCGATCACCTACGTCATCGATAAGAACGGCATCGTTCGCTACGCCCTGCGCGGACGGCAAGAGGCCGCGACAGTTCGTCAGGCGATTGCTGCAGTTGGTGGCTAGCGCCACTAGAGCACTGGTGGCTAGCGCCACTAGAGAACTGGTGGCTAAGGCCACGTTAGAACCGTTGGCAACGTCGATTAGGGCCCAAGCCCGCCTGTCGTTGGTGTCGCATGGGCTTCACGCCTCAGGGCTTGATGACCGTGCTTCGCGTGGCTAGGTCGTAACTTCTAGGGTTTCGGGACTACTTAATGGAGAGCAGTGATTCGTCATTACTCGACCGTTGCTGCCTCCTGTTGGTGTTCGCAGCTCCAGCAAAGAGTCCCATCTTCTCCGATCTGTTTGTCCTCTCATCTGGCTTACTCCTCTCCAGAGTGTGTCAGGTCTCCAGAGTGTGTCAGGGCGATGCTGGCAGTGGGGCAGCGGCGGCCTATTTTTGAGGGCCGACTCGATCCGCGCGCGGTCTGGCATTCGTCGCCCGTATCATGCGGCAATGATTCGTGCGCTTACCTTTGTGTTCGCGGCTTTGGCCGCTCTGCAACTTGCCGCTGGCTGCTCATCGCAGCAGAAGTCCGTTGCGGTGTTCGTTCTTGCTGGCCAGTCCAACATGGAGGGCAAGGCGCAAAACATTCTGTGGGAGCATCAGGCGGTCGCTAGCGACACGGCTGAGTTCTTTGCGCCGTTCCGCGACCAGGAAAACAAAGAGTGGGTCACCCGCGACGACGTGTTCATCAAGTATCTGAGCCGACACGGCAAACTGACGCTCGGCTACGGCTCGCCCGATCGCACTGGCCTCGAGTATGCGTTTGGCCTGCGGGTTGGTGATGCCTTGAAGGAGCCGGTGTTGCTGATCAAGACGGCGTGGGGCGGCCGTTCGATCCGCAAGGATTTCCGGTCGCCATCGGCCGGATTGCCACCAGCCGAAGTGCTGGCAAAGGAACTCGAGCAAGCTCAGAAGAACGTTGCTAACCGCAATGCCAAGCAAAAGCGCAACGACCCGATGCCGACGATGGAGGACCTCACCAAAGGCTATGGTACGGACTATCGCGCGATGATGGTCGAGCTGCAGTCGACGATGAAGAACTGCGGCAAGCTGTTCCCCGAGTTAAAGGGGCGCAAGCTCGACCTACGTGGATTCGTTTGGTTCCAGGGCTGGAACGATCAATACGGAGGAGCCGAGCTCGAATACGAGCAGAACATGACGCACTTCATCAAGGATGTGCGCAAGGACCTCGCGGCACCTGAACTGCCCTTCGTGATTGGCGTGATGGGCCAGAACGGCAAGAAGCCGGCAAATGGCGCGATGGCGACCATTCAGAACGCGCAACTGGCGACGGCGAAGTTGCCGGAGTTTGTCGGCAACGTGCGCGCGGTGCGCACCGACGTGTTGCAGGACGAGGCCGCTGCGGCGGTTTACCCCGAGTGGAAGAAGCGCATGGAGGAATGGAAGCGCACCGGTTCGGACCATGCATACCACTACCTTGGCAGTGCCATTTGGTTCTCCCGTATCGGCTACGAACTTGCCGATGCCGCGTTGGCCATGCAGCCGAGGAAGTAGCTCGATGCGCAGCTTGTCGATTTCGATTGTGCTGTTGTCGGGGGCGTGTGCCGGTGCCAGTGACATGCGCGGGGCGACGGCTTCGACCTAGTGGTGCGTGTTGGCGATATCGCTGACGACCGCGGCTTGCACGTCGGCGACTTGACAGCGACTTGACGGTGGCTGTTGCACGCTTTGTGCGCCGTTCTCCGTGATGGTAATAACAGCATGAGCCACGCCGCCCGTTGCTTGGTGTCGCGTTACAATCGAAGGATGTCGGGTGGAGCGATGCGATGCGGCCAAGAGGTTGCGTGACGCAGCGCCCTCCCGCGCGAGCAATCGCAGGCCTGCCGGCGTTACTGGTGACGGCGCACGGGCGGCGGCGGCCAATCGGTGATCGTCTTGCGCAGATGGCTTGCGAGTATGCTGCGAGTCGCGCGATCCATCTGCACGCTGCCGGGCGGTACGCCGCGTTCGATCGCGACTTGCAGGCGGACAAATACGCGGCGACGCAGTTCTGCCGGCAGCCGCTGGAACGCTTGGGAATGGATCATCGGCGACATCGGTAGCACGAAGGTGCGCTTCGCGAGGTCGAGTTCGCCAAGCTGCACGCCGTCCGCATCCGTTGGCCACATCGCCGCGAAGTTTCGAGCGAACTCGGCGTCGCTCTTGGCTTGATGCTTGTCGAGCGTGGCTTCGCCATCGAGCAGTAGGGTTGCGGCGATCTCCTTGGCGAGGGTGTCGGCAATGCGTTGCGTCGATGCGCGCATCTCATCATTGCCGTGCTCGGCATCGTCAAGCAACGCATTGAGCACTCGATCCTTGTCCAGCAGATAGCGCATTTGATGGCTCGCGCGGACCAGCAGGTTGTGCACCGTCACCTGTTGTTCCAGAGCGAGAAGAGCGCCAATGTCGCTGGTGGGCCGCAGGTATCGATCGGCGTCGAAGTCCTTGGCGAAGGTATGTAGGTCGCGCGCCGGCCTCGCGGCGACGGTCCACTTGCCGTCGGCGTCTTTCGTGGCCGTATTGTTGCCGCGATGTTCGCCGTCAAACTGCCCGGTCACCAACCAGCCGCCCCAGCGTTCGTCGATCGGCGAGCGGAAGTTCATGTCGGCTTCGCCGGCACTCGGGATTGGGTCGCCGGCATGATCTGGAAACACCGAACGTAATAACAAGCCGGGTTCGTCGTGGCTGCGCGATGCCGCGTGGCAGCGCAGACAGCTATCGTTACGCGTCAGGCGCGCCGGTCGCAACGTGTCTTGGGGTAGCGAGTAGAACGCTAGGCCGAGTTTGGGGTCTCCAACCACGACTTCGATCGAAGCTGCGCCGGGGATCCAACCGACGTAGACGTCTTGGTTGAAATACAGCGCGCGCGGGTTCTGCGGTGAGATCCTGTGCCGTTGCAGGCTCGTCTTACTAAACACCAACGTCTGGCTGCTCTCCGGCACTTGCAAAGCCTTGAGCAACGCGCGCAGTCGACCGTGCGAGGACGTACCTTCGGTATCGAGTTGCAACGCGCCGCTAGCCAGTCGCTCGTTGAGTCTGGTTACCGCGTTGTGGTCGTCGGTGCGCGCGTAGTTGTTGGGCCGACGCGTATGGAACGCTTGGGATGCGGCGTTGCTTGCTAGCAGCAGCAAGGCCGCAGTCAGGCATGCAAAAGCCGACTTAGACAAAGCTGTTGGAGGCGGCAGGATGCGTAGCAACGCGGATCGCATTTGGACCGCAATGGTGGGCGCGCACGCCCCGCCGCGCAAGTAGCCAAGCGGCGGTGCTTACAGCAGCGCCGCCAAGCGGCAATGATTGTAGCAGCGCGGCCAAGCCGCGGTGCTTACAGCAGCGCCGCCAAGCGGCGCAGTATGCGGCAGCACCGTTAGGTGAGTATCCGCGCCGAGCACGAGAGCAAGCTGCGGGCGCAGTCGCAGCCGCCGTAGTTCGTACTACGAGTCGTGCGGTAGGGAGCCGCGCGCGCCGCGCAGGTAGCCGTAGGGCGTCACATGCAGAAGGTTGCTGACGCGCGACATGTAGATGTCGGCATGGCCCTCGATTTGTCGCGCGAGTCGACTCTTGTCGTTGCCCGCGCGCATGGCGGGTCCCCAAATTTCGTGGCCCATGCGGCTGCTCGCCTGTACCAGTGGCGTGATTTGTGCATCGAGTTGATCAGACTCTTGACGCAGTGTTCGCAGGCGTTCTTGGACCTCGTCGTGATCTTTTGGCACTCCCATCGGCAGTGGCTGCTTCTGCTCGATGCGGATCAGGGCGACTCGCAAAGCGGCCTGTTCTTCATCGAGCGCGATCTTGTCTCCCATCAGCTGTTCGAGCTGCCGTTGCTCAACGACGAACAGCTGTTCGCTCAGTACCTCTTCTTCGAGTTCGCGCAGGATGAGCGCGGTGCGCCAGCGACGGATGCGGCTCGAAACGTGAACGTCAGCGTAGACATGGTCGCCGACATAGAGAATCTGGCTGCCGTCCATTCCCAAGTGCGCTTGCACCGCTTCGGCGTTGCCGCCGCGGTAAATCACGCCCCGTTGCAGCGGGCCTTGCAGCGGCCGTTCGTTGCCCTCCTCGTCAAATACTTCAAAGAACGGCGCGCTGCGTTCAAAGAACGCCGGTTTGGCCGCCTGCACGATCACCAGGTCAAACAAGTCACGCCAACCGAGGTCGCCGAGCCGACCGTTGAACGCGTAGCGCATCATCGCGCGCGTGTAGTGCCACTCTGAGTTGGTGGCCAAGAACATCTTCTTGCCGGCATGCTTTAGGTCGAGCAACGTCTGGGGTAGATCGGGGTCGAGATCCACGAATCGCTCGGGGTTAGCGATGATCTCCGCCTTCAGTTGCCCTTCGAGGTGGGCGGCATTCATGGTGTCGCTAACGAGCAGGTAGAGTTCGCGGTAGCTAGGCGCGTTACCTGCTGCATCGTTTAGTTCGCCGCGATCACGTAGGTCGACCAGTTGGCCGTAGATGCATGCTTCGGACAGCGAGAACAGGGTGTTGAGGAACACCCAGCGTGGCTCGCCGAGGTCGACCCATGCCTGGCTGTAGGTCTTGCGTTGGGCCTCATGCGACAATTTGTCGGTGCCGTGCGCGGCCTGCGTGATGTAACCAAACCGGTTGGCCTTGACGATGTTGCCGAACTCCAGGTCAACGATTAGACCGCGCGCGAACAACTCGGCGTCGAAATGCAGGTCGGCCACTGGCAGCCGGCGCTCGAGCAGTCGCTCGCGTACGTGGTGGTAGGCGCGAGCTTCCCATTCGCGCACATCGTAGTGCACCAGCGTGTAATCCATGTCGAAGCCGACGGCACGGATGGACCGCATGTTGAGGGTTCGATTGCAGAACACACGTCGTTCGGGTGGCGGCGACCAGGCGGCGGAACGATTGTTCATGACTTGGGTTGTATCACGATTTGGTGCGGTATGGCCGGTGGCATCGAGCGCAGGAGAGGTCACCCGTCACCTTGGATGCGGGGTAGACTAGTCCATACGATGCGAATGAGAATGAGACATCTGGTGGCGGCGATGGTGGCCCTGGCCGGGCTGGGCTTGAGCGGCTGTGGTGCCGGCCTTATCGGGGGAATTGCGTCGAGTGACAGTGGCAGCAATGGTGAGGTGCTTACGCCGCAGTTGAACTTCGCCGATCAAGAATTACCCATGGCACCACGCGCCGGCGATGTCCGCACGGTAGTGGTCGCAGGTGCGCAGCTTACTGGCAGCGCCATCGAAGTGAAAATCACCACCAGCGTTGGTGTGGCCGTGCAGCGCAATGCGATTGCGCAGGTGCAAGGCGTGTCGACGATCGTGTCGTTTGAGCTCTACATGGACGAGCTCTTCCCGTTGTCGAGTGAACCATCGGCTGTCGACCGTCCCGCGACGTTGTCGGTCTTTGCTGATGGCAAGTTGATTGGCGAATCGATCCCAATCACGCTCGTGCGTCGACCGATCGCGACTCTCGTGTTTGCGGATCCGGCCGAAACGGATGCAGAGCTGTCTCCCTTTGGTGAGCGCGTCAAGATCGCCGTGGACGGGTTACGCACCGGTGATGCTTCGCTGTTGCAGGTCCTCGTCACAACTCCCGACCCGGGTACTGGCGTGCTCGGTGCAACGATCACGCGACTGGCGACCGAAGTTGTATTCGCTCCCGTGTCCTCGACCGAGCCTTCGATCGTGCCGATGATTCTGGCGACGATTCCAGCTAACGCGTTTCCTGATCGCGTCACCATTCAAGTGCTGGATCCGATCGCTGGCCAGTCGACCGAAATCGAGAACGCCTACTATCGTCCGGAGTTTGCCTTCGCGCTTCCTGGTCAGGGCTCGACGACCGGTGGCACGCTACTGACCCTGATTGGTTCGGCGCTGGTGCCCTACGATCTGGGATCCTTTCCGGCCCGCTACGACTTCGATCGCATCACGTTGATGCTGGCAAAAGGTGGGCGCGTGACCGAGTTGCCGAGTGAGGAGATTCGCGTCGCGGAGTCCGCGCTAGATCGTTTGGTCTTCACGATGCCGCCCTCTCCCGATGGGCGGCCCGGTGTCGTGGATATCATCCTTACGGTCGCGCTCGAAGATCATGACGTCACCGTTACGGCCAAACTGTTCTTGTTCGCAAACCCAGATCCGTTCTTTGGACCGCGCGGAGCAGTGCTCGCTCAAACGCCGGTTAAGTCGGTTCCCATCCAGTTAGACAACGCGCCGCTAACTACGGATGCGCCCGACTTTGCACTTCTCACCGAGCAAGGTGGCGTGGGGTTTGTGCAACTCTTGTTGGCGCAGCAAAACGGCATGTTCCAACCGTTTGCTGCGCCTATTCAGGTCGGAAACCATGAGATCGCTGCCGAACGGAATCCGCGCGACCTGTTGGTTGGCGACTTCGATGGCGATCAAGTCCCTGACATGTTTGTCGTGAATGAGGGCGTGCCCGGCGGCGTTGTGCATCACGTCGTGCTAGGCCAGCAGCGGCCAGCTCCCCCGATCGGCGCCGTCGTGCGTGTCCATGCGATGGTTGGGGCTGCGCAGGGACGTGTTGCGTTTTTTGATGGCGATAACCTGCCAGATATCATCCTGATACCGCCGCCAGAGATCCTTAGTGCGGAGCTAACCTATCAGCCCCCGATTCAGGTGTTGTTGTCGAGGCCAACTGCATTTGGCGAGCCGGCGTTCCTGGCCATGCCTGTGCTTGACTTCGGTGCCTTCCACTACGAAGCGATCGAGGTCGCCGACTTCGACGGAGATGGCGTGATGGACATCGCAGTCGTGAGCGGCTCGGAGTTGCGGATCTCGATGATGTTGGGCAATGGCGATGGTACGTTTGTGCCAGAATACGCAATCCAAGCCGGCTCGATCCCACTCTATGGTGCCGCGTCTGATGATTCGCCAGCCGTCGGCTTGCACTCGTGTGAGAATGGCGAGCGACCTTCCCTCGCGCTGGTGTTGGCCGGATCCGCCTCCAAAGTGCCTGCGGTGGCCGTGTTCAATCAGGAGTTCGAAAGCATTTCTGGGCAGTGGTCTCTTCAGCTGCCAGATCAGGCTGGTGTCTTTGTTGCTCCGCAGTTTGGCGAGCCGGTTGGGCAATCATTGGTTGCCAACCTTGATGAGGAGGGGCCGGTCGAGATGGTGCTGGCCGTGGCGGGAGAGCCGCAGGTCGTGTCTGGCGGGTTGTTGCAGTTTGATTTAGTCGAACGAGGCTTCCGCGCATTGGAGATCGAGAATGCTGGGGGCACGGAAGTGCCGGTGAACGTAAGTGAACTGGTCTTCGCGACTGCCTTTCCGGGCGATTCCGCGTTGAGTGAACGGAAGGCCGTTTTTGTGGTGCATGAAGTCGATGTCGACAACACCCGGGAACGCCGCCTTTCGACTCGATTGGTGCAGGTCGGAAAGCCGCTGCGCTTGCTGACGCCAGATGCGGGTGGCGGCATTCCGTTAGTAATCGACGGCATCGTGGCAGGCCTGTTCACCGGTGATGATGTAGCGCCTGATCGATCAGCACTCGACTTGGCGTTGGTGACAAAAGGCGCTGAGAATAGTGGCGAGGTTCGGATCATCGACAACGACGGCTTCGGTGGCTTTCCCCAGTTAGATGCGCAATTGAGCGTTAGCAGCCTATTGCCACGGTCCGTTGCTTTGGTGCCGGGCGTCGTCGGTCAGTCAGACTTGTTGATCTGTTTGTCAAGCAACGGAGTCGTAACCATTTGGGATCCATCCTTGGG
>JBNMNW010000261.1:0-8348 GCA_051278165.1 Planctomycetota bacterium | reverse complement strand
CCGCGGCGTGCCCCCCTTGTGTCTCTAGGGAGTAGGCCTGCGAACGTGTCGCGCGGCTGTTCGTTTTTTGCTGGCAAGGTCCTGATCTCTCGTGAACCACCGCTCCCTTATTGACCGCTTTGCGTTGCGCCAAGCATTGCTGATCGCGTTGTTGACCGCCGCCATGACTGCTCAATGTCTGCAGGCGCCCGGCACCTCCATCGTGTCGCTGATGGCTGCGACATCGGCCCTGTCCGTCGATGATGAGAGCCGCAGTCCCGACATCGCCTTCACCGGATTTACCTTCCCGATTGGTGGCAGCAACTACACGCACTTCGTGGTCGAGTCTAACGGTGAGGTCTACTTGACCGATGGAACGGGTGTCGTCGATCCCGCGCAGTTTGGCGTGTCGACGCTCGCAGAGTTGCGCGGCATTGCTGGTGCATCGCCGCGCGTCATGGCGGTCAGCGGCGACCTTGTGGGGAGTATTGGTGCGCCTACCTGGGACATCCGCGTCGACGAATCGCAGTTCGGGCAGGTGCAGATCACGTGGGTTGGCGTGCGCACGTGGTTCTCGTGGCCGACGTTCTCAATGAGTGTCACGTTGTTCTCGTCGGGTGACGTGCAGCTCGACTACGGCGACGGCGATTTCCATCGTGTTGCTTGGGGATACCACGCGGGCATTTCGGCGGGCAACGCGGTGGGCACTGGTCTGGAAGTGTCGGCCGACTTCAGTGGTGATACGGATTCGGGGCCGTTGCCGCTGTTGTTCGAGAGTCACTGGCAGGCATTCGACTTGCGGGATCGCTCGGTGTTGCTGACACCCAACGGCAATGGCGGCTTCGCGTCCTCAGTCACCTGTGGCCTGGCCTATCACGAGAGCTATGGCGAAGGTTGCTACGGCGTTGGTCATGAGTCGTTCTATCAACACTTCACCGACGCTGCCGTGGCGGCGAGCACGTTGACCGGTCACGCCTTGATCATGACGCCGATCCCGGACGGGTTCGGCACCGTGTGGCTGCCGAGCACGGCGGTGTTGCTCTACCTGCCGCCAACGGCTGCGGCGGTTGCGATGCCGGTTGGCAATGATGGCCAAGTGACGCAGGCGTTGTCTTCGCCGTTTCCCCTGCCGAATGCGCAAGTCACCGAACTGACCGTGCAGGGCAACGGCATCATTGGCTTTGGTCCGGGGCCTATCGGTCCTTTCTCGCAGAACTGGTTACCGCAACCGGAGCGGATGATGGCGGGCACTCACGGCGGGGTCTACTGCTGGCACGCCTACAATGCGGATGAAGGCGGCGAGGTGTGGTTTGAAGACTTCGGCGGAATCAGCTGCGTGACGTTCTTGGCCGTCGAGAACTTTCCGCTGACCATCAGCAATCCCAGCACGTTCCAGATTCAGTTCCATCACGCGACCGGTGAGATCTTCTTCGTGTTCGTGAATATCGATTCTGACAACACGCTGATCCTCGCCAGCTACCCGCAAGACCACATCATTGGCTACACGCCGCCAGGTCCATCGGTTGATCCCGGCGGTGTCGACTTCGTGGCGCAGTTGCCGATGTCGACCATGCCCGACGTGAACCCGCTGCTGCTGCGCGCGTCGCCGGATCCGATTTCGTCAGCAGCGATTGGTTCGACGGTGGTTTACACGGTTTCCAACGCGCTTGAGTGGGGACCTGGAATAGGAACGGCTGCGGGCGTGGTCGCGTTGAGCTTGGTCAGCACGCCACCGTTCGATTTGGCGGTGCTTGGCGCGCCCGGTTGTTCGGTGCACGTCGGGGCGCTGGGCTTGGCGCTATCGTTCGCTGGCGCGCTAGGAACGCAGAATGTGGCGTTGGTGCTGCCGCCGGGATTGCCGCTGGGCACTGTGGTGTATGCCCAGGCGGCGTCGCTGTCGCTCGGGGTCAACGCCGCCGACATGATCACGTCGAATGCCGTTGCGAGCGTGATCTCCGTCAACTGAGATTGCGACGTTGGTGGTTGCGGCCTGACGCGCCCCGCGAGTCTGCAATGAGCGGTGGCTAGGCGAGCTGGGTCTTATCGAATCTGCCTTATCGAATCTGGCCCTACCGAATCGTAAACGACTGGTGCGTGCCCAGACGAAAGCCGATGGTCGTGCTCGAGCCGACCGCCTGCAAATATAAGAGTAGGCCGGCAAGTCCGGGAGCCGCCGGCAGCAAGTATGGAAGCTGGCCATCGCCATTCGCATCGCATACCGCCGAGCCGATGTAGACGCTCAGGGACGGGTTGATGCGTAGGTCACCAAACGTGCTGAACGGCAGCGGCGTGACCAGCTCTTCCCAGCTCATGAAGCAGTTGCAGGATTGGTTCGCTTCCCATTGGAAGTCGATGTTGCCAGTGCTGCCGGTTTGGAAGGCGCTCTCTTGGTCGGAGATCGTCACGACGGGTCCGGGGATCGTTGGCTCCATGTCGGAGGCGTCCGGTACGTTGTCATTGTCGAAGTCGCCGGTGTAGTTGACCAACGTCATCATGCCTTGCGACATGTGCATCATCTCGTGACAGTGGTAGAGCCACGAACCGGGGTTGTCGGCAACCCATTGGGCCGACCACGCGTCGCCGGGTTGGCCCGACGGCATGATCAGGATCGTGTCCATCTGCGGTGCGTGGGTCGTGCCACCAGCCGTGCCCATCAGGCGCATGAAGTGGCCGTGCATGTGCATCGGGTGGACGTGATTCGGGGACGGCGTGCTCGTCGTTAGATCGAACTGAATCGTCTCGCCGAAGGTGACTTGCGTCGGGGTGACGACGGGCCACGACTCATTGTTGATCTTCCATAAGCCGCTCGCAACGCTCAGCGCAACTGGGTAGGTGCGGTCCGGGTTGGCGGAGATCGGCGAAGGGTAGTAGCTAGCGAGTTGCGCGTAGCTCAACAGCGCGCCAGTCGACAAGTTGTTCGGGACGGTAGCTGGTGTCGGATCCGGCGCGGTTTCGCCGGCGTAGCGCAGTACGCCTCGCACGACAGTCGCGGCGCGGTATTGAATCGTCGAAACCGCGAGGCTCCAGACACCGGAGTTGTTGCAGGTGACGAGCACGTCGTAGCGCTCGCCGATGCCGATCGGAATCGCGTCGGTGGTCACCGGCTGCATGCGCTGGCCGTCCTTGTGGGTGACCGTCATCTGGTGGCCCTCGAGCGCGATGACGTAGTTGGTGCGCGCGGCGCAGTTAACGATGCGCAGGCGCAGCGTCTGGCCGTTGCTGATGGTCAGCGGCGTCTGGCCATCGCTGGTCTTGCCGTTGAGCAAGTGGCCGAAGTAGGTGCCGCCGGTGATCGACGAATCCCAGTCATCGAGCACGATGACTTCTTCGACATCAAATGCGGGGTCCGGGGCGGTGCTCGGTGGATCGACGATCAGCACGCCGTGCAGGCCCGAGTTGAGTTGGTGATGTTGCTCGCTGTGCGGGTGATACCAGTAGGTGCCCGCTGCCAGGTTGTCGAACTCGTAGGTGAACTCTTGGCCGTTGGCGATTTCCGGGCGCGAGATGTTTTGAATGCCATCCATGCCGAGTCGCACCGGTTGGCCGTGGGCATGCAGGATGGTCTTGACGCCGAGTTGGTTCTGCAAGCGCACTCGCAGCGTGTCGCCGACCGTAGCGCGGATAACCGGGCCGGGCAGGGTGCCGCCGTAGAGTTGGGCCGGCTCGCTAGTGAAGCCGGGGCCCAAGTTGACGGTGCCGGGAGCGGCGGTCAGGTCAACGCTAACGATCGATTGGGCGGCGAGAGAGGAAGTGAGAAGGCTGAGAGTAAGCCAGGCGCGCATGGTCGTCATTCGGGGCGAAAGAACTGGGGTGGCGGTCAGTAGAGAATAGCTCATAGACGCGCCTTCGAAAGGGTGCCATTTGGCGAGCTGTTCGCGCCGCACAGTAAGCTGTTGCTTGATCGCTTCATGGCTACGCTGTCATGGTGGTTACCGAACACTTCTATCCGGCGATTGAGCCGTTCGCGTCTGGTGAGCTAGAGGTTGATGCGCCGCACGTCCTATATTGGGAACAGTGCGGCAATCCCGATGGTGAGCCGGTCCTGTTCTTGCACGGTGGGCCGGGGGCTGGTTGCTCTGATACCGACCGGCGCTTCTTCGACCCCGCGCACTTCCGGATCGTGCTGTTTGACCAACGCGGTTGTGGCCGCTCCCGGCCGATTGGAGAGCTGTCAGACAACTCGCCTCAGCACTTGGTTGCTGACATCGAGCGGTTGCGTGGGGAACTCGGCATCGATACGTGGCACGTGTTCGGTGGCTCTTGGGGCAGCACGCTGTCACTGTTCTATGCGCAAGAACATCCAGAGGCCGTTCGCACGTTGACGTTGCGTGGCATCTGGTTGTTGCGGCAAGAAGAACTCGACTGGTGGCTCTACGGCATGCGCATGATCCAGCCGGAGCGTTGGAACGTGTTCGCCGAGCAGATCCCTGCGGCTGAACGGCACGACTTGCTCGAGGGCTATTGGCAGCAGTTCCAGAGTGACGACCGCGAGTTGGCGCTGCAGGCGGCGTCGAAGTGGGCGATGTATGAGATTGCCAGTTGCACGCTGTTGCCCAATCCTGAGTTCTCGGCGCAGTTTGAAGTTCCCGAGGTTGCGTGGGCGGTCGCGCGGTTGGAAGCGCACTACTTCCGCAACGTGCGCTTCGATCCAGACGATCGCCTCCTGCAGCGAGTCGATCGCATTCGTTCGATCCCGTCGTTCATCGTGCACGGTCGCTACGACATTGTTTGCCCGATCAAGAGCGCCGTCGACTTGCATGCGGCGTGGCCGGAATCGTCGCTAGTGATCGTCGACGACGCGGGCCACTCGTCGCACGAGCCGGGCATCTCGAAGGAATTGGTCGCCGCGACCAATCGCATCCGCGACTTCGGCAGTCCTACTGTTCGCTGACGTACTGTTCGCTGATGTGCCAGTTCGCTGATGTACAGTTCGCTGACGTGCCAGTGCGGTGATGTACCAGTTCGGTGATCAGGCAACCCGGTGATGTAGCTGCGCGTCCGCGAGTCGCTACTTCGATTTCTGCTGGGGCGTTCGCGCCGGGCGAACAACCCACTCGGCGCGATACGTGTTGATGAACGTCGGCGCGACGCGGTAGCTCGTATCCGCCAACCGCAGCAAGAACCCAATTCGGTGGCTGCTGTTCGGCTCATCCTTGGCGCGGCCATTAAACGTCGTGCGGCCCTGACGGTCGCCGGTGGCGACAAGTTCGAATGACGTGAAGCGCTTGGTGTCGCGGTCGAACGTTGCCTTGCCAAACATCCGGCAGCTCAGTTGCCGAGCAAACTCGCGCTTGGGCTTCCAATAGTTGTCGTCGTCGAGCCACGGGCCCTTGGCCGTGGCCTTGCTGTAGCCAGTGATCTCGATGTCGATTCGCGAGCCGTGAATGGCAAGCACCTTGCTGCGCAAGCCACAGCCTTGTAGCTCGGCACGCGCATATGGCACGGTTTGGCCGCGCACATTGTCGACCAATACGAATCGCGCTAATCGTTCGATCAGGCCTGGGTTGACGTCAATTTCAGCGCCGACCTTGGCCTCTGGTAGCCAGCCCCGCAGTTCCGTTTTGGCAAACCAAACGGCATCTCGGTTGACGGGTGCTCGTGGTTGCTCGAGCGGGCTGTCGCTAAGGTCGCGGGCGAATCGCTCGAGCACGAGGCCTGCGGCTGGGTAGCTGTCTTCCCACCGATGAACCGGCTCTGGTCTATCTGTTGCCGCTTGGCTGCGTTCGGCGTCGCTCATTGAATCCCAAGCGGCCAACGCCTTGGTTAGAACCTGGAGCACTTGGTCCGGGTTGGGAGAATTGATCCGGCCAAGCAGGCGGCCCTGTGGGGTGATCACATAGGTGCCTTGCATCGTGCCTTGAACTGGTTCGGCATCCCCTCGCACGGCTGCGCGGAACCAGCGACACTCGGGGTCGTCGTCCCGCTGCAATCGCCACACTTCATCGGCGGCGCAAACGAACTTCGACGTCATCGCGAGGATGCGTTGGTCGGACCAGACGGACCGTCTGCCCTGCACGCCGTTGCCTCAAGTGCAGCCGAGTGGGTGGCCATTCATTAGCCACAGCAGCATCGGGCGCTGCTGCTTGGCTGCCGCGTTCACGCCGGCCGAAACAGAGTCGTGCCAATCGATCTGCAGCCATCGTTCTTCATCCTTACGTGGTGCGATGTGATCGCGCCACGCGGCAAAGGTCGTGGCGGAAACCTGCGACTGCGTGGTGTCTTGCGGGGCATCTTGCGGTGCCGTCACTGCGGCCAAGCACAGAACGAATGCGAGCATGGTCGCGATCGTAGCGTACGTGGGGCGTCGCTAGCGCAGCGAAGTCAGTGCGGCGAAGTCGTCGCCGGCGCAGGCCCGGGATGCGCAACTCGCGTCATCGCGGCTTCGCGACCAAGGTCGGTGCGCATCACCATTTGCGTGGTGCTGTAAGAACCATCCGCGTGCTTATACCAATCGATGCCGGCGCTGCTGCGTTCGGTGCCAATGATCGGGCTCCAATCGAAGGGGCCCCAAAAGTCGGCGATTGGCGGTGCGTTGACGGCGTTGTTTAGCGTCTCGACGAACGTGCCATCAGGCAGCGCCAACTTGCGTTGATTGCTAGCTTGTGGCTGCTGCCGTTGGGTCTGGCTTTGGGCGGTCTTTGGTGCGATGCGGCCTGTCGCTACCTTCGGCAACAGGTCGCTTGGGCTTGGCGGAGGGCTTAGCGAAGCCGGCATATTATTGTCGGGCGACTTACTCTCGGGCGACGGCGCATCACCCATGAGGTGATTTACTAGCGCCGCGAGGCCGATTACGGGGATCAGGCCGATCAGAAAAATCTTCCGTTTCATAGGTGAGCTGCCTGCGCGTTGGTCCACTCGGCCAGGTTGACGGTGTTGACACCTAGCGACACGGCATCACTGCCGAGGTGGGGAGAGCAGCGCGTCTGGGAGGTGCGTAGTTCAGTATCGCACGCGCCGCGAGAAGTAACAGTGCCGCCGACCATGTTGGCGGTTGTCAGGTTATTTCTTAGCCGGTGCGCTAGCCCCGAAGATGAGGGGCGTTTGGGGCCAAGAAGTCCGGGTCGAAACGGTTCCGTGGTTGCACTGCATTTCTGCGTGAGGAACGAACGATAGGTGTGCTTTCTGCGCGTCGATTCGATTGGTTGCAGAATGGGCGACTATGGTCATGTTTCTATGAGCGAGTTGCCGCAAGCCCAGCAGACGAGCAAGCCTGGGCGGAGCCTGCGCAAGCAGCTGAGTCTGCGTAAGAAAGTGCTGTTTTCGTTGATCTGCACGTCGGTCGCAGCCGGGCTCGGTTACGTGGTCGTGTTGACCGTGCTCAGCGAACAGCTCTATCGCTATGTGACGTCGAGTCAGCGCGGCATCCAAGGCAAGGTCCATCGCGCCGACGACGAGCTCGGATTCTCGGCGATCCCGGGGGCTAGCGGCGCGGACGTGTTTCCGTCCGGACCACCGGTGCCGATCCGGATTGACCAGCATGGCTTTCGCGTCTGCGTCGAAGAGCGAACTGTTGCGGCCGACGCCGAGACGCTGTTGGCGCTCGGTTGTAGTTTCACATTTGGCGCGGCCTGCGAGGCCAAGGATACGTTCGTTGAGCGGGTCGGTGATGGCCGTGCGATGCGGGTGCACAATGCCGGTGGCTCTGGTTACGGGCTCGTGCAGATGCTGCGCCTGGCGCGACGCCATGTGTCGACGATCAGGCCCGACGTCTTGCTGGTGCAGTTTGCACCGTGGTTGATTGCGCGGGCCAGGAACAACATGGCGCCGAGTTATCACGGCCGTTTGCCGGTGCCATACTTCGCCGCGACGACGACTGATTCGCTCGATATTCAGGGGCCGGTGTTTCGTGCCAAGGTCGTCGATCTGCCGCTGTCCGAGTATCGGCGGCCGGATGCAGGCGGCCGTTTGTCGTTCTATTGGTCGTGTGGGTTTCCGCTCTACGTGCATGACCATTGGGGCTTCGCGATCTCGAAGCTTTCCGGTTGGCCGCCGCCCGAGTTAGATCGCTGCAAGGTTGTGCGGTTGTGCTACAGCGAGTTTGCTCGGCTTGGTCGCGAAGCCGGTGCCCGCGTGCTCGTTGTCATGCTCGGCGACGAAGAGCGTGGCGCGCGCGAAGAACTGCAGAAGATCGAAGGGCTACAGATCGTCGACGCAGAGCGCGCCTTGCGTGGTGCGTTGGGCAAGCACACGCAAAGTGACTACCAGCTTGCCTATGGGCACTGGCGTGGCGAGCCGCCGCAGTTGCTCGATACGCATCCGAATGCGGTCGCGCACGGGCGCATTGCCGAGGCGATCCTGCAAGCGCTCTCGCGCTAGGAGTCAGCGCCACGGGAGAGCAAACCGCCATGCACGCACCCTTCACACCGTGT
>JBNMNW010000260.1:0-8362 GCA_051278165.1 Planctomycetota bacterium | reverse complement strand
GTGATCTGGTTGTTGGAGATTTGGCGAGACGTGATCAGGTCGGCAACGACCCTTCGAACGGCAGCGACGAAGCCGACACGCCCCAGGTTGAAAAATTGTGGGCTGCAGCCGCGCTGCTAGGGGAAGCAATTGGTCGCTTGCAGCAAACCAACGAGCCGACTCCGCCAGAGCTGGACGAACAGCCACCGCTGACCGGGACTCACGAATCGCTTAGAGAACAGACCGAAGCGCTGCCCGCGGACACGCTGCCGAGCCACACCGGTAGCGACGAGTTCGACCTCGACGACCTCTTCGTCATTGATGAAGAAGACGAGGCTGACGCCGCGATGTTTGCGGAGCCAGCGGCAAGCCCGGACCAGCTCCAGGATCCACCACAGACGCACACACCGGCAGAGCGCCTCATGGCCATCACCGCGCCGCCGCAGCACCTAACCATGCCACCAGCATCGCCACCAGCATCTGGCCAACCAGCTGCTCGCCATGCGTCCTCATCACCGATCACGTGCCGCCTACAGCTGTCGGGCGATGAACAGGCCGAAGGCCGGGTGCGCAGTATCCTGGGTCGCGACCCGCGTGTCCTGTTGTCACCGGCCCCGCAGGTGCGAACCGGAATGGGGGAGCTAGAAGTCAGTTTCGCACTCTTGCCTGGCTTGACCGCCGGCGAACGCAGCCAGCTCGAGCAGCAGCTGCGTGACACGGTTGCCTGACCGCTGCGGCCGGCTGGCGGCTACCGCTGACTGCCGACGGCTGGGTGCACTTCTGCCTGACCGAGCTGGCGCCCTCATCACGACGCGCCCTGATCGCCACAATTGCCGGAACGAACGGGTGGCCTTTTCGAGTAGCCGCCATAATGCGCCGGCCCCAGGCCGGCAGCGGCCGCATCCCGGCATCTGAGCAACCAATGACTGCGATCTCGCCACAGAGCCCTGTTCCCGCTCGCAGTCAGGGCACCCGGTCGCTATCTTGCCGGCCCGTTTTCTAGAGCTAGCCAGGAACTTTACACGATGATTATCGGTGTCCCCAAAGAGATCAAACCCCAGGAAAACCGCATTGGCGCCGTCCCGGCGATGGTGCTCGAACTGGTTGGAGCTGGCCACACTGTGCTCATCGAGCAAGGTGGTGGTCTCGGCGCTGGCGTGACCGACGAGGAATACGTTGCCGTTGGCGGCAAGATCGTCGCCAAGGCTGCTGACATCTACGGCCAGGCCGAGATGATCATCAAGGTCAAGGAACCGCTGCCATCAGAGTATCCGCTGATCAAGCAGGGCCAGATCCTGTTCACCTACTTCCACTTCGCTGCCAGCCTCGAGCTGACGCAGGCGATGCTGGATTCGGGCGCGCACTGCTTCGCCTACGAGACCTTGGTCCATCGCAACTCACTGCCGCTGCTGACGCCGATGAGCGAAGTGGCCGGTCGCATGGCCGTTCAGGTTGGCGCTGTGTGCCTCGAGCAGCACATGGGGGGCCGCGGCATCCTCGTCGGTGGCATCCCAGGTGTGGAGCCAGCTAAGGTCGTGATCCTCGGCGGCGGCGTCGTGGGCACCAACGCTGCCAAGATGGCTGCTGGTCTTGGCGCCGATGTCAGCTTGATGGACATCGACCTCGACCGCCTTCGCTACCTGGCCGACGTCATGCCAGCCAACGTGACGATGTTGCACAGTTCGCCGATCGCGATTCGCGAGCAGATCGCGGTTGCTGACATGGTCATCGGTGCTGTGCTCGTGCATGGCGCACGGGCGCCGCGCTTGATTCGTCGCGAAGACCTCAAGGACATGAAGGATGGCGCGGTCGTGGTTGACGTCGCGGTTGACCAGGGCGGCTGCATCGAAACCTGCAAGCCAACGACCCACGCGGACCCGACCTTCGTCGTCGACGGCGTGCTGCACTACTGCGTTGCCAACATGCCGGGTGCCGTACCGCGCACTTCGACGTTCGGCCTGACCAATGCAACCGGTCCGTGGGCCAAGAAGCTCGCCAACATGGGCGCCGCTGCCGCTGCCGCCGACCCGGCGCTGGGCACCGCCGCAAACATTCTCAACGGCAAGGTCACGCACTCAGCCGTCGCGGAAGCGTTTGACATGCCGTTCACGGAACCGTCGAAGGCACTGTAGTCCCGCCGGCGACAGTAGTCTCGCCAGCCAATTGGGTGCCATTCGCGCCCGTCGACGACGCCATGATCGCTACTTTCCAAGACGGAGTCGGCGCTGCGGTGCAGCCAGCAGCGTTGGCTGCTGGTGAAGGTGTCCTCGGATGGTTTGAAGCGATGGTGCTTGGCATTGTCGAAGGACTGACTGAGTTCTTACCGGTGTCCAGCACCGGCCACCTGATCGTTGCGCAGCGCATGCTGGGTTTGCCTGAGGGTGACGTCAGCAACACCTTCGCGATCGGCATCCAGATCGGCGCAATCACCGCCATCCTCGTGCTCTATTGGCGTCGTTTGCTCGATGCGCTAGGCACGGTAACGAAGCCGCAAGAGGGCAAAGCGAACCTGCTCGGGCAGATCGTGATCGCCGCGATCCCGGCGGTCATCATCGGCCTGCTATTCGAGGACTGGATCGACGCCCACCTGTTCTCGGCGAAGGTGGTGGCCTACACGCTCGTGGTTGGCGGCGTGCTATTGCTGATCCTCGAACGCTTCTTGAAGAACCGTCCTGAGTCGATCGATGATCTGTCGGCGATGTCCTACCGCCAAGCCTTCTACATCGGGTTGTGGCAATGCTTGGCACTTGTGCCAGGCACGAGTCGTTCTGGCGCGACCATCGGCGGCGCGTTGGTGCTTGGCTTATCGCGAACCGCGGCGGCAGAGTTCTCGTTCTTGGTTGGCTTGCCGATCCTATACGGCGCGTCGCTCTACAAGCTCTTCAAGATGCGTGACCAGCTCACTAGCGACATGGTGATGCCATTCGCGGTGGGCACGATTGTCTCGTTTATCGCGGCCATTGCGGTGGTCAAACCGTTCCTCGCCTTCTTGCGCCAACACAACTTCGTGCCGTTCGCCTGGTATCGCATCGTTGCCGGGATCGCCTTGATCGCATGGGTCGCACAGGGCGGCCTCATCGCCGCGGAATAGCGTGCGAAGTCGATCCTGCTGAAGTGGCGTTGCGAGGCGCTACTTGCGCTTGTAGCCGAGCTGACGGACCACTAGCAGCACTTCGCTCCAGCTAGGGAACGGTCGACCATTGACTCGCTTGAAGTCATCGATTGCGGCGATGAACTCGAGCACGTCTTTGTCGACCACAGCCATCGCTGGCGACGAACGCTCGGGCTCCGATTGCTTGCCCTTGGTCTTAGCGACAGTCTTCGGCGCCGACGCTGCAGCTGCAGTTCGCTTCGCAGTGGGGGTTGCGGCGGAGGTCTTGGCAGCAATGCCGGTTACAGCCTTAGCCTTGCTCGCGGCGGGTTCCGCCTGGTTGGCTGGCTGTTGGTCGGGCTTCTTGCTGGTCTTCTTGTTTGTCGCGGTGGCCATGAGCCAAGTGTCATCGGCTACCAGCGAGCACTGCCTTGATCCCAGCGGCGAACGGCGGCTTCAAGATGCCTGCATCGGTGACGATGGCGCTCACCAAACCCGCCGGAGTGATGTCAAAAGCGGGGTTCCTGGCTCCGACGCCTTCCGGCGCTACCGGATGCCCACGGAATGCTGTGACCTCGCTGGCATCGCGTTCTTCGATCGGAATGGCACGCCCATTTGGCAGTCGCGCATCGAATGTCGACAGCGGCGCGGCCACGTAGAACGGCACGCGGTGGGCGGCGCAAGCCAGCGCCAACGGATAGGTGCCAACCTTGTTGGCAAAGTCGCCATTGCTGGCAATTCGGTCCGCGCCAACGATCACCAGGTTCACCTCACCCTTGGCGATGATGCCCGCAGCAGCACCGTCGACGACGACTTCGACCGGGATGCCGGCGACATGCAGTTCGAGCGCGGTCAGGCGAGCTCCCTGCAGCAAGGGCCGAGTCTCGTCGGCAAGCACCCGGAACTTCACGCCGTCGCGCCAGGCGGCGAACATCACGGCCAACGCCGTGCCATCCCCGGCAGTCGCAAGCCGACCGGTGTTGCAGTGGGTGAGCACCGTGTTGCCGGACTTGATCAAGTGCTTGCCGTGTTCGCCGATGCCGCGCGACATCGCTTCTTCGTCGGCATGAATCGAACATGCTTCGCGGAACAACCGCTGCATCGTTGGTTCGGTGGCAACGGCGGCGAGGCACCGCTCCAAGGCCCAACCGAGATTGACCGCCGTCGGACGAGCAGCCAACAGTCGCGCCGCGACATCGCGCGCCTCGGCAATGAACGCGCCATCTACTGGTGATTGCTGCCGGACTCCGAGCAACAAGCCATAGGCGGCCGCCACGCCAATGGCCGGGGCGCCGCGCACGGCCAAACGCACGATGGCGTCAATGACTCCTGCCACCGTGGTCAGCTGGAGGATCTCGCGCTGCTGCGGTAGTCGTGTCTGGTCGAGCAGTTCGAGATGGCCTTCGGCATCTCCAACCCATTGGATCGTTGGTGGCAGTGACTCGATGCTCATGTTGACCTTGGGCTCAGACAGTCAGGCGCCGCTGAATCTCGGCGTAGGTTGATGCCGTTGCCTTGACCACTTCGTCGGTCAACGGTGGCGGCGGGGGAGTCTGGTCCCAGCCGGTCTCGAGCAGCCAGTTGCGCAAGTACTGCTTATCAAACGAAGTCGGCTTACCGCCAGGCTTCACTTCATCTGCGGGCCAGAAGCGACTGGAGTCCGGCGTCAGGCATTCGTCGATCAACACGAGTTCGGAGTCGAGCATGCCAAACTCAAACTTGGTGTCGGCGATGACAATGCCGCGGGTGCGGGCGTATTCCGCGCCGCGCCGGTAGAGCATCAAGGCGGCGTTGCGGGCAGCAGCCGCAATCGGCTCGCCGATCATCTCGACAACCTGCTGATAGGAGATCGGTATGTCATGACCAGTGTCGGCCTTCGTCGACGGCGTCAAGATCGGCTCGTCAAACTGACTCGCATGCAACAGACCGGCCGGCAACGCAATGCCACTGACCGCTTGGTCTCGTTGGTAGTCCTTCCAGCCGCCGCCGGTCAGGTAGCCGCGCACAACCCACTCCACCGGTAGTGGCACGCAGCGACGACAACGCATCGCACGGCCGCGCAGCACGTCGCGATACTCGGCTGGCACCTCGGGCCACGCGTCGACATCCATCGACAGCATGTGGTTGGGGACGACGTCCTTCAGCAGCTGCAGCCAAAACGCAGTGGTTTCGGTAAGCACGCGGCCTTTGCCAGGGATGCCTTCTGCCATCACGACATCGAACGCTGAGATGCGATCGGTCGCGACCAGCATCAGGTCGCTGCCAAGCTCGTAGATTTCGCGGACCTTGCCGCGACCGAGACACTCGGCAAAGGGGAGATCGAGGGCTAATACCGGCGCGTTCACGCTGCGATCATGACGCGTTAGGCCACGTCAGGAAAGACGAGAATCGTGACCTTCGCCATCGCGTGCGCGGCTGGCCATCGAACTCGTTGCTACACATCCTTCTGACGCACGCCGAAGCCGAAGTTCAGTTCCGGCGTGTTGTTGCTGCGCAGTTCTTCGAAGTCGTCGATGAACGTGAAGGTGTTGTAGGTCTTGTCGATCGCGGCGAACCACGTCTCGTTGGTGCCACTGATGGCCAATTCCATGCCACCGTCTTGGCTAAGCGTGTAGGTGCCGATGTATTGGAAGTCGGCACCCGAGCTGCCAACCGCATCGAGACTAAAGCCGCCCTGAGAACTCAGGGTGACCGTTCCCACGAACGAGTCCGAACCAGGGTTGCTCGGGTTTACGAACAGCGTGTGGCCGCCAATGAGGAAGGTTCCCGGCACGCGCACCGAATCGACGGGAGTCGTCGGCGCGTTGAACTTGCGAACCATCGTGACGAGGCCAGCCTCACCATCGCCGTTGTTCTTGTCGACGCCGAAGATGACGTTTTCGTTGGCGGCCGACTCGACGATGCGCGCGTCGGCGGACTGACCGGCCAACTGGTAGCTCAGCGTCATGTTCAGCGAGCCATCGCCGCTGTCGTTGACGTCGAGCAGGTTCTGAACCGTGCCACCAAAGGTCAGTGCGCCAGTGCCCTGGAAGCCAGTGCCGCTGATGGTGCGCTGCGTGCCTGGTGCGCCGGCCGAGATTGACACGCCACCGTGGGCGCCGCGACCAACGCTGTCCGGTGACAGGATCGTCTGGTCAAAGATCACGTGCATCGACAACACGTGCCAGCCGCCTTCGAGCTCGACCTGCCCGGTGATCACACGCGTGCCATAGAACATGCCGACGCGCGGGCTGGCGTTAGTCGTCACGCGGTCCGTAAAGAAGTAGTCCGGTTGGTCCGCAACTAGGCTGTACGCGCCGAGGAACGCGGTCGACGGCTCGGTCGAGTTGCCGGTGACGTAGATCGTGAATGGCCCAGCATTCTCAAGCGCGTAGCGATCTTCGCCGGATGTGCCGCTCGCGTCGGTCAACGTGTAGGTGCTGGTATCGAACAGGTTGAGCACGCCACTCTGGGTCACAACCACGCTGGTTGGCGGCGGAAACGTGCCGAAGCCAGCCTGCGAGCGCAGCGCAAACATGTGGTGCGATGCGCTGACGGCCACTTCACTTTGCGGTCGGTCTTCCTCGCCACCATCGGCGCATGAAGTGAGGGTCAGAACGGGAACAATCCAGAGGCGTTTCATCAGCAAGGTAGCGAGAGTCTAAGCGGAAAGACCAAAGACCACACCCCATCTGGCTGCGATCCATGCGTCAGATTCACCCGGCGGGGGAGTCTGGCATCCTAGATGACCGTAAGCGCGATGACGTGGGGGAGACAGACCCTGGCCTTCCCCACCGCGACCATCTACGGTCCCCGGCGATGCGGCCGGTCACGTTGCTTTCCCTTTTGCTCCCGGTGTCTAGCTTCGCAGGCTGCGTGGCAACGCCGAAACTCGGTGGTCCTCTGCCGATCCGAAACCAGCACCCCGCCCAACTGACGGTCATGCACCTCGACCCGGCCGACGCCTCGGTGCTGGCCAGCGGCCAAACCGCTTGGCGAACCGACCTGGCCTACACGAGCCTATTCCTCAACGGCATCAACGGTCAGGGCTCGTGGATCATGGATGGCGAAGTATTGCGCGCAGCACTCGACGCCCGTGTCGGCCTCGGCCATGGCCTGCAATTGGGGATGCAAATCCCCGTAGCCCACGGCTCCGGCGGCTTCCTCGACGACTTCATCATCGACTACCACGACGCCTTCGGATTTCCTGATCAGGATCGCAGCATCACCGACAACAAGCGATTCTTGATCGGTGCCAGCCAAAACGGCACGTCGGTTTGGTCGGTCAACGAAAGCTCTGCCGAACTGCTCGACGTGCCCATTCACCTGACCTGGCAGGTTCTGGAGCCTGGCGATCGCAAGTTCGGCTTGGCGCTACGCGGCGGCTTTGAATTGCCAACTGGCGACCAAAACAACGGCTACGGCAATGGCGAAGTCGACGTCGCGTTTGGCGCGGTGTTTGACTACCAATCCCATGGCATCGGCTGGAACGGCAACGTGCAGCACACCTTTGCCGGAACTCCTCGGCCGTCGCGAACCGCCGGCTTCTCGTTCGAAGACGTCACCTCGGCAGCGCTCGGCATCGAACTTCCGCTGACCGACTCGCTGCATGCGATGGTGCAAGTCGAGTGGGAGACTTCGACATTGCGCAGCTTGGGACCGATGGTCGCGGCGCGCGATCAAGCGCTGCTCTGGATTGGCGGCCGCTATCAAACGTCACCTGAGTGGAGCGTCGAGGTCGGCTTCGGTGAGGACCTGATCGGCTTGGCATCCCCAGACTTCACGGCTTGGTTGGCGTTCGTTTGGAAGCCATCGAGAGTTGGGCCGTGAGAGCCGACCAACAGCAGCGTTGTCTGTTAGCAGTCAAAAGATCCTGCTGCTCCCCACCGCCTGCTTTACATAACATATCTTATCAGAACCTTGGAAGGTGTCTTGGGGAGGGGTGCTGGAGATCGGATTCCGAGCACCTGATTCGCCGTAACCATCAGCGTTACCAAACCCTTGTGGCTTCTCGACTAGCTGCTTCCCGCAGCCAACTGCGATGAGCAATCCCAACGGCCCCGTTGCCTTTCGTGATGCGCTGTCCCTGTGCAGCCAAGCTGGCAAGGGTCCGCTGCTGCAGCTGGCGGCGCTGGCGGCGTGCCAAGCCGTGCTGCCGCTCGCCGGCTTGCTAGCGATGATGCAACTCGTCGATGCCGTGTCCGATGGCATTGCCCAACGCATCCCGGAGCAAGAGGCCTGGGAGACGGCCCTGCTGGCAACGGCCGTCGCCGCTGGCGTGGCCTTCGCTGGCGGTGTCTTGCGCAGCCTGTC
>JBNMNW010000259.1:0-8364 GCA_051278165.1 Planctomycetota bacterium | reverse complement strand
CCAAACGGGATCTTGCGGTAGAAGCTCGCGAGCGCGGTCACCATGACCGTCGTCGTGTCTCCTTGCGCGAGCACCAGGTCGGGCGCCTCTTCGGCGAGCACCGGATCCATCGCCGCAATCATGCGCGCCGTCAGATCGCTGAGCGATTGATTCGGCCGCATCATGTCGAGGTCGCAGTCGGGCACGATCCCGAAGAACGAGTGGATCTGGTCCAGCATCTGGCGGTGCTGGGCGGTGGCCATGACGCGGACATCGGCCCACGGTTGTTCACGAAGTGCGTGGATGACCGGGGCCATTTTGACGGCTTCGGGGCGGGTTCCGACGGCGATGAGGATGCGTTTGGTTTCTGGCATGAGATAGCGCTACCACGATGCAGGTAGACGCTGTGCGAGGCAACGATTGTCGTCCGCATGCACATGCTTGGCTCGCCGTCGTGTTCGCCGTAGCCAATATTGCATGCGTTGGGGACGAGGATACGGTTCTTGCCATGGTGTGCCCGCGTGAGTTTCCCTCAGGTGTTTTGATGTCGGCTTGCCTCGCGGAGGTCAGGTGAGCTTCTGGTCGCGCATCAAGAAAATGTGGGCCGCTGACTCCTGCCCGCTGTTTGTGTTGGGGCCGCCGCGATCGGGCACGACCCTGGTCGCGAAGCTGCTGAATGCGCATCCGCAGGTGCTGGTCACTAACGAGACCCGGATTGTGACGTTCTTTGAGCACGCCTTTCGTGATCTGCCGACGGGTGATCGAGGCGGCTTGCACTGTGCCCGTGAGCATGGCGACGAAGTAGTCGCGGCGTTGCGGGAGCACGGTCGTTCGATCACCAAGCTTGCCTACGAGAAGATTGCCGTCGCGCAGAACAAGCAGGGCGTTCGCTACTGGGGCGACAAGAACCCGCACCTGAGCAGCATGCTGCCGGTTGTCGACGAGTGGTTTCCGTCGGCGATGTTTGTTGCCGTTCGTCGGGATCCTCGCGACATCGTCTGTTCAATTCTCGAACTTTGGGCGCGCATGGATCTGGTGCCCGCACGAGATCCAGATGCAGCGCGCTGGGAAGTGCCGGACGAGCAATTGGGCAACGTCTGCCAGACCGTGCTGAGTACGATCCAGACCGAAGAGCGGTTCCTGTCGAAGCTGCCGGCCGGGCGAGTATTCCGTGTCAACTACGAGCTGCTGGTCCGCGAGCCCGCGAAGGTTCTCGAGCCGCTGTTTGTCGAGTTCCTCGAGCTCGCCGACGCCAACCATGCGATCGCGGCGATGAAGCAGACGTCCGAGAAGGACGTGCACGGCGCCATCCAAGGCAAGGTCGATTTCGCGTCGCGTTCGATCGCACGTTGGCAGCGCGACCTAGATGAAGCGCAGTGTGAGATCGTCAACAAGGTGTTGGCGCCGATTCTCTGACGCACCTGCCGAAGCTGCGAACCTCTTACGCTCCCGACTAGAGCGCCGGTCGCAACGCCATCGTCAGCGACCAATCGACTTCCCACACCGTGCCGCACTGCATGTGCGACGAGTGGTAGATGCGCGGCGGCCGGAAGCCCGCGGCCTTCGCGTGCTCGATCAGGCTCTCCAGCGAGAACACGCGCATCTCTAGCGTTGCGCCTTCACCGCCGTGGAATACCAGGTCGTCGAAGACTTGCTTCGTGCCGTCCTTAGCCTGGTTGTGAAGCACCGGCTTTGCTCCCGAGCGGTCGATGTCCCACTCGTGCATGTCCGGGAAGTGCTCGGTTGTCTTGCCGTCTAGCTTGTAGGGCACCGAGAATACGAACACGCCAGTTGGCTTGAGCAAGCGCCGCACCGCTTCGAAGGCTATGCCGACGGGCGGCACGATGTGTTCGAACACGTCGGTTGAGGTGACGAAGTCGAGCGTGCCGTTCATGCTCGGATCCGGTGCCGTGATGTCGACCTGTGGTGCCTTGTGGTAGTAGGTATTGGTGTAGTCGAGGCGCTTCGCCAGTCGCGATGCGTAGCCGTTCCAATCACTCGTGCCGATGCCTTTGTAGCGCGGTTCCTTAGGGAACTCATCGACCGGCATGCACCGGCCGTACAGCTCTTGCGACAACGTGTGCACGATCGAACGCATGCGCACGGTGGAACGGCACGAGGAGCACGACGCGGTCTCACGACCGATTTGATCGCTCGGGCACGTGTTGACCTTGCCACACACGTTGCAGGCGAACGTCAGGGTTCCGGCTTGGGCTGGAGGCGACTTGCTCATGCTGATTCTCGAGGTGGTTGGCGGCGCTAGGTGCTGGCGCGAAGACGATCAAACGTGGAGCCTGTCCATGCAACGACTTCTTCAGTCAGCTTGTCATTGAGCACATCTGCGAACCGTCCGACGCTCTTGCTGTCGATCGAGCGCTTGGGGTCACTGCCGCCGATGGCGAGGCCTGATGCCTCGAGTTGGCTGTGCTCAGTGTTGTGGTGCGCGAGCATCGTGTCCGTCCACGGAAGTCCGAGGTGGTTGCAGATGCGCTGCAAAATCGGCTTAGGGGTCGCGACCAACGCTTCGTAGCTAATGGTCAGGATGGGCAAGCCGGCTGCCGCGTAGCTAGGCGCGGCGTCGTTCTTTACGCGCCAATACATCGCGGCAAGCAAGTGGGCCGGCCACGACTGTTGTTCGAGTTGTTCGAGTTCCGTTGCGTATTGCTGGGCGAAGTCCGGGCGCTGCGCGATGCGGTGGTCGACCATGCTGCGGCCGTAGGCTTCGATCCAAGTTTGTTCTCGGCTGGCTGCAAGCGTGCACATCGAGGCAACGACATCGCGCGGGTCACGCACGATGAAGATGGCTCGCTGGCCGTCGTAGAACTGCGGGCATGTTCCGTAGGTTTCGTCACGCACATCGGTCAGCAGTAGTTGCTCTGCAAATCGCGGGATCTTGAACACGCAGTGTTTGCCGTTCGCGTCGACGGCGATGTCGTCTGGCAGCGACTTTCGCCCAGCGAGCACCGGATAGGCCAGTTGCTCATCGATGCTGCAGACCTCTGGATGCGATGCCAAAAGGAATCGCAGCAAGGTCGTGCCCGAGCGTTGGCAGCCGAGGATGAAGGAGGTGTCAGCAAACGTCATGCGATGATCTCGGCGGCGCAGTCGATTCCGACCATGCCAGGTATCTTGGCGTTGGAAGAGATCCTGAAGACCAGCGCGTTGACTACCCGTTCTCCCAACACTGGTTGCCCTTCGGGGTCCAGTGCGGAGGTCATCAGCGTGCAGGAGTAGCTGCCGGCGGCGAGCGGCGGTGGCTGCATCGTGAACCGAACCGTCACTTGCCCGTCCTTGGCCGGTGTTGGAATTGTCACGCCGAGCAGCTCGGTGTTGGTGCCGGTGACGATGACGCCGCGCGAATTTCGGATCCAGAACCCAGCCTGCATCGTTTCGTCCGGCGCCATGTCGTGATTCTTGATGACGACTTCCAACACGTACGTGTCCGGCGGCGTCATGTGATCCACGTCTTCACCGGTTGCGTTTGTCAACCGTGCGGAGGTGAACGCACAGCGTCCCGAGCCCGTGCGATCGTCTCCGAGTTGCGTTGGCTGCTTGGTCTGGGCTGTCTTGGTCTTGATTGCTTCGCCGTGGAACAGGTCGGTTAGGTAGGCGTCGACGACCTGTTTAGATTCGCCCTGTTGCCGCACGTTGCCCTGATCGAGCCAGATGACGCGGTCACAGATGTGCTTCATCGACGGTGCATCGTGCGACACGTAGATGATCGACACGCCTTGCTCCTGCATCTGCCGGAAGCGATACATGCACTTGTGGCGGAAGCGTGCGTCGCCGACGGCCAGCGCTTCGTCGACGATGAAGATGTCGGGGTCAAGGTTGGCGTAAACCGCGAACGACAAGCGCGCGAACATGCCCTTCGAATAGGTTTTTACCGGTCGGTCGAGGAACTCACCGATGTCCGCGAAGCTCTCGATGCGCTCCATGCGCTCGTCGACTTCTTCGCGGCCTAGGCCTAGGAGCGCGCCGGCAACAAAGATGTTCTCGCGGCCAGTGAAGTCGTTGTGGAAGCCGCTGCCGAGTTCGAGCAATGCGGTGACGCGGCCGTTGACCGTGATGTTGCCCGACGTTGCTTTGACCGTGCCGGCGATCAGTTGCAGTAGCGTTGACTTGCCCGCGCCGTTCTTGCCAACGATGCCGAGTGTCTCGCCGCGCTTCATCTGCAGCGATACGCCGCGCAACGCCCAGAACTCTTCGTAGAGCTTGCGATCCTTGCGGACAAAGAACTGTCGCAGGCGATCCTGTGGCCGCTTGTAGACGTGATAGCACTTGCTCACGCCGCTGGTTTCCAACACCACTTCGCGATCGTCAGAGGACATCAGCAAAGCCTGATTTGGTGCGGCGGAAGAATGCGTGGGCTATCCCGGCGAATACGAGTGATCCGCCGAACAACAAGGCGATGGGCAGGATGCCCGGTGCTGGGTGGGTGTTGTCGATCAGCGCGCGCGAAGTCTCCATCGCGATTGCCAGAGGGTTGTACATCGCCACTGCGGCGAGTGCCGGTGTGTGTGTCTGTGCCACTTCGAGCTTCCAAACGATTGGGCTCAGGAAGAACAGCATCTGCATGACGACCCGCACGATCTCCTGCGTGTCCCGCACGTAGACGCCAATCGAAGACAATATCCAGCTGATCGACAGTCCGAGCAGCAGCACCGATGTCACGACGATCGGCATGGCTATTACAGTCCAGCTCGGGACGCCGACGAACAAGGTGTGCAGGATCAGCAGCATCACCATTGAGGCGGCGGCATGCACGGACGCCAGCGCGGCGACCGGCCACGGCAGCATGTCGAGTGGGAACACGATCTTGGTGACGTAGCTCGGCCGTGAGACAACCAAGCGTGGCGCCCGCTGCACCAGTTCGCTGAAGGCCTGAAAGATGATCAGGCCGGTGAACAGTTGGCTGACGAACTGCATGTCGCCGCCGCCGTATAGCAGGCCGCCGAAAACGAAGGCGTAGACAGCGAGCGTCGCAAGCGGCTGCAGAACCAGCCAGCCAAGGCCTATGAATGATCCCTTGAAGCTCGTGCTGATTTCGCGCACGGACAACGCCCGCAGCAGCTTCCGATGCTGCCATGCGGATCGGAAGGGAGCTAGTAGGAAGGCCATCGAGTGCTTCGCATGCTAGCTGGCCGCGGCATTGCGGTCTTGGCCTTTCGGGCGGTAGACGTGGCGTTGCCAAGGACCCCACTTGGACTCGTAGTAGGTCTTGTTGCGTTCGAACAACTCTTCTCGTTCCTTGCTTGGCATCTTGCCGAACGATGCCGACAACTCGTGGTGCACGAACACGTCCTCGGCACAAACGATGCGGCGTTCGAGTTGGCGCACGCGTTGGCAGTAGTCATCGTCCTCGAAGAACCCGGTGCCGAACTTCTCGTCCAATGGTCCGACGCTCGCGTAGACATCGCGCGGCATCGCCACGCAGAAGAACGCCAGCACGCGGATGTCGAAGTGCTTGCCAGCTGCTAGCCCCGTCAGGCGGCGCTGCTCGGGCTGCATCGCTTCGAGGGTGTCGTAGGCCGTGTCGACCTTGGCCTCGTTGCCGATGTTGTTGGTTACCGGGCCGATCAAGCCGATCGACGGGTCGTTGCGCAGATGGCGATGCAGCGTGGTTGCCCAACCAGGGGTGACGACGATGTCGTTGTTGAGAATGACCAGGATGTCAGCATCGTTTTCCGCACCCGCGGCCAAACCCTGGTTGCACGCGGTGGCGAAGCCGCGGTTGTCCGGGTTGCGGATGATGCGAACCCGCGGCTCGTGTTCGACCTCGTCGAGCCACTGTGGCGTTTCATCTGTGGAAGCGTTGTCGACCAGGATGACGTCTATATCCGGCGCCAGTGGGTCGTCGAGCACGGACTGCACGCAGCGCTTACTCAGCTCGACGCTGTTCCAAGTGATGATGATGACCGCGACCTTGGGCTGCGGAATGTTTTCGGTTGCGGCAACCAGTTCCTCGACTCGGTGGCTCCAGGTCTGGTTCTTCGCGTAGTGGATGCGTTGCTGTTGCTTGTCGACGTCGCCCGACTCGGCCAGTGCGGCGCGCAACGCCGGGATCATCTCAGCGTCGCTCGGGCAGGTGCGCACGAATGGAGCGAGATCGGTGTCCATCAACTCCGGCATCTGGGTCGCCACGACTGGTTTGCCGGCCGCCAAAGCTTCGTAGGCTTTGACTGGGTTCGTCGCGAGCGTCAGTTCGTTGATGATGAACGGAATGAACAGCACATCCATGCGCTGCACGTGGTCTGGCAGGGCTTCGTAGTCGACTTCGCCTGTGAAGCTCACGTTCTTTAGATGGGCGAGTTGCTCCTGCACCTTCGCCGTGTCGCCGCCAACCATTAGGAAGTCGCAGTCCGTCATCTGGCTAGCAATTTGCTCAACTAGCAGCACATCGAACCAGTCGGCGATGGCGCCGAAGTAGCCGATAATCGGCCGCTTGTTGGGTGTGCTTTGCTTCGCTGCGCTAAGGAAGTGATCAGGCGCGCATGCGTTGCGGATCATCTTGACGTAGCGGTGTTGTGGGCTGATTGCTGCTTGAATGTGCGTGCTGGTGACGATGACGGCGTCACTTGCTGCCAGTAGTTGGCGTTCCGCAGCGAGCAGGCCATGACCCGACTCTTGGAAGCCGTGATGGTTGTCCATGCAGTCGTAGATCAACTGCGAGCGCGGCACGATCTTGGCGATCTCGGTCCAGCCGGGGTGATCCACGAGACTCAGGTTGGCGTGCACGGCGATGTCGCCCAGCAGCTGTCGCAGACCATTGCAAAGATTGTCGTGCACCTCGCCGCTAGGTGCACTGTGGTAGATCGATGCGAGTTGGATCGTATGCAGCTTGGCCTGGTAGATCGGTAGATCCTCGGCAACTTGCGCGAGGTCGTATCCAGGCAGCTTCGCTTGCTTGAAGCTGGGAGTCAGGTAGATCACGCGATGACCGCGGCGCGCGAGTTCTAGGGCTAGGTGCTGTGGGCGCTGGATGCGCAGTTGCCAATCGATGACGCCGAACACCAGCACATCGGGCAGGCTGTCGTGTGGTTCGGCGATGATCAAGGCCGGGGGTGGTGCGGGCCGGTCGCGCCAGCGCTTTGCTTCCATGAACTCGACATACTCACGCGAGTTCTTTAGCAGTGGCTTCAGCAGCGTGAAGAACGCGGACTTGAGTGGCCAGAGCAGGCCGTTGGGGATGATGCGCACGCACCAGTTCGCTGCGGTCAGCACTGTTGCGCGAATCGGTGTGATGACGCGAAGGGCAGCTATGTCAATCGACCGCACGGGGGCAGTCAAGCGCCAGGATGCGCTCCGGTGCAGTGCCGCGATCTGTTGTTGCGATTGGCGCATAGCAACGTTCGCTTGCTGTGCGTTGTGGCGGCTCGCTCGCAGCTGCTTGTTGAGCTTTTCAACTTCCGCTTGCAGAGCGTTTTGCCTGCCGTCCGTTTGTCGTGTCGTTCGCAGGCTGGCTTCGTGAGCTTCACGCACGTTTTGCTGTGCTGCTTGCGTCGACTTGGCGAGCGCATCGACGTGGTGTGCAAGTCGCGCGTTGGTCCATATACGGAATTGGTTCCACGCAGCCGCCGCTTCGGTCTCGTCCACTGGCGGCAGCGAAACCACTGGCGCCTCGCCGCGAGCCGCGATGATCACTTCCCGGTAGCTCGGAGTGCAGTGGTCGAACCGCATGATGTCTTGCGCGAAGCGGTCGCCTACTTCTCGGAGCACCGAAGTGTGGTCGGGCAGGTCGAGATACAGAACGTGTGTTGCCAGCAGATTTTTAAGCCACGGAGTGTGGCCATTGCCAAACGACGTGCATTCCAGACCCAGTTCGCGCAGCAAGTTGCAGGTGGCTTCGAAGTTGGGTAACCCGAACTCTTCGTGCTCCCGGAGCCAGGAATAGTCGCTGCCGTGTTTGGCGCGATACGCCTCGTGCACGAAGTCATCGGTCGACTGGGCGTCGCCGATGTCAGAGAATGGAGCCGCAATCACTACACCGCGCCTGCTGGCGCGAACGATTTGCTCAAGGAACGGTTGGCGTGCGTCTGCCGGGATGTGCTCAAGGGCATCGACGGTGACGACGACATCGAAGCTCTGGTCGGCGACGCTGTCCGGCGTCAAGCGCGTGCCGATAACGTTGCCGGTAGGGGCCGCTTCATCCTGAGCATTCGCGAGCCCAGGAATGTTCGCTAGCAACGGATCCAGGTAGGTGACTTGATGGTTCGGCAAGAACGAGCCGAGCAACATCTGCCGGCCGCAGCCAACATCGAGAACGGTGCCCCCGTCCGGCACGATGGCGCGGATGGCGCGAGCAGTGGCGTCATAGCGACTCCACTGATCGAACAGGAACCCTTCTGGCTTGCTGTTCTTGTCGTTCTGTTTCATTACGCGTGG
>JBNMNW010000258.1:0-8475 GCA_051278165.1 Planctomycetota bacterium | reverse complement strand
GTCGGCCAGCGATTGACCGATGCGAGTGTTGATGACGGCAGCGTTGGCGTGGACTTCGTCGATGGCGTGCCAGGCAAGGTCCGTAGAGTCATCGGCGACGGTGCCTACGACAGCCGTGCGTTGTATGACGCTGCAATCAGTCGAGGTGCGAGGGTCGTTGTGCCGCCGATCAAGACTGCGCAAACGGGAGGCCGTGGATGTCGTGCGCGAGATCGGGTCGTCCGGCGTGTTCGCAAGGTTGGGCGTCGCCAGTGGAAGAAGGAGTCTGGCTATCACCGGCAGTCTCGTGCCGAGAACACGTTCATGCGCTACAAGAAGATCCTTGGCGATCGGCTGCATGCGCGTGATGCGGATGGGCAGTCGGTCGAGGCTCGACTGGCATGCAACATCCTCAACCGAATGTTCGAACTCGGAATGCCGGTTTCTTACGCAGTCCGGATGTGAATCGAGGCGTTTGCGGGAGCGATCTGCCGTGAGTTGGGTCCATGCACCAGCGCCGGTCGGTAGACCTCGTTAACAGCAACTCCTTCCTTGAGCATGTCGAGGATCTCGATGGTGTGCTCGGGGAGCTTGCCCGCGTCACGCCGAGGGGAGCATTCTGCATCCACGGCATCGACGGCATCGACGGAGCCGATCATCAGCACTACGTAGATTCCAGCATCCACCGCCTGCAGTTCTTGCACGAGCCGGGCCCGGGCATGCACCTAAACAGCAATCGGATCCGACCACTCGAGTATGGGCCGATCTTCGAGCAGCACGGGTTCTCGGTGCAGGAGATCATCCCGCTGCGCAAAATCGAGCTTACCGATGAGCACATCGCTGGCTTTGCCTCGCCGTGGTGCTCGATGTCGCGTGACCTACTTGAGGTGGTGTCGGCGACGATTGTCACGCGCCGGCTCTAGGCTGCCGGCGAGTTCCTGCCTACAACCGAAGCGCCGTAGTGCCGGCGGTCAAGGTGGCGGCGGCTGTCGATCATTCTGGTTGCTTCGCAATCAGAGCGACCCCGTGGGATCCGGAAACTCGATCACGCTTCGCTAGCAAGAGTTACGCCGACCGCTTGAATGCCGGCCAGGCGGCGACACTATTTGGTCACCGACGAGTCCTGAGTGACCAATTCGGTGTCAATCCGGCTCGGCCGAGTTTCCGGACACCACGGGGTCGAGCTGCGTTACTGATTGATGCGCAAGAGTCCCACGCTGGCAGCGGCTCAGACCGTCATGCAACCACGGCTGTCGTCCCAGAAACGCAGCCGCAGGCACTTCCAGATCTGACGAGGACTCAGTGACGTCGAGGACCGCGGTTCGAGCTCGGGAATGCCCGCCATAGCTTCAGGCAGCCGGTAGAACGGGATCTTGGCGTTGACGTGATGCACATGGTGGTAGCCGATGTTGCCCGTGAACCAGCGCATGACCGCGCCCATGCGCATGTAGCTCGAAGACTCGAGCGCGGCGGTCAGATAGCTCCAGTCCTTGCTCTCCATCATCTTGACCTGCGGGAAGTTGTGCTGGGCATAGAACAGATACGCCCCCAGCCCGCAGGCAACCGTCATCGGCACCAGCACCAGAAACAGCAGCAGCCAGGGCGCAAACACCGCCAGCAGCACGACGATCGTCAGGTGCACAACGACCGCGATGGCCGAGTCGGCATGCTGGCGGCGATTGACGAGAAAAGAACGAATGCACATCCCATACAGGAAGATCGTCACGTAACCGAGCGCGATGGTCAGTGGGTGGCGCTGGAAGAGGTATCCGATTCGCTGCCACCGGCCGGCTCGCTCCCACGCCGCGATCGTCATCACCGGATACGAGCCGATGCTCGAACCGTAGATCTTGCCGACGTTGCGGTGATGATGTTCGTGCGATCGTGACCAGATGCTCGGCGGATTGAGCACCAGAATGCCGTAGACCGACAACAGTGCTTTGGCGACCTTTGATCGCTTCAGGATCGTACCGTGCTGAAAGTCGTGGTAGATGATGAACATCCGCACGAGCGTCAGGCCGAGCACGATGCTCGCCGGCAGCAGGATCAGCCAAGAGCTGAAGACACAGATCGTCGCGCCTAGAGCCAGCACTAGGGACAGGGTGGAAATTAGGTGCCACCAACTGCGGCCGCGCTGCTCTCGCGCATATGTCAGGCTCTCGCGGATGATATCTTTTGAATTGCGCATTCAAGCTCGATAATCGAAGGGGCAACAGAACGGTGTCGGGCTGCGCCTGTTGGCCTACAGCTCTCGTCTGGCGACGGCCTGAGTCGGCTCAAGAGATGCTACCGCGCGCATTGCACCATGGCCAAGCTGACTTGCTGGTTGATGGCTAACAGAGTCGGTTGTTTGGGGGCGGGGGAGCCGGACCGCAGCTTGAACTTCCTACACCCTCGCAGTTGGGGCAGTTGGCGGTGGCAGCGAGGCAGTCAGCCTTTGCCGCGGGTTGGTCGGGGGCCATGCATGGAGTCGCCCAATTGCGTTTGCTCTCACCCAGAAGTTAGCAAACCCGTGCAGCTCGAGGAGCCACTTCGGCGTAACAAGCCGATCTACAGCGCCCTGCACGTAACCGTGCGGGGCGTTTGTGGTTTTGGGTGGGCGTTGGAAGTGGCGATGGGGGCGCGGCATCATCTTCGAACGGTGCCGTCATCTTCTTTTTGCGGAGTAATGCTCAGCCCACACCACCAGACCCATGACTCCAATGCCAGCTAGAACCCATGGCAAATCGACCGAGTCGGCGGCCAGAGTGAAGGGGGTAGTCAGAACCTTCTGCCAACCAGGCATGTCCCAGCCGGCACCGGGCCGAAGCCAAACCTTGGTTAGCTTCAACGATGCATCACAAAGTACGGACCGGCCCTCAGTATCGGCCGCCACAGGATCGAGTTGCCATATCGAATGAGAGACCTGCAACCCAAAGCCACCGACCTGATCCGCGAGGAAAAGCCAATCGCAACGCAGTCGGTGCAAATCTAGCGACTGCCCGAATCGCACCACAACATCGAATGGCCGCAAACCAGACAACCGCCGAGTCAATTCACTGGCACCGCTCATCGCCGCAGAAGGTGACAACTTGCGATCGCTATTCACGAACGCAAACGCAGAAACACGCTATCCGTCGAGCTCCGTCTCCAGCAGGTCGCACGCGCAGTCGCGCAATGCTTCGGGCAACCGCACAAGACGCTTGGGCGAGAATGACTCAGCACGCGCTCGCTTGAGGACCTGATCGAGTGGAGCCCCGCCTGTCACAGCGGAGAACCGGGCCGGCACCAATTGACCAAGAGGGACGCAGCATCCCTCAAACGCAACTCGGCCACGCAGGCTGAGCTTGGCCTCGTGCTCCAAAACTGACCACTGGTCGGTGACGATCGTTCCATCGAGGTCTGCCCCGTGGTGTCCGACAACTCGATTGCGCTTCGGCAGCGAGAGTGACGTCGACCGCATGAATGCCGGCCAGGCGGCGGCACTATTTGGTCACAGACGAGTCCTGAGTGACCAATTCGATGCCAAACCGGCTCGGCCGAGTTTTCGGACACCACGGCTTCCCACTTCTGTGGTACCAGGTGCTCGATCGTGAGCTTCTCTTCGAAGGTCAGCGACTGGACTTACCCGTGCGAATCCTGCGCTCGAGTCCCTCGAGCACCATACGCACACGACCCTGAGTGAAGATGCGGAACGCGTGCACGGACTGCCAAGCACGTTGGAACTCCTCGTCGGACGGCCAGCGGGCGCTCTCAACCATAGAGTAGATCAAGAACGCGTGCACCCGTTCCATGCCAACGCTCAGCGTGCGAAGGACTTTGCGTTCAATACTGTTGCCTCGTGCCACTCCGCCGGCAGCAGCTCCTGCGCGAAATGGACTTCGACCTTTGCCTTAGTAGGGGGCTGCTCACTTGTAGTGGTGCTACAGCCAGAGGCTAGCAGGAGCGTCAACATGGCGCATAGACGTGTCATGGCAAGGGTGCATAGCCCGAGCAGTGCCTTACGTGAAGAGCTTGTCAGACTGAGCATGGACCATTCCTTCATTCAAGAAACCATCTGACGATTGCCTCGTTCGGTCAATACGACAATGTTCGCATGCCCACATAGGCTTTCGGGTGGAGATCTTTACGTGCCCAAACTGCGTTGGAACGCGTCGACTACTGGCTACGGTCCAGGATCCGAGTTCGATCGAGCGCGTGCTGCGTGCCATGGGGTTGCCATTCGATGCGCCGGAGTTGGCGGCGGCGCGGGCTCCGCCGGATGGTGAGCAGGAGTGGTTTGGGGCGTGATGGGGTGAGGCTAGGGCGGTCTGGGAGGTCGTGGTGGGGGAGCGGTGTGACAGGTGGACGCTGATCTGGGCGGATTGGCTAGAGATTTCGAGGCCCGTCAGCTTGCGGGTTGACGCACTCTTGCCGGGAGGGTCGTGCGGTGGTGGGGTTCGGGTGGTCCGGACCGCAGGTTGAACTACCTGACCCCCCCCGCACCGGGATCGCTCAGAGCTCACCCAGGCACTCTCTGCGAAACAACGGTAAGCCGCTTCTCCGTATACGCTTGCATGATGTGTCGTAAAGGTAACGGTTCACGGGTGCCGCGGAAATCACTGCTGTAAGCACTTGGGCTTAGTGTATTCTACCTAGCTCTTCAGCCACTCGGCCCACACTCAGATCGCTCTCATGCACATGCAACCAATCAAGCTTGTCTTGTTGTTCATCCTGCTCGTTTCATCCTTGTCAGCGCAGGGGTTCACGGCTTACGGCGACAAGCTCACCAACGTCGATCCGGTGACAGGTCGTCTCGTGGTAGACCTAGGTTTCACCTTCCCATTCGTAGATGGGACACCGACCAACCAGGTCCAGGTTTACATCGGCAGCAGCAGTAACGGTGGCAGCATTGTATTGCCCTCAGCACCACCATCTTGGGGGACAGACCTGTTCGGTCTTTCGGAAGGGCCGCCAAACATCAGGTTGATGTATCGGCTCAGTTGTTGCGATGCAGAGTGGTACTTGCGCCAAGACGTTGGGAGCACGACGCTCACTGCTGCCAACTGGAGCAACGGATACCTGGGCGGTGCTGTCGGCAGTTCGGTGTCGCAGATGGTGTTCTATCCATCTGGCGTCATTCGCGTGCGCTACTGGCATGATTGGGTGGGGCAGCAGTTAGAAAGAGGAGTGTTCGAGGGCGGGTTTGCTCCACAGCCTAACAATCCCATTCTGGATCCTGCCTACTCGGAAGACTTGTCTACCAGTATTACGGCACCAATCTTGACTGCTCATCGCACCATCTTCGAACCCTTCTTCGCGCAGCCATTCGATCTAAGTTTGACCGAACTCACCTACACTCCGGTCACACAGGGTTGGGTAATCGCCGGTGTTTATGGCTTGACGCCGCCGGTCTACCCTTACAGCCAACGCGAAGATCTGATCCCCGCGAGCTTTTGCGAAGACTATGCCGAGGCAAAGTCTATCACCTATACCAAGACCTCGACAGGCTATGACGTAACTAGAGGGCCAAGTCTCTTTGATAGCAATATTGGCACTCGCTTGGGGACGGCCGGATCCAGCGTCAGTAGCAGCTACCTGGCAGTAGACCTAGGAATCCCGATCACTTTCCCCGACGGTAATTCACATCAGATCGTTGACGTGTTCCGTGGCGGCGTTATCGCGCCGGCGGGGCAAACTACGAGTAATAACAATCGGCTCTCAGCTAATGATATCGAGAGCTCAGGCTACCCGTTCTTCTTTGGCCTAGTCGTCGAATGGGACAACGAACTTGTGACGCCAAATACTGGCATTTATTCATCCGTCGACGCTTTTGTTGGCTTCTCGACTCTTACATGGGTCGACATGATTCAAGATGATGGCGGGTGGACCACACCTTGCACCTGGCAGATTAGGTTCTATTCTAACGGCGACGTAGTCATAACGCATGAAGACATCGCTGGTCTCAACCCTGCAGCGTATGGCGTTTCAAACGATGTCGCGGTGGGGCTGACCTCGGGTATGCCAGGCGGCACTACGCTGGACGTTTCAGCCATAGGGTCAACGCCTGTCTCTGTGTCGGGATACGGATACGAGCGGTGGGATGTGAGTAGCGAGCGGTGCGACCTGACCCAATCAGTGAACTACGGGTCTCTGGATGCTTCGGATGCAATTCTAGGAGAGACCTTCTCGATGCAGATGATCGAGACGCAAGGCGCGACCTTTGGCCTATATCTCTTGAGCGTGTCTGGTGAAACAAACCTGAATATGACGACATATGGATCGCCGGGTTGCCTCCAAATCCCGCGGGGTGACCTGATCTCTCCCCAAATCGCAGACGGCCAAGGAAATATCATCTCGTATTCGCTGGCGATACCGAACAACCCAGCATTGATAGATTACGAAATCATTGTGCAAGGAGCATATGACGGCATCACCGCGCCGAACTTCTCAGGATTTGCTGGACTAAGCTTCACCCTGAGCTTTACCAACGCGATCAAGTTGAACCTTGGACTAGAGGCACCGTTCTAAGATCGCCGGGCGGCTGCGAGGCGGCGTCGCCCGGAGGTGGGGTTGACCTTGACGTGGCGTGTAGTGGCTGTGGATGCATCAGTCTTGTGCAGGCAATGGATTCATGCACGGGACATAACGCGGCGGGCAACTGCATTGGTTGTGGCCAGACGACCTCCGCCTCCTCTCGATGCACCGCTCCTGTGTGCGCCGACAAAAATTGCCAGTAACACGCGGTCGACCTTTGGCGGCCTTCGTCCAGACTGAGCCGCCTCTTACTCCTGAGAAGATGGTCTGCCCACCACAGGTTGCTGGGTGCTGCTCGGCTTTGGCTGGTTGGCGCCGGCGGCATGCCGTTTTGATGCGGAATGTCAGGCGATGGGCGGGCAACCGGCTGGTGAGCCTGTTGCTCGCCGCTGTTGCCCAATCGGTCAGTCGCGCAGCCATCCGATCAGGCGGTCAAGTGAGCAGCTAGCCAATGGGGTGGACAGCCCAGTTGGCCGATCAGTTCCCGAGTGTCGCCTTGCCGCCGTCGGAGACGACGATGTTCAGCGAGTTGACGGTCGGTTCCCAGATGGCCCATTGATGGAACACATCGAGGCCAACCAAGCTCGCGGATGATGGCACCGCAACCGGCAGGCTGGCGTTGCCGCTGGCGTCGGTGATCGCAAGTTCGGTCACAGTAGCGGCGACCAGCAAGTCACAGCCAGGCGCGCCGGGTAGCGGCAGCGGCAGTGGCAGACCCAGGTGCAGTTGATCGCTCAAGCCTGAGAGTAGCAACGCGAACGTGGTGGGCAGCGCGTCGTCAACAGTCGGTTGGTAGGTCATGCCGAGTTGTGGCATGCCGGTGATGCTCATGCGCGGAACCAGGCCGCTGCCAGCCGCTTGGCAGTTGACGATCCATGACGGGTTCTGCACGAGACCCGATTGCGTCCAGTTGGTCGGTCCGTTGGCTAGGTCGCGATAGAAGCCAACGCCGCCGGCGCCACTGTTTAGGTTGTTGATGTAGGCGTTCTGCGCAGTGGTATCGAAGCCGAGGTAGAACGAGCCGGTGATGACCACGGGTGGGTTGAACGTCGCCGTGTAGAAGCCCGGCGCCGCGTTGACCGTCATCGTCGTCGATGCGAGCGCGGTCGCCTCTGGGGCACCGTTCGTCTCGACGTAGATATGTGCCGGCACCGTCACCGAGCCGCCAGTCGAGGCGGACCACATGTCGAAGCCGTTGACCGTCAGGGTCGCGAGGTTGTCGACGCGGTAGCAGTATTCGTTGTCACGAAGGGCATTGCTCAGCGTGCCGCCGGTCGGATTGAGTTCTGGGCAGGAGACGGGCGGTGCCGGCACCGAGCCTTCGCAACCTTGTCCGAACGTTACGAAGCTGCCTTGCGCGCCCGACGTCAACACGATGTCGTGCACGGCCGGTTGGTCGTAGTTGGTGACGTTGACCGCGATCGTTGTGTCGAGATGGTTCGGCGCCGAGAACGTGACATTCCATGAACCGAGCGGCAACCAGACGCCGTAGCGACCATCGCGGGCGCGGCTCTTGAGAGCTTCGCCGTGGTTGAAGACGTTCGGCGAGTAGGTGATCGTCGCCTGGACTGGCGCGCCGCCTTGGCTCGACGTCACGTGGCCGCGAACGGCTGGGCGCCAGTTCGTCAGCACGCGCTCGACACCAGGCCAAACGCGCGCTTCCTCGGTGACCGTTTCGGTGAAGTTCGGTTGGAACGACGTGCCGATTTCGATCAGAAACGACATTGTGCCGCCGGATGCCCAGTGGTCTTCCGGAGCTTCGCCGGAAGCCGATGGGTCACGCTTGCCGTAGGTCATCGGTCCGCGCAGGTCGTCGACGTAGCGCTCGATCAGGCCGGCCGTCGACAAGGAGACGTTGGCGCACGGCGCGTAGGTGCGCAGCACTTCCTGTCCCGAGCTGTGGAAGTCGAGGTAGACCTCGGGGCGCAGCGTCGCAATCAGATTGCGCATGGTCTGCGTTTCTGGCTCGCTGGCTGCCGCCGGACCTCGGTAGGTGCTCGA
>JBNMNW010000257.1:0-8517 GCA_051278165.1 Planctomycetota bacterium | reverse complement strand
CGCTTGGCCAACTCTTCGGCTGCTAGACGCACACCAGCGGGCTTCTTGAGCAACGCTTCATCGAACGCAACCGTCACCATCAGGTAGCGGTTGTTCGCGTTCTTCTTCGGGTCGTCGCCTTCCTTTGGCGCGTCACTGCCGATGCCAGCCGTGACCTCGTCGCCTTCGCCAAGAACGAGCTCCCCAAAGCGTAGCGTGTAGCGCACGCCACTCTTGGTCTCGAACAGCAAGTCGCCTTCGTTGCTGACCAGCTTGCCGCCGCCCGCGAGGAAGAACCCCTTCGGGTTGAGGTAGCGACTGAGTAACTGTGCGTCGCGGCCGTTGGCCTGTTCTAGGCGCGCGGTCAGGCCTTGCGGCTTCTGACGCACACCAACGATCTTGATCTCACCAAGCGTCGTGCCGATCTCGTTGGCCTTCTCTTCGTTGGTCTGCTCCTTGGCAGCATCGAGTCCGGCGAGCACGAACTTGCTGTCCGCGCCCTTGGCAATCACGAGCTTCGTGCCCGGCACGATCTCGCCCTTACCTTCGTCAACCGAGTAGTTGTCGAACGTCACCTTGTCGATGTTGAACGACTCTGCCTTAAGCAGGTCGGTCTCGATCCAATCGGTGAACTGGGTCGACAACGAGCCTGAGAACTTGGCCTTGTAGACGCGCTTTTTGCCGGGCAGGCGGCAGTAGTAGGTGCCGGTCTTGCCTTCAACTTCCTTGCCAACGATCAGGTCCGCCAGCACGTTGCCGGCGCTGTCCTTGAGCTTGACGCGCGTGCCGCGGCCAGCGGTCTCGACACCGCCAGCCAACGGATCCACCACGTCGTAGTCGCCGTGGCTGCCCTTGCCCTTGCTGTCGCCGACGACCGACTCCTTCTTCAGGCCGATCATCATCGTCGCGGCCTTACCCATCTGATCCGATGCATCGGCGGGGTAGTCGCCGTGCGACGGGATCGTCCAAACGCCCTTCGCGTCGCGCTTGACGCCGAACGCGTAGATGCTGCTCGACTCGAGGCGGTAGGCCGTCAACTCGAGCTCAGCGATCTTGTCACCGTCGGTGAAGCGCGGGAAGAACTCTTCGCCCTGATCACTGAACAGGTCCAGGCGCACTTCGCCCGGCCTCATCGTGATAGCAAGGAGCGTGAGCAGTGCAGCCGCGCCGAGCACGGCGCCAGTTTTTGCGATGTCGTTCATCAGTTGTTTCCTCCGACCTGACGGTTCTGGGGAACAATGGCAGCCGCACGAGTGCTGCGGCGGAAGTAAGTGATCAAGCCGAGCAACAAGCCCGGCAAACCGGCCAGCAAGAGGGTGATCAGCCGGTAGCTGTTGTGGATGCCATCACGGGCGACATCACGAGCGTGCTGCGCTTCTTCGAGGCGGCGATTCTTGCGCTCGCCGATCTGCGCCGTTTCGATCTCGAGCTTGCGGTTCTCGTTCTGCTGGACTTCGACGATCTTGACCTGCTTGGCTTGCGCGTCGAGATCGTTGTTGTCATTGATCTTCTGCAGGGCGTCACTCAAGCGATTTTTGGCGGCCGCGAGCGACTCCGTAGCCGCATCCTCCGCCGCGCCCTTCTGCGTCTGCCACTCGTTCTCGAACTCGGCTTGCGCCTCTTCGACCTTGGTTAGCTTGCGCAGTAGTGGGCGACGCTTGCGCAGTTCGATCAGGCTCTCATCCCCCACCAACGTGTCGATGCAGTTGAGTGCGAACGTGACGTTGTCGAAGCGGAAGTTTGCGTCCACTTGCGACATACGTATTTGGAAGAACTGGTCGCCGATGAGGTCGATGTCGGCCACGTAGATGACATTGACCCCGTTGGGCTGGCCTTCCGGTGGCTTCGAGACGATACGTGCAGCCATCGTCATGTTGCCGACGCTGGGGTATTTACGCGCGCCTTCGTTGTACTCAGGCCCCGTGAACGGGTTCATTTGGCGGTATAGATCGGCCTTCTTCATGTAGCCGTTGAGCTCGCCAGTGCCCGTGCCGCTCGCTTGCAGTAGCGGCGTGAACGTGAAGCCTTCCTTACCGAAGGAATCCACGTGGCCGCCCATCAATGAAACGATGCTCTGCAGGCCACTGGTAATCGCACTGTCGGACGACAAGCCATCGCCGCGCACGAACACGTAATTCGGGGGGAGTTGCCCGCCTTGGAACGTCCGGTAGGACAAGTCAAAGACGATCTCACCAACCGGTGCGCGCAAGCCAATCTCTTGCAGCACGCCGTTCCAGTTGCCCTTCGGCGGACCGCCCTGCCCCATCATGCGAGCTTGCGCGCCGCCCTTCTGATCATCGGCCGCGCTGCCTTGCGCACCACGACTGACCGGCAGCGGGTCCTCGAACAGGATCGTCGGGTTACCGGCAGCGAGGTACGCCTGCAGGCGCGACATCGGCTCCTGCTCGAGCGAGCTGCCTTGCGGCACGATCAAGCAGTCGATGTCGCTCGGGTAATCGGCAGCCGCATCGACGTTGACGACTTCGTATTGCGTGGTCAGTTCCTGCGCGATCGCCCATTGCGGCTTCTGCTGGAACGTCTGCATGTCAAAGCCACCGAAGATCTCAACGTCCGTCTTCAAGATGCCGACCTTCTTCTTGATCGCGTTCGACACCGAGCGAATGCTGCGCATCAACTCGTATTCGATCGGCGCGGCGGGAGCCACAAACGGCGTCACCGACTCTTGGGTGCCGCACTGAACGGCAAACCCGAGATACATCTGGATGTTCGACGTCGCGCCACCAGGCATCTGCATCGACACCTTCTGCGGGCGAATGCCGAAATCCGCCTCGGCTTGGCGCGCTTCCTTCGAATACGCCTCCGGCACGATGATCTGCTTCTCAACAGCGGCGCCACCAAGCGAGTCAAACTGGTCCAGCAGGTTGAGCAGCAATTGCTTCTGCTGCACAAACGCGTCCGGCACTTGCTCACTGACGTAGGCGGTGATGAACACCGGCTTCTCGGAGTCGAGTTCCGCCAGCAGCTTGCTGGTTTCTTCGCCGAGCGAGTGGATGCCTTCAACTGTCACGTCGATACGCGGCAGTGATTGCACACCGATGATCGTCAGCGCACCAGCACACACCGCGAGGCCGACGAAGCGTGCACCACTGTGCACGCCTTCGACGCCTTCACGCCAGTGACGGCGGCCCAACAGGGCGAGGCCAAAGTAGAAGAACGCGACCGTCAAACCACCGAACAGCAGCAGGCCCGAGAACGGGATCTCGCCGCCGGCGAACAGCGCGAACTGGCCGATCGGACCATTGGTCTCCCAGCTCAGGAAGCCGAGATAGCCCATGAGCTTGCCAAGGTAGACGACGGCAACGCAGAGCACGATCGACAGCAACAGTGCGACGGTGCTGTTCTGGGTCAGTTGCGAGCCAACCATCGAAACGGCGACCAGCATCACACCGAGCAACCAGAAGCCGACGTAGTTCGCGAACAGCTGGCCCCAATCAGGATTGCCCAGGAAGGACAATGCAATCGGCATGACCAACGTGAACAGCAGCGACACGGTGTAGACCGAGATGGCCGACAAGAACTTGCCGAGCTGCAGGTCGAGGTCACTACCAGGCAGCGTGAACAACAACTCTTGGGTGCCGTTCGAGCGCTCGCTGGCCCAGATGTTCATCGTCGACGCCGACACGAACACCAGCGCCAGAGCCGGGAACCAACCGTTGAGGGTGTCGAGGTTCGCCAGCGCATTGCGGAAGAACTCGCCCTGCTCCGAGAACATGAGCGCCACACAGGCACTCACGACGAACAGAATGATAAAGACGTAGCCGGTCGGGTTACCGAACCAGCTGCGGAGGTCGCGCTTCCATACCGCGCGCACAATATTGAAATTCATCTTCGTGGCTCCTAGGCGTCGGTGGTGAGGGCGTGGAAGGCTTGGTCCATTTGACCGCCGCCCTTGGCTTTGAACTCTTCGGGCGTGCCGTCGAATGACAGGCGGCCTTCGTTGACAAGCATGACGCGGCCCGCCATTGCTTCGACTTCCTGGAACAGGTGCGTCGACAACAAGATGGTGCGCGTCTCGCCGAGCTTCTTGACCAGGTCACGCACGTGGCGGATCTGGTTTGGATCAAGACCCGTCGTCGGCTCATCGAGGATCAACACCTCTGGGTCGTGCAGCAGCACCTGCGCCATGCCGACGCGCTGCTTCTGTCCCTTACTGCACTTGCCGAGAGTCTTGTCGAGCAACTCAGAAAGGTCCGTCTCGGTAGTGACGTAGTCGAGTCGGTCGCGGAAGCGCTGGCCGGTTAGGCCGCGCGCTTCACCAAAGAACGTCAACATCTCGCGCGCCGTCATCTCCGGGTAGAGCGGACCATTCTCCGGCAAGTAGCCGAGTTTGGCCGCCGCCTTGACGCGATCCTTGACCACGTCGAGGCCGCACAGTCGTGCGATGCCGGAGGTTGGGGCGAGATAACCGGTGAGCACCTTCATGGTGGTCGACTTACCGGCGCCATTGGGACCAAGGAAGGCGACAACTTCGCCTCGCTTGATCGAGAAGGACAGTTGATCAACAGCAGCGAACGACCCGTAGTGCTTGCACAGGTCGACCGCTTCAATCATTGGCTCTGCTTCAGTCATGAGATCAGAATCAGAAGGGTCACGAACGGAATTAGGGCGTAGTGGCGACAGACTGCTCCGTAGCAATGCATCTCCGCCAAATCGGGGCAAAAGGCTTAGCGGTCGCGCCCTGGTCATGCAACCGTCTCGCGAAGCAAGCCGCGATTCCATGGCGTCAGGCGCTGGCGTCAGGCCTCGCCGAACTGGCTTAGCCTGGGCGACCGGCCACGAACTTCCTACTGGTAGATCGAGGCAATCGAAGCCGCGCTAGACGCGTCCACTGACGCGAAACTCCCGAGGAACCGGAGAAATCAGCGGCAGAAACCACCGCGCCCGAACGGACCGCCCCACATTCCCGCCCCGCCCCACGGGCCACCCCAGCCGTAGAAACCGCCCCAGCCAAACCCGCCGTAGCCCAGGGGGGAATGGACCGTAGCCCCGCGCTGCCACCTGCTGCCCGGGACAAACGGCGTGACCTGCCCAACCCGGTGGCCCTTGCCATCTCGAACGGCGAACCGCACGGAGAACGAGTCGATCTCGCTTGGGTAAGTCGTATCCGGCCGAAAAACCATATCGACGCGCGCCGTCGTACCCGGCGCCACCTGACCGCTGCCGGTCACACTGTGCGGCTGGATGTAGCCCTGCAGATAACCGTCGAGAAACAGTTCTTCAACTTGCACGGAATCGACGTCGAGCTCGAGTGGCGCGTCGCTGGTGTTCTCAAGTTCGAATCCGACGTGCAGATCAACGACCTCCTGATCGTGCTCGGCGTAGCGCGCCTTGGCGCCACTAGACCAGAGGCGAATCTCACCCCGCTTCTGTCGGATTTGGCTCTGCTGCTGGCCCAGGCCCGCGGGCAGTAGGTCTGCAGTGCTCAATTCTGCCGTGCCTAGCTCGACAGGACTCGCGCCTTCAGCGCCCGCGCCCGCAACCACCTGCTCCGCAACGCCATCGCGCACCGCATAGACCGCCGAAGGATCGCCGTCAGGGCCGGTGCCATTGAGGTTCTCACGCGGTATGAAGAGGCGAGGCTGCCAACAACCAGCAGACAACAGCAACAGAGGGACTACGAAGAGGCCGCGCATACCTACCGTTTTGGCCCAGCAAACGGCACTCGGCAAGCCCCCTTCTTGCCATCAGAGGCACTATGCGCCAACCACTTCGCCGCAACTGGGGATCAAGCTGACCACGATGCCCGACGGCATGTCGTGGTCGACGTCGCTGTGGTCAGGCCGCAGCTCGACCGCTTGGCATGACCACTCCTGAGCCTTGGTATTCACGGCGACGCGAAGCATCGCGAATAGGCGTCAACGCCAAGGCCCACTGCTTGTGACGCGGACACATGCTTCGCCGTCACACCTAAAGAGCCCCTTAACGCCACCGAGCCAGAGCCGGCCCCCAACGTCCTCGAGGATGGTCATCAATCCGGGCGACGCTAGCCCCTGCTCCTCATCGAAATTGGTGAAGGTCTCGCCGTCGTATCGATACACACCAAAATGCTTGCCAGAGAACCAGATGTTTCCGGAGCGATCCTCGCTGACACACCAAACCTCTTCACCTTTAACAACTCCCTCCTGGGTGAAGTTCGAGAACTGCTCGCCGTCAAACCGAGAGATGCCGCCGTGCGCCGTTCCAAACCAGATGTTCCCTGCACGGTCCTCGAGGAGGTTGTGAACCGCGTCATTGCACAGCCCTTGCTTCTCCGAAAGGTTCGACAAGGCACTTCCGTCGTAGATGTATGCGCCCCCATTGGTCCCGAACCACACCTGCCCACGACGATCGACCATGATGCAATGCACGATCCTGCTGCTGGTGATGCCCCGCGTCAGATCGGGTTCAGCTTCCGGAAGAGCAAACGGGGTAAAGGCGGCGCCGTCGAATCGACAAACGCCATCGATGGTACCGATCCACAACGCCCCGTCTCGACCTATCGCGAGACTCCAAACATCGTGACTAATCAGGCCGTGCTTCTCACCAAAACTCGAGAAGTGGTCGCCGTCAATTTTGGTGATGCCCCCTGTCGTGCCACACCAAATATGACCCTCAGAATCCTCGACGATGGCCTTGATCGTAACACCCCTGCCAAGATCGTCCCTGACGTCATAGCAAGTCAGACTGGCTCCATCGTGGCAATACAAGTCCTCGCCACCGATCCAGAGCTTGCCGCGAGTGTCTTCAAAAACACAGCGCACAACACTACCCATTTCGGCAGACACATCGACGATCGTTGCGGCTGACGGAGCCAGCTCGATGGGTTGCTGCGTTGGCGTTTGCTGCATCGCACAACCAGCCAGAACGAGAACCACGATGAAGAGGGTCGCAGTGATGGACCTAAGCATGACCAACTAGTTTCATATGATGATGAATATACATTAAATATGGTAACGGCACGGCACTTCGGCGGGTCACCCGGTGCGGATCATATTGCTGGGCCGCACACCAACGCAACACGCCCCCGTAACACGCAGCCGAAGGCACGGCCCTCCGGTCACCGCGAGGCTACAGGACATTCACAGTGCGACATGGACCACTAGACTCACCCAGCCACAACCTCACCCAGCCACAACCCAGCCTCCACGACGCCCAGTCAGTGAGGCCGTCGCCATGCAACCAGCGACACAGACGATGGAACTGGCGCAGGAACTGGTTCGCATCGTCACGTGCCTTCCGCTAGACAACCCTTTCGCTCCTCCTTCCAAGCCTGAGACTCCCCATGCTAGACCTAGACAAAGTTCTCTCGCCACGTGCTGGCCTCGCCTATGGCTTGCTGCGCGTCGTGACCGGCCTACTGTTCGCATTCCACGGCCTGCAGAAGGTCTTCGGCGTGCTCGCCAACTCACAGCCACCACTGCTATCGCAACTTGGCATCGGCGGCGTCATCGAACTGGCCACAGGCACGCTGATCGCCATCGGCCTGTTCACCCGCTGGGCCGCGTTCCTCGCCAGCGGCACGATGGCCGTCGCCTACATACAGTTCCATTGGAACTTCCAGTTCGATGCGAACGCATTGCCGGCGATCAACAAGGGCGAACTGGCAGCCGTCTACTGCTTCTTGTTCCTGTTCATCGCGTGCCAGGGTCGCAGCAACAAGTCTGCGGGCGGCAGCAAGTAAGGGGCAAGCCGCGGCAACGCGCGGCACAGCCTCGGTCTGCATCTTGACCTTGGTGTGTCGCACGAGACATCGCACGAGACAACACACGAGACAACGAGCAAGACAACGAGCTCGGCAGAGATCCTCGCGGACAAACTGGACAAGCAGTTCGCTTGCTTTGCCGGTCCAGCCAAATCCTCCCATCGACTCGCAAATCCCAAGTAGCATCGAGCCGATGAACAAGGCGCGAAGAGGGACGCAGCGGATTCGGCAAGTCGTGGCCGTCGCTAGCACGATGCTCATCGCGGGTGCGATCGCCGTTGCCTGCGTCGGGCGTGACCAGAGCGCGCCCGGAGATGGCGCCCGAGGCCGGGTAGTAGCAGGGCCGGCGTTGATCTGTTCTTTGGTAGACAATTGTCCGCGTGTCGAGAACGGCTACCTCATTTTTGGCAAGTCACTTCTCGCAGCCAGCCTGGTCGAGGAACTGCGCGGGTTGGTGTACTGCAGTGAGTCTGCGCGGCTAGATCAGCTGACCAAGGCCTTGTCCCGCGCGACCGCGCAGCAGGCGATTGCAAGCAAGGAAGTGCGCGGCGTCATCTCCGTGAGCGTCCACATCCTGGCGCCGTCTGACACAGTCGAAGAGCAGGTGAAGCGGGAGGCCGAGGCGGTAATTCACGGCAAGCACGCGCCGCTACGATTCCTGTCAACTGACGGGGAGTGCAATTGGGCTTCGGAGCAGCCCAATGGCCTCTATACGACAGAACGCGAACTGCGCAGGCTGTGGTGGGCATCGCGCTACATTCGGGTATATCGCGAGCGGTGGTCACCCGAGCTTCGGACGGAGTTCGAGAGCTTGTTGCAGCACGACCCAAAGAACC
>JBNMNW010000256.1:0-8600 GCA_051278165.1 Planctomycetota bacterium | reverse complement strand
GCTGGCTGCATCCCGATGGGCGGATGTTCGTGCATGTGTTCACGCACCGGTCAGTGGGCTACGAGTTTGTCGCGCGCAATGACGACGATTGGATGGCGCGCCACTTCTTCACCGGCGGCCAAATGCCCGCGGACTCGCAGCTGCTCCACTTCCAAGACCACCTGCAGATCGAATCCCACTGGCGCGTTAGCGGCCAACACTACCAACGCACCGCTGATGGCTGGCTCCGCAACCTGGATGCCAACCGCGACGAAGCTACGGCGATCCTTCGCCAACCGTACGGTCAGATGGCGCCAAAGATGACCAACCTTTGGCGCGTCTTCTTCCTCTCTTGCTCCGAACTGTGGGGCTTCGATAGCGGCCGCGAATGGCTGGTGTCGCACTACTTGATGCGACCGCGCGCTGCCGCATCCCGCTAGGGCGAACGAACCGAATCGCGCCATCGCGTGGCGTTGTCGGTTTCGCCCCGAACAGCAGAGGCACGAACCGAAGATCGTGTTTCTTGCGGATGTGCCTTACTAACATCGGAAGCCCCCTCTGATCCGAAGTTCTGCACCGATGAACCGATTGGCAATGTCGTTGCTCGCAGCCCTGCTGCTGAGCTCTTCTGTTTTTGCGCAGCGTCCGGCTGACCACCTTGCCTTGGGCAAGATGTGGACCTTCGAGAACCCACCGCTGGCCTACCTAGAGAAGGAATACGGCTTTAAGCCGGATCAGAAGTGGCTCAACTCGCTGCGACTCGGAGCGCTACGACTTGGCGAACGCGACAACCCTTGGTGCTCGGCTTCATTCGTGTCGCCAAAGGGTCTGATCATGACCAACCACCACTGCGTGCGCGATCAAATCGCACAAGTGCAGGGCGCCAACAAGTGGGTCAAAGATGGCTTCGCCGCGACCGCGCTAGCAGATGAAGTGCGGATTCCTGGACTGACGGTTCAGCAGTTGATCGCGCAAGAAGACGTGACCGCGCAAGTCGGAGCGGGCATCGAAGCGACCGACGACGACGTCACGATCGCCGCCAAGCGCAAGGCCAACATCGACGCGATCGTGACGGCGGCAGACGTTGCTCACAAAAACGTTGCTCACCAACGCTACATGCATCAAGTCGTGTCGCTCTACCAAGGCGCCGTCTACCAGCTGTATCGCTACCGCGTTTGGGACGACCTTCGCTTGGTCGTCGCGCCACATTTGCAAACCGCGCACTACGGCGGCGACCCAGACAACTTCACGTTCCCGCGGTGGAGCATCGACTTCTCGTTCGTGCGCGCCTACGTCGACGACAAGCCCGCCGACACCTCGGCGCACTACTTCCGCTGGCGCAATGAAGGCGCGAAGGATGGTGAGCTGGTGTTCGTGCCCGGCAACCCTGGCAACACCAACCGTCAGATGACGATGCAGCAGCTGCATGTGCAGCGCGAAGTCGAGTACCCAATGGTGCTCGAACAGTTCAAGAACAGCATCGCAATCCTCGAGCCGTTCAAGGATCGCGCACCGCAATTCCTGACCACGCTGCTCGGTTGGCAAAATAGCTACAAGGCCATCAAGGGCATGCTAGAAGGGCTCGAAAATCCTGCTCTGATGAAGAAGAAGCAGGATCACGAGCAACACTTCCGCGGCGTCGTCGCCGAGGACAAGGAACTCGGCAAGCAGTACGGCGACCTGTGGCGCGAGTTCAACAAGCTCGTTGGCAAGCAACGCGAGTTGATGCCGAAAGCGATGTTCTATCAGCCTGGATTCTCCAGTGCGATCCAGCGCGGTTTACTGATCGCGCAGAGCTTCGACAAGTCGGTCGATGCCGCAGAGCGTGAAACAGCCCAGCAGAACGCGCTCGAGTTTTCAGGTGGCAGCAGTCCGCTGACGCACGCGCTCTTGATCGACCAGTTCGAACGTGCTGCTAACTGGCTGCGCGCCGATGACGCCTTCCTCATCGCCGTCGGAGGAGAACACCGCAGCGGTCGCGGCACCGATTGGGCCGCGGCGATCGGCGACCTCAACCAAAGCAAGCTAAGCAGCGATCTCTTCGTGCAAAGGATGCTCACAGAGGCGGACGCCGAGCAACAATGGCAGCAGAGCGACGACATCGGTGTGCAAGCCGCGCGCGTGCTGTGGCCGCTGATGCAAACAACCGAGACGCAACAGAAGGCGCTCGACGACGGCTTGGCCCAGCAGGGCACGCGGCTTGGTCGCGCGCTGCACAAGGTCTACGGCAGCAACATCAGCCCCGACGCGACGATGACCCTGCGCTTCTCCGACGGCCGCGTGAAGGGCTATGAATACAACGGCACCCTGGCACCGTGGGCGACCACGTTTTACGGCCTGTATGGCCGGGGCATCGAGTTTGGCAACGCATACCCGTTCGACATCCCTTCTGCGTGGTTGGAAAGTCAGGCCAAGATCGACTTGTCGAAGAAGGTCTGCTTCGCCAGCACCAACGACATCGTCGGCGGCAATTCCGGTTCGTGCGTCGTCGACCAACAACTGCGTGTCGTCGGCCTAGTGTTCGACGGCAACATCGAGTCACTGCCAAACGACTTCTACTTCAGCCAAGACGTTGCACGTGCCGTCAACGTGCACACCGACGCAATCATCGAGGCGCTGCAACACGTCTACGGAATGATGCGCATCGTTGAAGAACTGCGCGATGGCGCGGGCCGCTGAGCGCCACCAGCGACCCACAGTCGTCCACCGCAACGCCTGGACAAAAAACTGTCCGACGTATGCGCCTGACCGGTCCGTCGCATGGTAACTCCGCCCGCCATGCGGAGTAGCGCACCGGCACATGCCTCAATGTGCCGTACAATTTGGTAGCTTGTCGGCACGCCTTACCTCGCCCGTACTCGCCACGACTACATGCGCGCCTTCTCGACCACAACCCTATCGCTCCTCACTGCGTCCTTGGCACTCATCGTCGCCAACGCAGCACCGTTCTTTGCGCCGTCTACGGACGTCCAACAACCAGGCACACAACCTGGAGAGGCAACGATCCTCGGCAGCCTGCCGCAATGCGATGGCTGCCACGGCTACTACGACCAAGATGTCGAGCCAGTAGAAAACTGGATGGGCAGCATGATGGCGCAAGCCGGTCGCGACCCGGTCTTCTGGGCAGCGCTCGCCGTTGCCGACAGCGACTTCCCCGGCGCCGGTGACTACTGCATCCGCTGCCACTCGCCACGCGGCTGGCAAGAAGGGCGGGCAACGCCAAGCGACGGCTCGGGCCTCAACCCGATCGGCGACCACAACGGCATCGAGTGTGGCATATGCCACCAGCTCACCAACCCCGACGCCAGCGAGCACCTAGGCAAGCAAAACGCGCCCTACGTCGCGAACAGCGGCGGCACCAACCCCGAAGGTTTCTACGGCAGTGGCATGGTGGTGCTTGCCGGCAACAGCACGCGCTACGGTCCCTACGCGCAGACCACCGCCGGCCACCCGTTCGCGCAATCGGAGTTCCACCGCTCGGCGCAACTCTGCGGCACGTGCCATGATGTCTCCAACACAGTAACTGGTGACCTCGCGCCCAACAACGGCACCCACACCGGGCTTCCGATCGGTCAGTTCAGTGGCATCTCGGGTGCACCCGTCAGCCAGAAGGCCGCGTTCAAGAACCCGCCCTACGCATACGGCACCGTTGAGCGCACGTTCAGTGAGCACGCTTCTAGCTCGCTCTCCACGATGCTGGTCAGCAACTACAGTTCGCTGCCGCAAGACCTCCAGCGCGGCGCCATCAAACGCGCCTACGACCAAGCCCTGCTCGCCCAAACCGCCGGCAACTACGAAGACGGCACCGACCGCACGTTCAGCTGCCAGTCGTGCCACATGGAGCCAGTGGTTGGCGAAGGTGCAGCCTTTGGTATCGCGCCGCTGCGCTATGACCAACCGCGCCACGACCTCACCGGTGGCAACACCTGGGTGCCCAACGCAATCCAATGGCTCGACAACCAGTCGCCAAGCCGCCTGCGCCTCGGCCAAGGCATCACCCCGGTGATGAGCGCGGCGATGGACCGCGGTGCGGTGCGCGCGCGCGCCTCGCTGCAACGCGCCGGGGCACTCGATGGCACCAATGACAACCAGACGATGCGCGTCACCAACTTGACCGGCCACAAGCTGATCACCGGCTACCCAGAAGGTCGTCGGATGTGGCTGCGCGTGCGCTGGCTCAACGAGCAGCTGCAAGTCATCCAAGAAGATGGCGGCTACGACCAGATCACGACCTCGGTCAACGGCACCAACTACCAGGTCAGCACGATCACCGATCCGAACGCGCGCATCTACCAAGCGAAGCTGGCGATCACCCAGGACTGGGCACTCCAGATGCTTGGCCTCGGCATCAACCCGGTCCTGCCGCTCACGTTCGACAAGTTCACCGGCGCGTCGACGATGACGCTGGCGCAACTCGCGGTCAGCCCTCCCGGCACCGAGCTCGAAACGTTCCACTTCGTGCTCAACAACAAGCTGATCTCTGACAACCGCATCCCGCCCTACGGTTTCCGATACGACGACGCCGAAACCCGCAACGCGCTGCCGATCCCGGAAACGCAGTTCGGCAATCCCGGCCCTGGCGGCATCTACGACTACTTCGACGACGTCGCACTGACGCCGCCGCCCGGTGCCACGCGCGCCGAGTTCGAGCTGATGTATCAGACGTCGAGCTGGGAGTACATCCAGTTCTTGCTGCTAGCGAACCCAGGCACCAGCCCGTTCCTCGCCTCCGCTGGCCAGGACCTGTTCGACGCTTACATGGCAACCGGCGGCTCGACCCCCGAAGTCATGACCAGCGCTCGCTGGTGCAACATGCCTGGCACGAACGAAGACCTACTGATCAAGACGGCCGTTAACAGCGCACCGTTCGACGACACCTGCGCCAAGCGCGTCGGTGCCGGTGACGTGCTCAACATCGAAGTCAGCAGCCCCGGCAACTCGCACACGGCGCACGTCGGTGGCCTGTTCCTTCAGATCCACAACCCGTGGGCACCGCCGGTCCCCGGCATCATCCCCGGCCTCTGGATCGACGGCAGCGATGCGTCGGTAATCATCCCGGGCCTCCCGGTGACTGGCTTCCAACTCAACGTCACGCTGCCAGCCGGCCTCGGCAGCCAGATGTTCCGCTGGCAAGCCCTGATGCTGACGCCGAGCCCAGCTAACGGTTTGTTCGCACTGAGCAACGCACACGATTTCTATCAGGACTAGTCGTGCCGGCGGTCACGAGCGGAGCACGCAAGCTTCGCTGCTAGCCGGTGAACTCCACCAACGTGTGGTCTTCGCCGGCGAGTTCTGCATCGATGATTGCGGCGATCAAGACCCAGTCGCCGCCAGCGAGGCCCGCGCCGATCATCGGATAGCCGATCCTGCGCCCAGCGAACCGCTTCTTGATGGCGGCGAACGCACCGCGAATCGCTTCATAGTCGGCTAGCGGCATTGCCCCTTCGAAGTCGAACTGGGTGTAGGCATTGACGACCGCGAGCTCGTGATCGCCAACCTCAACCTCGGCGACGCCGATCGTGCCGAGCTTAGCGCGATCTCCTAGCTCCGTCGCCTGATCGAGTTGGTAGGCCGCGGGGAACGCCTCGCGAACACCTTTCGCGATCCCCTTCTCCATCGCGCACCGGCAGTTGCAGCCATGAACGATCACATCGAACGCGCCTTCCTGCGCGAGCTTGATGAGATCACCGCGAATAACGTTCATGGCCGTTGCTGGAACTCAAACCGCAAGCGGTTGCGGGCGACGCGCGGACACCAACGCCGAACCAAACACGGCTAGTAACAAAGCGGCACCTGCACCACCAAGTGCGACCTTCCACACTTCGGTCTCTGTCAGCACATCCAACGTGACCAGACCGACGACACCGGCAACCGCCCAAGCGATGTATGCAGCGACGGCACGAGGGCTCGACTTCCACACCGAGAATCCAACTGCCATGGCGGCAATGCCTAGCGCGCCGGTGACAGCAACCGCCAACCAGTCATCGGAAGCCGCCGCCGAGTAGCGGGCCAGCCAACCAACACCCCATGCCATGATCACGATCGCGATGACTTTTTCAGACGCCTGACTCGGTTTGCTGTCCATTGGTGTTGTTGCTCCTTCGCCCCTCATCCGACCGCCGACGCGACCTATCCGCCAACCTGAAGCACAGTCACAGCGGTACCGTGCCTGGCACCGCACGAACGCATTAGAGGATGTCGAGCACGCCGGTCGAACCGTTCGTCAAGGTGTCCATGCCGGTCGCGTAGTTGGTATCGACGCTCAACGGCACGTTCCATGGCAACTCATCCTTGTCGCCAACGCCACCAAGTGCCGCCGCGACAAACGCGCGACCGAGCTTGGACATGGAGCGGTCTTCGCTCAGTTTGATCAATGAGTCAATCGCGCGGCGGTCGCCGATGCGGCTGATGGCCGAGGCAATGGCAGCAAGAACGGCGACGCTGTCGGTCTCCTGAATCAGTTGCAGCAGGCGCTCGTTGGCGTTCCGGTCACCGAGGCAACCTAGACCGACCGCCGCTTGTTGCAGCAAGAACGGGCGGCGCGTCGAACGCTGCATCACCTCGGTCAGCATCTGTGTAGCGCCTTCATCACGCAGCAGGCCAAGGCCAATGCACAGGTAGCCCGCGGTGCGGCTGTCGCTTTCGTGATCACGCAGCATGCGCAGCATCTTTGGCGCGGCCTCGGTGTGACCATTGAGGCCAACGGCGATCGCTAATGCCGAACGGTTCTCGTCGGTCGATGCCGACAGCAAGTCTTTGAGCAGCATGTCGCCGATAAACTCATCCGGCTTGCCCTTGGCGGCGGCGGGCTCGGTCAACAGCCCCAGCGACAATGCGAGCCACGGCCGTTCACTGCTCTTGTTGCCGCGCGTGTAAGCCTTCGCCAACCACTCCTTGTTGGCCTTGCCCCCGATGCGACCGAGCGCCATGACGCTCAACTGTCGCGCGGTTTGATCACGACCCTTCTGCCAGCAGTAGCGAAGCGCCTCGCTGTAGACCTCGTCATCGATGTTGGCTTCCTCGGGCATTGTCAGCATGCCCAACGCAATCGCGCTCGACTGCAGAATCGAATTACCGCGGCGCTTCTTGGCGTTGAGCGTCTTCGAAAACACCTCCTTGCAACGACCGTGAAGGCTCGTGTCACCGCGCCCAAGCAGGCGGCCGATCGCGACGGCTGCGTGTGCCTGCACGCTTTCGCTGGTTACGCCAAGGTCTTGCCCAAACCACTCGAGCAGCTCTTCGACCGTTTGCCATGCGAGCCGCTTGTCCGCCGAACGCTTGGTGTCGCTACGCATCACGCCAAGGCCGTTGATGATCGCCGTGCGAAGGTCGCGATCCTTGAGTGACTTGTCTTGCAGCGTCTGCCACAGCAAGTCGTGAACCTGCTGCGACAACGCGGGATCCGCAACGCGACGCGCCAACAAGCCGAGGCCGTATGCGGCATAGGCTCGCGTCCGCTTGCGCACCTTCTCACGTCCTGCCAACTTGCGCGCAACCTTCCCGTCGATCAGCAGGTCCGCCAAGATGGGGAACGACTCGCGGCGGCCGATGATGCCAAGTGCCAACACAGCGCTCTCGCGCACTTCTTGGTCGTCGCGTGAGATGCGCTCGGCGATGACCTTCTCAAGTTGGATGCCGGCCCCGTCGACGCCGACTTTGCCAAGCGCGATGACGCTGGCGCTTTGGATGTCGCGGTTGCGATCTTTCTCGAGCAGCTTGATCAACGCCGGCACGATGCGTTCTTGGCGATCCTGCTTAGTCGCTTGCAGCACGTCGATCCGCGGCTTGCCACGGCGTTGGCCGAGGTAGAAGTCATCCGAACCGGTGACCGGCGGGCTGATGCCCTGGATGCGCGAACTCAGGTAGGGCTCCTTATTGAACTCCCACCAGGTCTGCCACGTGCGCGAGTAGGCGACAAGGTCGCGGGCACCGGTCGTCGGCGCAGGGGTTGGCGTCACGCGCGGACCAATACCGGGTGGCAACCTTCCGGGCACCAAGACGGGCGTCGGAATCAGTTGCGACGCGGCAGGCCCGCGATACTGCCCGCCATGCGCGGACAGACTGGCAGTCAAGAACAGCGTGACCAGTGACAGGTGTTGGAAGTTTTGAGCCATGACGTGTAAGGGCTGTAGTCACGCCCAAGGTGAGCGGTAACGCACACTTCTTTCCGATCTGGCCAGTTTCTGCGGAGAATCTGCCGCTACAAGGCGACGCGGACAGAAGGTGTGACGCCGACGATGCGTTCGCCGTCAGAGGTAATGAGCAGGGCTCGAGCGAGAACGGAATGCAGCCGGAGTGCTGGCAGGTCCGGCAAAACGAGCTCACAGGTCAATGTGCCATCGACACCGACCTCGCCGATACTGTTTGACCCCAGCAAGTTACGCCAATCGCCCCAGAGCACCGTCGGGGCGGCCCAGGACTGATCCAAGTAGGGTTCAAAGCCGGCGAGGCTGCGCGGCACCCACGGATGCGGGCGATCGAGCGCGAGTTCGAGCACGTGCAGGTGGCCGGGAGCCACCGGGGTCGCCGCATAGAGGTACGCGCGATTCCCGTCCTGCACCAACGCGGCGCTGGCCAAGGGAGCGGCGACCGGCTCGAGCATCAGGTCGCCGATCGTTGCA
>JBNMNW010000255.1:0-8749 GCA_051278165.1 Planctomycetota bacterium | reverse complement strand
CCACCGCGCCGCCTGCGGCGGATCTGTGGTTTGACCCGGGTACAGTACGCAGGGCGCAGTATGCAGGGCCCTACTTGGAGTCGGCGAAGCCGAGGGCGGCGCGGTAGTCGGCGTGGGCCATTTGGAAGGCCATGCGGGCTTCGATGGCCATGACTCGGGCGTCGGCTAGTTGCACTTCGCGTAGCTGCACGCGCAATAGGTCGCTGCGGCCTAGGTCGAAGGCGCGCTGTTCGGCGGTGACCAGCTCGTCGGCGAGTGTGACGTTGCGCTTGGTGTCTTCGAGTTGGTTGGACACGGCTTGTAGTGCCGAACGCGTGTCCTGAATCTGGTTGATGATGCGGTCACGCGCGTAGCGCTGCTCGATCATCAGGCGACTCAATGCAGCAGTGGCCTGCTGTAGCTTGCCTCGGGCACCACGCCGTTGTAGGGGCAGCTTGAGTTCGCCGCCAACGAACAGCTCAAAGTCTTCGCGGTCCTTGTAGGGGCCGTCGCTCAACGAACTCGCGGCTTCGACGACCAAATTGACCTCTGGCATCACCTGGTTCTTGGCGAGGTCGCGTTCGGTTTCGGCCTTGGCGATGCGCAGCATGAGGTTGCGCAGGTCCGGACGCTGGCGTGCCGCCATTAGGATGTCGTCGTCCAGCAGACTTTGCGTTCGCGGCAGTTCGCTCTCCGTCGTTGGCAGGTTCTCTTCGACCGCGACAATCGGGCGATCCTCGCTGTCCCGTAGGTAGAGCGACAGAGCCAAGCTGGCCTGCTGGAAGTCGCGCTCGGCGCGAGCAATGTAGATGCGTCGCTTGGCGAGCAGTCTTTCGTTGTCCTTCAACGCGATGGGCGCGAGGAACAAGTTTTCGACGGCGCTGGCCAGTCCATCTTGACGGTCCGCTGCAAGCTGGAATAGCTGCCTGGCGATATTCAGCTTTCGGCCGGCGGCCGTCCACTTGAAGTAGCCTGCTGTCGCGCGGCGAACGTATTCAATGCGCGCCGCCAGGATCTTTGGCTCGGCGAGTTCGACGTCAATCTCAGCCTTGCGGACCGAGGCGCGACGCTTATCGATACTGCGATTGCGCAACAACGGGAAGCTACCGCCGAAGACGAACACACCGTCGTCTTGGGTGCGGTCTTGGTAGTAGTCCGGCAAGAAGCCGTCGGTGACCCGGTAGCCGCCGTAGATCGTGTCGCCGGTTGCCAGCGGCTGTTCGAGCATCCCTTGGGCAATGCTCGATTCGTAGAACCCCTGCATTCTGCCGCCAACCTTGGCCGAGATGCGGGTGTCGAAGGATCCCATCGCCTGTTGCAACCGGCCCGAGGCAAGGTCGCGCTCAAGCAGTGCGCTCAAGTAAAGCGGGTAGCGCTCGGTGACGGACTGCACCACGGTTTGCACGCTCAGGACGCCGCGCAGTTGCGGCGCCGGCTCGGAGGCTTTGTCGAAGCGCTCGCCCAACTCGGGATCTGTTGGTGTCGTCTGCGAGCCTTCGGCGTCGGTCGGTTTGGCGCGCGCCGGCATCAGGGAACTGAGGTCGACCGGCCCGGGGCGATACCGTTCGGGCGCGCACGCAGTCGTTGCTGCCAACACGACCACCAACGACATCAGGTTCGCTTTCGAGACCGGTGCCTTTGAGCGATGCGTCTCGCAGGCAGCGCGGTTCACTTGCCCTGCTCCGGTTTCTTGGCCTTTTCACCGCGTTCGATCGTGGGAGGGAAGCCGTTGAGCTGCCGCCAGATCTCGTAACCGAGTGAAACGCGATCCAACACAACCCAGCCTTTGGCGCGCACACCTTGCCTCAGGTATTCGTCACCCGGCCATGCGTGCGGGTTGTCATCCGGGGTCGGTTTTTGGAACGTCAATATGCTGCGCAGCCAGTCGACGACGACACCTTCGGGTTTGGCGAATGGTCGTTCGTCGGGCAGCACCATGATGCGGAACTTGCCCGTGCCTTCGTCGGAGCGATCGATGAACGCTACTTTGCCGCCGAAGGTGCCGACCGCCGCAGATGGCCAGCCAACCCATTGCACTGCCGGCCAGCCTTCAAACTGCAGGCGCACGTGGCGGCCGACTTCGATGAAGGTGATGTCGTTGCCGTCGATATACAGTTCGACCGCGATCTGGCTGGATGCCGGCACCAGCACGGCGAGGGTCTGGCCTTGCTTGACGTAGACGCCACCTTGACCGCTCGCAGTCAGATTTTGCACGAAGCCGTCCATCGGCGCGGTCAGTTGCTGTTGCTCTTGGCGAGCCAGGTTGCGCTTCAGTATGGGGATCGAGCCCTCAGCTGTCGCAATGTCACCGGTAGCCGCGTCGCGCTTCGCCCTGGCACCTTGGATCTTGACGTCTTCGGAGCTGGAGACGTGCAAGGCTGCGCTGCGCTTGGCACGCAGCTTGGCTTTGGCGGCGTCAATATACGCCTTCTTGGCCGTCACGTCGGCGACCGCGACGTTGTGTTCCTGGCGCACCTTCTCCAGATCGTAGCCGGCGCCGATTTGGTCTTTGACTAGCCCTTCCCACATCTTCAGGGCGATCTTGGCCAGCTTCAGCTTCTCCTTGGCAACGGTCGCGGCCTGCTCGGCCACCGTGACGTCTTGCACGGCGGCGGCAATCTCATCGTCCGCGCCTTGCATTGCGGCTCTTCGAGCTTGCTCGGCAGACGCGATCTGGAGCGTGAACTGAGCCTCCTTTCTCGACGCAGCCTGTTGCTTGCGCTCGGTTGCTTCGAGCTCTTCCCGCAGGCGTAGAAGGATGTCTGGATCGTTGTCGGCAAGGTCGACGATCGGATCGCCAGCATGGACCTTTTGGCCCTCGCGAACGTGCCACTTCAGCACGATGCCGCTGGTTCGTGCCTGCAGCGGCATTGGGCGGTTAATGGGGTTGTATTCGATCACCCTGCCCTCGCCAGCGAGGTTCTGTTGCCACGGAGCGAGCGCCAACACAATTGGGGCGAGCACGAGCACGAGCAGCATGATGCGGCCGAAGCTACGCGTGACGCGGCGTTTGCCGGCGAGTTGCAGGGACTCCAGTTCGACTGCTGGGTAGTGCACCTCGGTGTCTTGTGCGGTCGCCATTAGCTGGACTCCTCGCCGTCGTTGGTTGCGTCATCAGCTGCGAGTTCGCAATGCGCGGACTCGCAGTGGAAGGTTCGGTCGCATGCGGCGATCACGTCGGGGTTGTTGGTCGCGATCAAGACCGTCCATTGGTGGTGCTTGTCGAACAATCGCTTCAGCACGGTCTCTCGATTGCTCGGAGTCAACGCGTCGAGAGGGCCGTCGAGTAGCAGTAGTCGTGGTTCGCCCAGAATGGCCCGCGCGAGCATGAGCCGCGTACCTTGGCTTGCCGTCAGTGGTCCACCGCCGGTCGTCAACTCTGTCTCCAGGCCTTGCGGCAGTGCCATGACCTCGTCCCAGAGCCCAACGTCGACCAGTGCGTCGCGAACGTCCGTGGGGCTGACCGCGTCGCAGCCGAACCGCAAGTTGTCGATGATCGAACCGTCGACGATCTCGGTGCCGTGCACGAGGGCGAACTCGTCACGGGTTTGATCGAGGCGCAGTTGCCGAAGGTCGAGACCGTCGACAGTGACGTAGCCCGAAACCGGTTCGCGTAGCCCATACAGGACGTCGAGAAGTAAGCTGGAGTCGCCGCCGGCGGCGCCCGTCAGAGCGACTCGCTCACCTGGCTTGACGGTGAGGGTTAGGTCCTGCAGTTCGCCAAGCTCGGCGTTCCCCGTGACTGAGCAGCGAACCGACTCAAGGTGCAGCGCCACACCAGGAGCGCTGTGCGTCAGCAGTTCGCCCGTCTGGCGTTCGAGTGGCAGGTCCAACAGATAGCCGAGTTTGTCGCTTGCGGCGCAGACGTCGTACCAGGTTTCGAGTACGGAGCCGAGCTTGGTGATGTTGGCCACGACGGCAGTGACGATCAGCTCGCTAGCGATCAGCTGGCCAATCGTCAGCTGTTGGTCGATCACGAGCCAGCCGCCAATCGCAAGCACGGTCGTGCCGGCGAAGATCTGCAGGCCATACGAACTGCAGATCTGTCGGAACAGAACGCGGAAGTGGCGCCGGCGAGCAGTGACGTAGACCTTGGCGAGCTGGTTGGCACGTTCGGCTGCGAACTCAGCGCCACCTTTCGTACAAAAGGCCGTGGTGTTGCGTGCCAGTTCTTGGAGCCACGCTGCAACTTCGTACTTGGCAACCGATTCGGTCACCGCGGTGCGCACGCCACCGACCCCGAAGCCAAAGATCAAGATCGCGACCGCCACCAGCAGGCCGATAGCGAACATCAGAAAGAACGGGTGGTAGAACGACAGCACGGCCAAGCCGACGACCGTCGTTAGCACGATGTTGGTCAGCTCGAGGAACAGCTTGGAACTGCTCTTCTGGACCGTCATGGTGTCGAAGAAGCGGTTGACGTATTCGGGGCCGTGGCGCCGGTCAAACGCGCGGATATCGACCCGTGGTAGTCGCCACGACAGGTCGCTGACGACTCGGATGAAGATCCGGCGTTCGATGACCTCGGCGATCCACGCCTGCAGCGCCCGCAGCACCCCCTGCATCACGAGACACCCAAGCAGGATGCTGACCAACACCACCAGTGGCGTCAGCAGTGTGCCAAAGGTGATGTTGCTGATGAGTGCGTCAACCGTCAGCGGCACGGCGAGCGTCAGGACAGCGCTGGCAGCACCGTATACAACGATGGTGCGGAGGTCGGGGGCTTCGGGACCCAGCAGTCGCAGATACTGCTGCCATGGTTTCTTAAGAGATTGGGCCACGCTTGGTTCGTGCGCGCATCTAGCTCACTCAGGCCTGGGATCAAGCCGTTCTTCAGCCCTTGTGTGCGTTAGTCAGCGCGACCTCAGGTTACTCCGAGTCAGATGTCAATTTATGCGCTATTTTCCACTCGCCGGCGCGGCTCTCAGCGGACTTGAGGATGCGCTTCATTGGCGGCTTTTGCAGCAGGCGCCGGCGCGCGCGCACATACGCGCGCAAGAACCTGCGAACCGATTCTTCGCCGCCCGGGCTGTCAGCGTTGCGGAACGCAGCCAGCAACCGGCCGAGGTCGCGACCGCAGCCACGCGTTTCTTCGGCGGAGTGATGGGTGACGCCATCGAGGTCGACCATCGCCAGCACGCCTGAGTTGGGATCGCGCACGAGGTTGTCAAACTTCAGGTCGCGGTTGCGCAGCCCGTGGCCGTGCATGCGGCCAATGCTGTTGCCGAGGGAGCGTGCCGATCGAGCGATCGCCGCTTCGTCGAGCGGGCCGGCAGCGAGTTCGGTGGCGAGGTCGTCGTGGGGGAGCCGGCGCACAAAGACCTTGCCGCGGCCACCGAGCAGGCACATTGCGACCGGAGTGGCGATTGGCACGGCGGCGAATAGCAGCCAGTAGCTGGCGAGCCACAGCTTGCGTGCCTTGCCGGCATCGCGCTCCTTGATGGCCATCGTGTCGGTGAGCCAGACGGAGCCGCGGCGGCCTGTGCGACGCGGTGGCAGTCCCTCGCCAGTGAACTCGCGGCAGGTGCTTTTTAGCGGCTGGTTCTGGCCATCGTGGGCGAGATGCCAGAAGAACCACGGGATTGCGCGGCGACGGGGTTCGGCATCGGTGTGCTTGCACGAACGCATGGTTCGCCGGCCGAACGATTTCAGTGCCGTCGCCCGAAGTTGCCGGGTTGCGCCCGCCAGTTCGGCTGCAAAGATCTCCGGCATGGCGGTGCCGCCGGCTTCATAGCCGCGCCGGAACTCGCGCGTTTGCGGGTCGAGTGGCCCACCGTCGATTGGGTTGCAGAAGAACGCCAAACCAGCGGCGCGCTTGCGCACGGACAATTCGCCGGCGTGCCGCAGCGAGGTCAGGTCGCACAGCAGAGGCTCGCCTTGCTCGGTCACGAGCACGTTGCCGGGGTGCAGGTCGAGTGGCTCGATGCCAGCGTCGTGCACGCGGCGCACGAGGTCGCCGACCGCAGTGGCAACCTCTGGGGCCGCCGGAAACGCGAAGTCCTCACTGGGGACGCTGCGGGTGACCAAAAAACTCTGGCGCTGGTCTCCCTCGATCGCAATGCCTGTGCCGAGTGGCTCGACGCACGGAAGGCCCAGTTCGCGCGCCTTATTCAGGTTGTTGGCTTCGCGTTCGGCTTTGTCGGTGCGCAGCGCCTTCTTGGCCTTGGCGGCGATCGTGTCGGCTCGGAAGACCTTGATGTGCACCGCGACTTTGCCGAGTTGACCCCGGAAAACCCGCCTCACCGTGCGCAGTTTGATTTGCTCGAAGCCGTGATTCGCCCATTCGGCTACATCGTGCTGCAACAGTTCTTGCAAGCCATCGGCAACTTCAGGCGACGCGTTCACAGTGGCTCCGTTCGAGTTGGTCAAGGAATGCAGCAGAGCTTGGTTGCCCGGGGTGGGGCGATGCGGAACCATGGAGGCAAGCGATGTGGCGACTACACCGATACTACCTGAAGGAACTCGCGGTCAACGCTGCGATCACGTTCATCGTACTGTTTGGGGTCGTGTTGATCTCGCTGGTCTATCGCGGCATCCAGCGATCACAGGGCGGCGAGCTGCTCGACGCGGCGAAGATCACGCTGTTTTGGGCGCTTGATGCAGTGCCACACCTGCTGACGATCGCGTTTTTGATCGCGACCGTGGTCACCTACACGCGCGCCGCTCAGGATCGAGAATTGATCGCCGTGCGGGCCGCCGGCATCTCGCCGCGCGTGCCGATGCAGTCGGCGGTGTTGGTCGGTATCATGCTGTCGGTGTGCGCCTCGTTCGCAAATCACTACATGATCCCCGCGGTTCACTTCATGAAGTACCGCGTCATCAAGGAAGTGGTGCGCAGTGCCTTCATCAACTTGAACCTTGGTAGCGACCGGATCAAGTTGCCAGGCGGGCGGGTGCTGACCTTCCGCGAGCGTGACCCGGAGACGGATGACATGCTCGACTGCACGGTCTATTCACCGGAGCCGATTGCCAAGGACCTGACATCGCGGATCGTGTTCGTGGACCGCGTTTCGATTCCGAAGCCGAAGGATTGGGACCCCAGCACGGACATCGAAGTCGTGTTGTCAGGAGTGCGCGAACCGAATCTTCGCGCCGACCCGATCGAATCTGGCGAGCTCCGGTTCGCGGTGCCGCTCGACCAAGTTGGTTCGGCCGGCGGTCGAATCGACAAGGACGAAGATGTCGCCAGTGACCAGTTGCTGGCCGAGATCATGCGCGGCGTGCACACGAACCCGGTGCGCGCTACCTACACATTGTTCCGCCGCTGCAGCTTTTCGCTGATGCCGGCCTTGCTGGCGCCGATTGGCTTTTGCATCGCTGAGATGGCCAGCAATCGCGGCCGCGTCTTCGCGCTGATGCTGGCACTGGTGCCGCTGGCGATGTTCTACCTCGGTGAGGTTCTCGGCGCGCGCTTCCTGATTTCGACCAACAACCCGTGGTGCGGTTGGATGCCGGTGCTGCTGCTGTCAGTCGTCGGCCTGCCGCTGGTGTGGAGGCAGCTTCGCCGATGAAGAAGCTCGATCTCTACGTCGGCAAGATCGTGCTGGGCGCGTTTTTGGCTGCCCTGTCGTTCTTCCTGATGATCACCATCCTGGTCGACCTGCTGACCAACCTGCCCAAATACGCGAACACGGCCGAAGAGAAGGACATTGGTGCGATCGGCCTAGCGACGCAGTTGGGGCTCTACTACATCAAGTTGGTGCCGGTGCTGCTGACAACCGTCGCGCCATTCGCCACCGTGATCGCCGGCATGATGTCAGTGGCGCGTTTGCATGGCGCCAATGAGATTGTGCCGATGCTATTCGTCGGCCGCAGCATTCACCGCATCATGCGACCGATGCTGTGGTGCGGCGTGCTCGCGGCTTCGATGATGGTTGCGAGTTGGCAGTGGATCGTGCCGCACGTTGGCGCCGAACTTGCTACGCAGTCGACGTTCTTGAAGGAGCGCAGAGAGGAAGTGAAGGGCGTTGTGCACGAGAAGCATGGGGACGCCAGCCAATACTTCTACGCCACGACGTTCGACCCGGCCAAGAAGACGATGTCGGGGATCAGCTTGCTAGTGCAAGGCGATCTCGCCGCCGATGCGTTCGTGATCAATGCCGATCAAGGCATCTGGGAAGTGAAGCACGGTGATTGGCGGCTAGTTGGCGGTCGCCGCGAAGCGAGCACCGGTGGCGAGCCGATCGAATGGCTTGGGCGTCCCGACCTGACACCGACGGCGATCGTTAAGAGTGCGCGCGACAGTTTGGATCCGGCAATGATGTCGTATACCGAGCTGCTCCAACTGATGGAGGAGCGGCCCAACCGAAACGACTTGCGCTTGGCGTTCCACCGTCACATCACCTATCCGCTGTCCAACCTGCTGCTGCTGTTGCTGGCGTTGCCGCTGGCGATTCGTTACGAACGCGGTAGTCGCATCGATCGCATTCTGGCCTCGATTGCTCTGTGCGGCGGCTACATGCTGATGGACCTGACCTGTCAGACACTGGGCCAGCAACAACTGCATCCGATTGTTGCGGCATGGACACCGACGATTCTGTTCGGTTCTCTTGGTATCGTGATGTTCAGCAGCACCAGGTCATGACCAGTAGCGATACGACCGGCAGCGATACGACCGGCAGCGATACGACCAGCAGAACATGACCACCAGGAACATGAGCAACGCCAACAACGAGCAAGTCCGACGACCCGGATGGATCTTCCTGATCCCGGTAACCATCATTGTTACGGCGATCACCTGGTTCATCGTCGCAACTGCCGGCCGCTGAAT
>JBNMNW010000254.1:0-8767 GCA_051278165.1 Planctomycetota bacterium | reverse complement strand
ACGCTTCCCCGCCTCACCCGCAATCACGAGATAAACTTCCCCAAACCTCGAACCCCCTTCGAGCGCCCGACAACCTGATCCCCGCAAACGACCCGCCGGTCTCGTACCGGCGGGTCGCCTTGCGTTACAGGTGCAGCCTGGACGGTGATCCAACTTCGTGCCAACGAAGACCGGCATGACTCATCTCAAGCTCCAGCTTGAGGACAGCGTGACCGAGGAGCTCGCCGTCAACACCAACAAGATAACGGCGATGCACGGCCTTGTCGTTGACGGTGACGGCGAGCCAATCGCCAACGCACAATGCAACAGTCGCAGCTCATCATGGAGCAGCAGCGAACATCGTGCCCCAACGCAACAAGGCCTGCCGCGTTAGCGACAGGCCTTGCTACTTGCGGGCTGAAGCGACGATCTAGAACAGATCGAGGCGGCCACCGCGGGTCGCGGACGCACCAGCCGGTGCACCGCCATCCCAGATGAACCACTGCGTGTAGAGCGATAAGCCCGACAGCACAGGCACGTTTGGCAAGGCGACACTCAGCGTGCCATAGCCAGCACCGGGAACCCCAGAAGCGCCATTGAGAACCTGCGGAATCAGCAGTTCGGAACCGTTGAGGCCAATGTTGATCCAAACACCGCTCAGCTGCCCCAGGCTCGGTGCCGTGGCTGTGCTCAGCACCAGCGTCGAAACCGCGCCACCGACTGCCCCGTGGACACCAATCTTGAAGTCGGCGTTGCCGAGGTTGCCAGGAACGTTGCTGATCAGCAACGGCACGCGATTGCCGGAACCCAGCGTCGGGATGCCGTTCTGAATACCAGCCTCCGGAAGGATTTGGCTACGCAGCGTCGGATGATCAAACGGCGGCAGGCTGTTGGCCACGCGCGGGTCAGTGAGGCCGTTGGTCAGGAAGTTGATCAAGTCGTTGGCAGCGTTTGGCGGCACGTTCAACGGGATCAACTGCGGGTCCTTGTTCGCGAGGTTCGGACCACCACCAAGGCGGTAGAACGTGAACACGTCGCCAATGTTAGTGAATTGGCCGTTGTGCATGAAGGTGCTCCGCAAACCGATGTTGCGCAGGCTCGGCGTCTTGAAACGCCCAGCATCCGCCGGGTTACCGGTCACGCCTTGACGACCGTTATCTTCCGAGATCGGACGTAGCCCCAGATTGTGGAACTGGTTGTCCGCGAAGACACCAGTCGTGTGACAAAGCACACAGCGAGCAGGGCCCAAGAAGACGTTGAGGCCTTGGGCCTGCTGCGGCGTGAGCGCGCTTGGGTTACCTGCGACAAAAGCATCGTAAGGAGTCTGGTCCGGGACCAACGTGCGCTCGTAGGTCGCAATGGCCATCGCAATGCGAGCGGCCGTGACGTTCGAGGTTCCGAAGGCAGCTTGGAACAGGTCCGGGTAGGTCGTGTTGCCGGCAACGGCGGCGGCCATGTCGCCCGGCAGGTTGGTCGCCAAAGCCATCGGCTTGACCCCTTCCAGCTTGCTGACCGCTTGCGCGAACGTGCGCGAATCGTGCGCCATTTCGACCGACGACAGGATCGGCCCCAACGATTGAGACTCGAGCGCTCCACCGACGGGGATGAGCGTGACGCCGGTGTCCGGATCGATGAATTGACCGCTAGCGCGGCCGTCCCAGAACAGGTCCGAGAACCATGCGCCCATCAGGAAGGTCGGCGACGAACGATCGGTGACCTGGCGGTTGAAGCCAAAACCAAGGTCCGGCGTGTAGTCATTGACCGCGTCACTGCGGATGATGCCAGGTGAAGCGAATACATCGTCGGCCGTGCCGAGCGTGCCATCGGGGCCCGTGCCACGCGAACGGCGCGGATCACCGCCACCGGCCGAGAACACGTGGCAGGTGCCACAAGCGACCCGGTTGTCGGTCGACATCTGCTCTTCCCAGAACAGCAGTTTGCCGAGTATGGCCTTCTGCGGGGTGATCGGGTTCTGGGTGGGAACCGGCTGCGGGGGCAGGGGCTGCGGAGGGCCAGGGCCACCTTGCGCTGCCACGGCAGCTGTGAGAGCGAGGAGAGCTAATATGCGCATAACAGGATCTGGGACAGTGGAGTGTATCCGACCCCTTAACACGACTGTGTCAGAGGTGTCCCAGAAACGGCGTGACACGGCAGTGACACACAGGAGGGTTACAAAAAAATTCGGCCTCCGAGGCTGTCACCTGTCGACTGCTAGCTACCCGAAGCTGCCTTGCGAACGCGCTTTCCGGATGCGCGGTCCGCCTTGCCCGCAATCACTCCCGACGCCGGAGTGATGTCTGATTTTGCCAACTCCACACTGCTTGCCGGCGACACACTGCTGACCGGCGCCACCTTCGCAACGCCCTTCAGGTTGTGGAGAAGCTGCAACCTGTGGACCAGCAAGTCAGCGAATCGACCCTTCACGTCGACACCGCCCGCTCGCCGGTAGCAGCGGCGGGCTCGGCCGACGACACCTTGCCGGCGGCACGCATCGCCGCGAGCAATCCACGCCGACGGATCCCACGGATCCACCCAAGCCAACTGGCGAAAAGTTGCGTCCGCGGCCGCGAGCTTGCCAGAGAGCAACTGCTGGATGCCCTCACGGAATCGATCCGCTCGTTTGGGAGCTGCGAGACGCTTGCGTAGTCGCGCCCAGAGGTAGGCAGCCACCGTCAAAATCGAGGTGATCTGCAGGCCCAAAAGGGGCATTTGCTGACCTTCTACGGGGGTTGCGAGCAAAAAGCGCGACACCAGCCACCAGTCGACAAAGGTCCACAGGGCGACAGTTGCACCCGCACCCAACCAGAACCTGCCGCTGCGCAAGAACAGCCAGGCAAATGCCTGACCGACTGCAAACACCAGCACGTTGGCCATAACGGCGTCGACGAACACAAGTCAAAGACTACGCAGAACGCGCACTCGGGGCTACCGTGCTCCGCCTCGATGCCATTGTCAGGTCGTCTCTATTTGTTGTTCACGCCGGAGCTATGCCGGCACGATCCGTTCGCCACCCTGGACGCGGCTCTGGCTGCAGGCATCGATTTGGTGCAGTGGCGTAGCAAGAAGCCGGACCGCGACGGCTTCGAAAAGACGCGCGTGATCTGCCGCAAGCACAAGGTGCCGCTGCTGGTCAATGACGACGTCATGCTGGCGCTGCGCAGCGAAGCCGCCGGTGCCCATGTCGGCCAGGACGACATGCCGCTGGATGCGGCTCGCAAGCTGATGTTTGGCCGATTGTTCGGAGTCAGCACCCACGACTTGGCACAGATCGATGCGGCGGTCAAGTCACACGCCAACTACATCGGCTTCGGCCCGTGCTACCCGTCGACCACCAAGGGCTACGACGAAGGGCTCGGCATGGAAGCGGTGGCGGCAGCGGTTCTGAAGTGCAACGAACTCAACCTGCCAATGTTCGCCATCGGCGGCATCACGCCGGACAACCTGCCTGAATTGTATGCGCAGGGCGTGCGGCGCGCCGCGGTCAGCAACTACGTGTTGCAGCACGAGAGTCCGGGACAAGCGGTGCGCGAACTACGCGTAGCGCTGCCGTAGTCCTGCCTTACCTCTGCCGCAGCGGTCAGAGCAGCAGCATGGCATCGCCGAACGAGTAGAAGCGGTAGCCTTCGGCGATCGCTTCTCGATACAGCTCGAGCGTTTCCTGATGACCAGCAAACGCCGCGACCAGCATCAGCAAGGTCGATTGCGGCAGGTGGAAGTTGGTCAGTAGTGCATCCACGACGCGAAACTTGCGACCCGGATACATAAACAGGTCCGACGAACCGCTCGCCGCGGTCACGGTGCGCTCGTCCGTCGCACACGTCTCAAGCGTTCGACAACTCGTCGTGCCGACCGCAACCACACGAGAACCGCGAGCGCGCGCCTTCGCTACAGCCAAGGCAGTGGCTTCCGGCAAGCGATAGACCTCTGAGTGCATCTGATGATCTGTGACCACTTCGGCGCGCATCGGAGCGAACGTGCCTTCGCCCACGTGCAAGGTGACATAAGCCGTCTCGACACCGCGATCTGCAAGGCGCTGTAGCAACTCAGGCGTGAAGTGCAGGCCCGCCGTCGGAGCCGCAACGGCGCCGGCTTCGCGAGCGAAGATCGTTTGGTAACGAGCGCGGTCGTGGGCGACGTTTTCTTCCGATGGACGATCGATATAGGGCGGCAGTGGCGCGCGTCCACATCGCTCCAATGCTTCGACAATGTTGCCATCCGCTGCAGCGAGCCGCAGCCGCCAGCGCCCACCACCAAGAGCTTCCAGAAGCTCGATCGTCACCGAGCCGTCTTCCATCGGCAGACAGTCGCCAACGCGCAGCTTCTTTGACGGCTTAACGAACGCTTCACCGACTTCGCCAACCAGGCTGAGCAGCAGGCATTCCACCCCACCGCCAGTCGCGCGACGGCCGCGTAACCGCCACGGGCGAACCCGCGTATCGTTGAGCACCAGCAAATCGCCAGGCTCAAGTAACTCGGGCAAGTCTGCGACCACGCGGTGCTGGTTGCTGCGAGTTGCCCGCTGGTGGACGAACATCTTTGCCTGGTCACGTGGCTCGACCGAGCAGCTGGCAATCAGCTCCGGTGGCAAGGCAAAGTCGAACTCAGATACGCGCATCGGCTCGCGTCATAGCCGGTCCTGGGCCCGTATGCCACGGCCGTCGTGGAAGCCACGCAAACCGCATGCGACTTGCCGGAACACGCTCACCCGGCGACCATAGTGCACATGCCGCAACGCGTTCGTTCCTCAGCCATCGTTCCCTTCGCCTACGTGGCCTTCACCTGCCTACTGGTGTCGTGCGGTGGCGGCGGCACCAACAGCCCGCTGGCCAGCAACCTGCCGCCCGAAATGCTGGTTTGCCGCGCCCGCGTCGATGACGGCCACCGTTACGCCGAGGTGGCCTTGCGCACGGCCCGCAACTTGGGCACCGGGCGGGTCGGCGACCGAATCGGACCAGAACGCCATGCCCGCCTGCACCCCGACGGCGTTCGGGTGGTGTTCTCGCGCGAGCGCTTCAACGATGACGCCGGCAGCCGCGAGCTCTACCTATCGACGATCGACGGCTCGATAGCCGAGCTGCGACTGACCGTAAATTCGGACCGCGACGATGACCCGGTGTGGTCACCGGACGGCAGCCGCGTGCTCTACGCGAGCCAAGAGAACGGCCCCTCTGGCCTTTGGGTCTGCAGCGACACCGGCGGTGACGGCGCGCCGTTTTTGCCAACGCCCAGCGGCTTCGAAGACAGCCAGCCGGACTGGAACGCGAGCACCCAAAAGATCGTCTTCAGCCGGCGTGACAACACCGGTGAGCATGTCTTGTGGCTGGTCAACGGCACCGGCTTCGGTGAGATGCCGCTAACCGACGGTGGCCTGACCGCCGGCCCCGACAGTGGCGATCACGAGCCGGCGTTCTCGCCCGACGGCACCATGGTCGTGTTCGTGCGTCGCGTCAGTGCGGACGTCAGCAAGCTGTTCGTCTGCGAAGTTGCGACCGCGATCGTGACCGAGGTATTCGCACCAACCGGCTATGTCGGGCAACCGCGCTACTCGCCAATGATGGATCGCCTGTGGTTCGGCCTCGCCGAGCCCGACCTTGGCCGCCAGACACTGCGTTTGGCGCACCTACCGGTTACCGGCGGATCGGCCACGCTGATGTGGCCCGATGAACGCTGGCAACTCAACGGCATCGACTTCTTGCCGGTCGCGATTCCGACCGAGACCCCCGCTTCGGCAGAACGACTCGACGTGCGCAACATCACGATGCAAGTCGCCATGGCGCGTAACTCGTTCGGATCGTTGCCGCAGCTGAGCGAAGATGACGACAACGAGTACTACCTGCAAACGGCTGAGAGCGGCAACCGCCAAATCGCAGCGCTCAACTGCCGCTTCGATCTCCCCATCGAAGAGCCGGAAGACATGCTTGAAGTGCGCGTGCGGGCAATTGTGCAGTCGTCACGCATCGACGGCGACAGCGTCTTCCGTATGTCCGTCCGCAATCTGACCGACAACCGCTACGACACGGTGGTCGAACTGACGCCGACATCGACGGGCGAACAGGTGATGGAGTTTCGAACCTCGAGCCTTCGCCACATCACGCAGGAGAGGGTCCTGCAGTTCACGGTCATTGCCGATCTTGACGACGGCGACTTCGCCGACATCTGGGTGGACATGATCGAAGTGGTGCTGGTGCCGCGCCAAGGTTCTTAGACCTCGAAGCTCTAGCAGGCTTCGCTAGGCACGACACAGTACGCACAACACCTTGCTGCGAGGCCCGTGGCGAAAGCAGCAGGCTCTTGCCTCGCCGCTCTAGTAGCGCCAGCGGTTCAAGTCGAACAGCAAGCCGACTCCACCACCAATCAAGGCACCGCGGTCGCGACGGCCTCGCTGGTGCCCGATGATCGCACCGACACCTGCACCAACCACCGTGTTGATCGGGAAGCGACTGCCGCGTTGACGGTCTCGATAGCTTCGCCGGTTGTAGAGGTAGTCGTCGTAGGTCGAGTAGCCGCGACCGGAGTTGACGTAGACCACAGAGGGCTCTGCTTGGCCCTGAACTGCCACCGGAACCTCGACCTCAACCGTCTCGATTAGCGTGCGGTAGGTTGGCGCCGAGGTCTCGACGTCGAAGCGTCGCTCGACGCCCCGCACCGAGGCAGCAGACTGATCGCGATCCGCGCGCCCGGCGTCCGCGGCCTCACGACCGGCATCCACCGCTGGAGCGTCCACCGGCAACAGTGGCACCAACGGGGCCCGAGCTAACTTGGGCGGCGCTGCACAGGCCACTGCCGTCACTGCCACCATCAACATCGTAAATGCGCGCATCTGCAACTCCGTTGGAAAGCGTCTCTAGTAGTTCGGAACGATGCGCATGACCCAATCACGCGCTTCAGACATCGTAGAGGTCACCGAGTGATTGTGGGTCTCGCCGGGGCCAATGATCTGGACCTGGGAATTGGTATCGTCACCAATCGGGGCCTTCTCAAGGTCGAGGAAGCTGACCTGGATGCGAACCTGCAGTTGGTTCTCGCTGACATTGCGGATTGGCACGATCACCTTCAGCTGATTGGAACCATCGACGCGGCGCACCCCGGCGCGACCAACCCGCAGCTTGCTGCGTAACTCGGCGTTGGTAACGACGACATTGGACACCTGTTCGGCGTCGTTTTCGATCGGTAGCGCAGCGTATGGAGCGACCGACGAGCACGATGCCAGGAACATGGTCGCCATCAGGCAGGAGAGCGGTAGGAGCTTCTTCATGAGACTTATTGGTTGAGAGTTTCCGGCTGGGAGGTTCCAGGAAGGAACGTGCCGGGAAGGACGAGGTTGCGTGACTTGCTGGCACGCGGATGCGGATCGCCTACTGAAAAGGTCGCACTTCGCTGACGCCCGCTTCAATCGAAGCAAGGTCGCCAACATCATCCAACTGGAACGTGCAACTGGCGCCACTGCCGCCGACCAACTTGGCCGAACCAAGGTTCTGCCAGTCAGGGTTACTGAGGGACCCGTTGTTGCCAACGGAGAACTTCTTGAAGCCAGCCGCGACGCGTCGCGAGATGCGCGCTTCGACAAACCAATTGCCGCCTTCGCCTGCCCACTTGCGCATGACCACCGGCTGGCGAAGCGTGAAGAACACCTTCTCCGCAACGGCTGCCTTCGCCTTGTCGACGAGCTTAGTGACGAACGCATCGAGCCGATCGGCCGAGTAACTACCGGGCTTGTCGCCGGGCACGGAGAGCGTCTCCTCAAGCATTACTGTGCGTTCGATCAGGTTCTCGACGCGAACCGAAACCTCGACCGAGCCACCCTGCATGTATTCAGGCCTTGGTCCGCGAGTCGGGCGAGCCTTATTCGGCTTGTCGACCATCGAGCGCACCGTCAATGGCTGCCAGTTGATGACGACGCGGTGCGACGCGACCAGTTGGTGGCCGAGCTTCTCGCGCTCGGTGCGTTCGCTTTGCGAGTTAACCTTCACGCCGGAGCCACTGCTAACGATTTTGACGGCGCCACTGCGTCGCAGGTATTCGCCGATCTTCGGTCCTTCGAAGTTGCCCTTGCGGCGATCGAACGCGCGGCCGGGGCCATCTTCTTCGTAGCGTTCGTGTTGCCAATTGCGCAGGTCGTTGTCGATCAACTCAATGACCAACTCGGACTCAATCGTTTGCAAGCTGGCGACCAGCGCGCGAACGGTCACCTCCCATCGGCGGTCTTCGGCCTTGCTCTTTTTGATCACCTCATACTTTCGCACGAAGCCACTGATCTGCTGCTGCACCCACTCACGCTCAAGCTCAGTCGAACCGTCAAAGAACCCATCCTTGTCGCCGTCCTTGTGCTCACTGACGACCGATAGCCGGCTGCGAATCGATGGGCCGCGAGCAACTCCAATTCCCTTGGCCTTGGCAACCGCGTCTTCGAGCGCCTGCGCCAGCGCCGCGCGGTAACTCGTCGCGCGACCGAAGCCCTCGCCCCACTCTTCTTGATCTGCCACAACTGGCTTCTGGGCACCCGCGGCAACGGCCGGCTTGGAGTCCTGGGCGGCGATCCCAGCAGCGAGAACGGACAGAAGTAGGATGGTCGTCTTCATAGTGTTATGGCCAGCGATTGGGAGCCGTTGGGATAGCGCCGGGCGCGCAAGCGCAGATGATACGCTTCGGTTGCATCGCATCATTGCTGAGGAACGCCAGGAGGTAGCGAAGGCACGAGTAGCCAGGTTTCGCCGGAGGCTGGAACGGTTACCTGCAGCCTGTGTTGCAGCCGGGGCAAGCCATTGCCGCGACCGTCGAGGAACTCGAC
>JBNMNW010000253.1:0-8806 GCA_051278165.1 Planctomycetota bacterium | reverse complement strand
GGACTGATTCGCATGGTCGATGCTGACAAATACTGCATCGACATTCTGCAGCAGATTCAAGCGGTGCAGGGTGCCTTGGCGCAGACCAGCAAGCAGCTGCTGCAGTCGCACATGAAGACGTGCGTGGTGCATGCATTCGATTCGAACCAGGCAGCCGAACGGGATCGCGTCATCGCTGAGGTCGTAGACCTGTTCGCCAAGTCCAGCAGGACGGGCACTGGCAAGTAGTGGCAATCATGAACGACGCATCGCCAACAACTCCTCCCGGCAAGCATGCATGTTGCCAGCACGATGCTCCGGTAGTCACTGGGTCATTGGACGCGACCTACACATGTCCGATGCATCCTGAGGTCCGGCAGGTTGGACCAGGTAGCTGTCCCTCGTGTGGTATGGCGCTTGAACCCGTCGACGTGCAGCTGGCAGAAGACGACTCCGAGTTTCGCGACGTGAAGCGTCGGTTTCTCTGGAGTGCCGGCTTCACCTTGCCGGTCGTTGTGCTGGCGATGGGCGACATGCTGCTGCCAGGTTCGCCGATCCATGACCTGCTTGGTGCCGCCAGTCGCTGGTTGGAGGCATTGCTTACCGCACCGGTAGTCTTGTGGGCAGCGGCACCATTGCTCGGCCTTTTCTGGACATCGATTCGTGGCTGGCGGCTCAACATGTTCACGTTGATCGGCCTCGGTGTGCTGGTTGCCTTTGGCTACAGCCTCGTCGCACTGTTTGCGCCTGAGTGGTTCCCGAGCGGTTTGCAATCGCATGCGGGCGTCGCCGTCTACTTCGAGGCCACTGCGGTCATCATCACCCTGGTGTTGCTTGGCCAGTTGTTGGAACTGCGCGCTCGCAGTCGCACTGGCGCGGCCGTTCGAGCGCTGCTGGATCTTTCGCCAAAGACGACCCGGCGTGTAGCTGCGAATGGGCAAGAAGTCGAAGTCCCCATCGAGGATGTTGCGACGGGGGATCACCTTCGGGTTAGGCCAGGCGAGGCCATCCCCGTGGATGGTTCCGTGGTGGCGGGAGCGAGTCCGGTTGACGAGTCGATGGTGACCGGTGAAGCCACTCTCGTCGATAAGAGTACCGGCGACTCAGTGGTCGGCGGCACACTTAACACCACCGGCAGCTTGGTGATGGTGGCTGAGAAGGTCGGTCGTGACACGCTGCTGGCGCGCATTGTGCAGATGGTTGCCGATGCTCAAAGAAGTCAGGCTCCGATTCAGAAACTTGTCGATCGGGTTGCCGCGTGGTTCGTGCCGATCGTGGTCGCCGCTGCAGTTCTGACCTTTGTTACTTGGAGCATGTGGGGGCCAGATCCTCGCCTGTCCTATGCCATCATCAATGCGGTCGCGGTGTTGATCATCGCGTGCCCGTGTGCATTGGGGCTCGCGACGCCGATGTCGATCATGGTTGCTACCGGCAAGGCCGCCCAGCTAGGCGTGTTGTTTCGCGATGCGCGCGCCATCGAAGCGCTTCGAGATGTAGACACGCTGGTAGTTGATAAGACCGGCACTTTGACCTTGGGCAAGCCGGTGCTGACTCGCGTGTTGCCGCAAGGCGAAGCGACCGACGACGATGTCTTGCTCATTGCGGCGAGCCTCGACGCGCCGAGTGAACATCCGATTGCACAAGCGATCGTAGCCGCTGCCAAGGCGCGTGGCTTGGCGCTGCCATCCGTTGATCAGTTTGAGTCGATCACCGGTAAGGGCGTCTCTGGGCAGTTGAGCGGGGCTGCAGTGGCTCTTGGCAACCGTTCGCTGATGGCGGCTCGGAACGTCGCGCTCAGTGATGCCGTTCATGCGCAAGCTGCAAGCCTTAGCTCCGCTGGCGCAACGGTCGTCTTCTGCGCGTCAGATGGCGTGCTGCTAGGGATGCTTGCCGTATCTGATGCGATCAAGGAATCGACCCCAGATGCGATTCGCGAACTCCGGGAGATGGGGCTTCGGATCGTCATGTTGACCGGTGACAACCAGGGCACGGCGGCTGCCGTTGCTGCCGAGTTGGGCATCGAAGACGTCATTGCGGACGCACTTCCAGATGCCAAGCTGCAGGCGGTTGCAGAGTTGCAGCGGCAGAAACGCCGGGTGGCGATGGTTGGTGATGGCATCAACGACTCGCCGGCTCTGGCGAAAGCAGATGTTGGCATCGCGATGGGCACGGGCACGGATATCGCGATGGAGAGTGCCTCGATCACTTTGGTCAAGGGCGACCTGCGCGGCATCGTGCGGGCGCGTCGGCTGAGCGAGGCCACGATGCGCAACATCAGACAGAACTTGATGTTCGCATTTGGCTATAACGCCATCGGAGTGCCGCTTGCAGCGGGCGTGCTCTACCCAATGACGGGCTGGCTTTTGAGTCCGATGATTGCGGCTGCTGCGATGAGTCTCAGCTCGGTTTCGGTGATCGCAAATGCGCTGCGATTGCGGCGGGCACGCGTGTAGCTGATGAAGCGCCTCGGCACTGGCACGGCACGCTCTTCTCTAGCCAGGCGCTGACCATCTCGTCGACCGCTTGGATCCTGTCGAACGCCGCCGACACCTACGTTCACGGCTCCGTCTGATGATTGGGTTAGCGAGCCGAACCGTTCGTTGACGAGATGCCAGCAAGCATTCGTGTTCGGCGTCGCTTGGGGCGTTCCCTTGAGGCTGTGTGGTTCCTGTGGAGTCCTATTTGGCTGGGTCTGTAAGTGCTGCGTGTGTGCGTGAGCAGCGCAGTGAGCGCGCCGCACTCTGATGAAAGCCCGCAATACGGAAGCCAAGACAACGTTGCTGTAAAGCCTCATAGTTGCGTCTCGGGCAGCGATCGAGACCACTTCGCGCGACTGCTTGCGGCCGCCGCGGGGTCATTTTTCCGACACCGAATTTCATGCAAAACAAGCTCAAAATAGCGGTTCGGAATGACTGAGCGATGACAGCGAGGCCGCGATCGATAGCTAGCGTTCGACCATAAGAAACCACCATGACTACCACCCACAATATCATCGCAGCTGCCGTCCTTAGCATGTGCAGCACTTCCCTTGTCGCGCAGGGCTTCCTTGAGCTGCCGGTCACGGCCTCGCCTTCTTTCGAGCTGTCGAACTTCAGCCTGCTGCCGCTGATGCAGCCGGAAGCGCGCGTGCAGATGTTCTACGGCGCCACCGAGTCCAGCCAGTCGTTCTTCGTTGCCGACGAGCTTTCGTTTCGTTTTGACGGCCCGATCCCGCAGGTCGGCGCGCCGGGTCCATTCGCGATCCAGCAGCTGATCATTCGCATTGGCACGACCAGCATCGTCGCGCCGAGCGCGGGCTTCGCAGCAAACCTGACGTCGCCGTTGATCGAAGTATTCAACGGTCCGTGGACCTACTTTCCTGACGACGGTTCGGCAGCGCCGCACCCTTGGGGCGGTCCTGGCGGTGGCCTGCAGATCCCGTTCACCACGCTCGCACCAATCACGCTCAATGCGGGAGAATGGCTGGTGGTTGATGTCCAGATGATCGGCAACAACATCCAGAGCTTCGGCTTTGCGCACGCGATTCTCGATGGCGCGATGACCAGCGGCGGCGCCATCGACGGCACCACTGCCAACTTCGGCAGCGGCTGCGCAATCGGCACAGGCCTGCCCACCGCCACGGCTGCGGTTGAAGGCATTGCGGCTCCCGGTGCGGCTCACTTCCTGGTTGGCCAGAACCTGGGGCCGAACTCGGTGGTGCTTGGCATGTTTGGCCTGGATAACACCAGCTACGACGGCCTGACGCTGCCATTCACGCTGCCGGGCACGAACTGTGCTCTGCTGACCAGCCTCGACGCGACCGCCATCACGTTTGCTGATGCAGCGGGCAACGTCACCGGCACAGACCTAGCGCTGTCGCTGCCCGCCGACCCGGCGATCAACGGCGTCCTGATCTACGAGCAGCTCGCATCGCTGGTGCCCGCGGCCAATTCCTGGGGCATCGTCTTCAGTGACGGCGTCGAAGTGACCTTGGGCATCTTCGACGTGCTGGGCCGCCAGACCTACACGGTCGCGCACGACAGCGACGCCAGTGCAACCTTCGGCAACGTGGTCGAGCCGTTCGGCTACGCGTTGCGCCTGCGCACGCTCTAGTCTGAGCCGTGCCGCTCGCAGTGTCTTCGATACAGTCCGTGTCGTTGACGCAAACTGCGTTGCGGATCACTAGAGCCCACCGCCACCGCGGCGACCTTGTCAGTAGCGACCACACAGTGAGCGCACGCTGACGGTGTCGGCCGCGAGGTTCCTTTATCCGGATGTGGTCGCGGCTATCGATACACGACAAGTGCATCTGGGCCCGTCCGCAGCACGAAGGGTTCCCCGTGGACATCGTTGACAGCTTTAAGAGGGTCGCGATCGTCGGCGCTGGTGTCTCCGGTCTAGCCTGTGCCAAGCTGCTTGGCGACCACGGCATCGACGTGGTGGTCTTTGACAAGTCTCGTGGCACCGGCGGCCGGGCCTCGACGCACCGCAGCGGTGACTACGCGTTTGACTCCGGCGCTCAATATTTCACCGCGCGCGATGGTCTGTTTGTCGCGCAAGTGCACGACTGGGTCACTGCTGGGGTCGCTGCAGAATGGCGCGGCGAGACCGTGCGCCTGCGCGACGGCGAGGTGCTGCCGGGGCAGGGAGGCACCCAGCGATTCGTTGGCATGCCCGGTATGAGTTCGATCTCGCGGCACCTGGCGCGCGACTGCAGGGTCACGACCGGGTTTCGGGTGGTGAGACTCGAACAGGATCGTGATGGCGTGGCGCTGGTTAGCCAAGACGATCATCGCGAAGGCGGTTTTGATGCCGTCGTGGTCGCCACGCCAGCGCCGCAGACTGCTGCGTTGGTTCGGAGCGCTGCGCCGGACCTCGCTGCGGTGGCTGAGCGGGTGCCGTTCTCAGCATGTCTGGCGCTGATGGTTGCGTTCAAAGATCGCTTGCCGCTTGGCTTCGACGGCGCCTTCGTCGATGACTCGCCACTGTCTTGGTTGGCGCGCGATAGCTCCAAGCCTGGCCGGCTCGGTGACGAAACATGGGTTTTGCACGCTGAGCCGAGTTGGTCCGATGAGAACTTCGCTGCTGAGGAAGAAGTGATCGTCGGATCTCTGCGACAAGCGTTCGTCCGCGCTACCGGTGTCGCCATGCCGGAGCCGCTCTACTCGCGGCTGCACCGTTGGCGCTATGCGCTGCCACCGGAGCCGCTGCGTGATCGGTTTCTGTTTGATGCGACCGCCGGAATCGGGGCATGCGGCGATTGGTGTGCTGGTCCGCGCGTCGAGGGCGCGTTCTTGAGCGGCACGGCCCTCGCCGAACGGGTTCTGCAGTGGCTTGTAGAGGGAGCGGGGAGTCGTGCCAGAAGGTCCTGAAGTCCGGCGCGAAGCGGACCGAATTGCGCGGGTGCTGACTGGTGAGCCAGCCGCCGAAGTGTGGTTTGCGTTCGAACACCTGCAGGCGTGGTCGCACTGTTTGCGCGGCGAAGTTATTCAAGGCGTCGAGTCGCGCGGCAAGGCGATGCTGGTTCGGTTTGCCAACGGCGTGAACATCTACTCGCACAACCAGCTCTACGGTCGCTGGTTCGTGAAACCACGCGGTGAGTTGCCGGTAACGAATCGACAACTGCGCCTCGCCGTGCACACGGAGAAGCACTCGGCGCTGCTTTACAGTGCCTCGGAAATTGAGGTTCTTAGCGACGAAGAACTTGATGGGCATTCGTTCCTCAAGCGATTGGGGCCCGACGTGTTGTCGGCGCAGGTGCGCGCAGATGACATCGAAGCCCTGCTTGCGGATTCCCGGTTTCGACGGCGGTCCCTGGGGGCCCTGCTGCTCGATCAAGGATTCGTTAGCGGTCTCGGCAACTACCTGCGCAGCGAGATTCTATTCGTGGCGCGGCTGGACCCCGCGCAGCGTCCGGTGGATCTTGGCGAACGTGCTCGGTCCGAGTTGGCGGCCGCGATCTCCGAGATTACCCACCGAGCCTATCGTCTCGGCGGCGTTACCAATGATCCCGATGACGCGCGTCGCTTACGGGGGGAAGGCGTGCCTCGCCGCGAGTATCGTCACTACGTGTTTGCGCGCAGCGGCAAGCGATGCCGACTTTGCGGCGAAGCGATTGTTAAGGCCGTCAGCGCGGGGCGAAGAATTTACACGTGCCCGTGCTGTCAGAGCACGATGCCGAGCGGCTCGTCATGAAGGCACGCCGCGGCATCTCGTCGTAGCCTGCGACTCTTTGAACAGACGCGAGCTGATTCGCTAACTTGATGCATCCGCACTGTCTGTGGTCGCGAAAGCCCTGGTAGCGTTCGAGTCGGCTGGAAACACCTTCCAACGATGTGCTGTGCGCCCGCTGTGAGGATCATCATGACTGCCAGCCTGACGTCACGCCTGCCTTCGAGCCGCGCTGCGGCCACGTGGACGATTCATCTCGAAAAGGAGTACCACAAGTTCAGTGCCGCGCACTTTTTGATCTTCGATGACGGCACTGCCGAGCGGCTGCACGGCCACAACTACCGAGTTGCCGTCGAAATCGATACGCCGCGAACGAGTCACGGCATGGTGATCGACTTCAAGCGTGTGAAACCACTAGTGACCGCGATCATTGATCCGCTCGACGAACGATTCGTGATCCCAGGGCTGCATCCCGATCTGACGTGCGTTGCAATCGGCAATGACGAAACGGAGATCCGCTACGGCAAGCGACGCTACGTCGTGCCCACCGAAGAACTGTGCGTGTTGCCGATCCTCAACAGCAGTTCTGAAAACCTCGCGGAGTGGATCGGAACCTCCTTGTTGGATTCGGTGCGATCTGCATTCCCGGCAGTGCAGTTGTCGCGGCTCTCGGTCAGCGTCGAGGAGACGCCCGGCCAGCAGGGCATCTTCACCCTCAAGTTCTAAGCACTCTCGATAGTCCGCACTGGCTCGATGGCCCTCGCTGGGCCGCGCCGCAACGTGTGACTTGCTGCATCCGCAACCTACCCCCTGACGACCGCAAACCCGTGACCAGCTCTCCGGCCCGCATCACCCAACCGTTTCGCAAGATGAACCCCAGTTCCGTGTCCCGGACGGACGCGCTGGAGGCAGTCAGGACCTTGCTCACCTACATTGGTGAGGATCCCAATCGCGAGGGACTTCGCGAGACGCCGGACCGGGTGCTGCGCGCCTACGGCGAGTTCTTTGCAGGTTACCAACAGGATCCGATCGAGGTGCTGGCCAAGACCTTCGATGAGACCGCTGACTACAACGGCTCGGTCGTGGTTCGGGACATCACCGTTCAGTCGCACTGCGAACACCATATGGTGGCATTCGCTGGGCGCGCGCATGTGGCCTACCTGCCGGCCGATCGCGTCGTCGGTCTCAGTAAGTTGGCGCGACTGGTCGAGGTGTATTCGCGTCGCCTGCAAATTCAAGAACGGCTCACTGCGCAAATCGGCAACGACTTGCAACAGGCGCTGCGGCCGCGCGGCGTCGCGGTGGTGATCGAAGCGGAGCATCACTGCATGACGATGCGCGGCGTGCGCAAGCCCGGCGCCATGACGACCACCTCGCACGTGACTGGAGTCTTCCTCGAAGATGCTGCCGCTCGCACTGAGATCTTGCGTGAGCTCCGCGGCGTCTGACCGCTAGGACCAAATCTCCATGCGCAGGCCGCGCGGATCATGCGCCGGTCGCTGCGGCACACACTGCGCTGTCCCGTTCGCCATGCGCTTGGCCACGACTGCGAGCACTAGCGCGTCGAGGATGTCATCGCGGGCAACATCACGGCGCAGCCATTGCTGCAAGGCGCGGTGATAGATCGATCGAGCGCTCGGGATCTCTGCCTCCAGGGCTGCCAATCGTTCTTGTTGGCCTTCACTCGTTCGTTTGGCAAATCGCATCGGAGCACCGGTCAAATTGCAGAACGCAAGCTCTGGATGGGCTTCCCGCACGCGGCTCTGGCGCGAGGGCGTCATGCAATCATCGACTTCGCGGATCTTGGGTAGTAGGTGGAACGACTGCTTTGATAGGCCCGAAACCTCGGACCAGGCATGAGCCTGTAGATGACCGCGCAATGGTGGTGAGAAGACACTGCTGCGGCGCGGCCCCAGCAGTGCGCGCGCCGCTTGGTCGCAGCTGCGCCCACCGGGATGTGCCGCTGCGAGTAGCCCGATTGGCATGTCCACGGCAACGAAGCATGGCTCCGGCTGCAGGGCCAGCACCGCGGCGAAGTCCTTCAGCAGCAGCGCCTCGGTTGCCGGGTCGTTGCCAGCGCGTAGGCGAACCACAAACCAGCCGGCTCGGCAGCCGTCCACGCCAAGCAGCGTCGACAGTTCGCTCATAGCTGCGGTCTCCTGATGATGCCCGCCGCAGGTTGCGCATGGCGTTCGTAAGCACCGTATTGCAGGTGTTGACGGTGAAGCACTCGATTGCCTCGGAGCTCGCAATTGCGGGCCGGATCGCAGCCCGCCGGACTGTCGATATCGGCATGGCTCGCCAATGGCGGCAGCATGGATGCGTGGTGCTTTGGCAATTCGTGCGATCGATGGTTGTGGTCGGGCGGCATGCATCGTAGGTCATGCGAATGCAGCAAACCAAGGTGGCGATTGTCGGGGCGGGCCTCGCCGGTTTGTGTTGTGCTCGTCAGCTGGCGGCCGATGGCGTTGCCTGCCGGATCTTTGAAGCGTCGGATCGCGTCGGCGGCCGGGTAGCGACCGATCGTCAGGACGGCTTTCTGCTAGATCGTGGCTTTCAGGTGTTCTTGACCTCGTATCCAGAGGCGCAGATCGTGCTCGACTACGGCGCGCTCGAACTTGCTGCGTTTACATCTGGAGCGTTGGTGCATCATGGCGGCAAAAATCGCCGGGTCGTC
>JBNMNW010000252.1:0-8812 GCA_051278165.1 Planctomycetota bacterium | reverse complement strand
ACGTTGGAGCGTCACCTCGGCAGCCGAGCCATTTCCACATGAGTGACACCCAGCAGTCGGCCCTGCCGCCGCTGCACGTTCGCGGCATCGTGTTCGGGCCTTCGGGTTTCGCGGCTCAGGGCCGCGAGTGGTTGGCGTTGCTTGAAGATCTTGGCTTGAAGCCTTCTCTGCACGGCGCACGACTTGGCTCGGTTGACGGCGGTGAGAGCCCGGCCGAACAAGACTTGATCGAACGCTGTGCGGCGCGTCGCCCGCAACCAGGGGGCATCACCATACAGCACGTTTTGCCGCCACACTTTGTGCCAGATCCCGACGCCATCGCTGACGTTGTCATCACCGTTTTCGAAACCACCGCGCTGCCGCATGGGTGGGGGGCTCACCTCAACCAGGCTGCTGCAGTCGTCGTGCCGGCGCCGCCGATCGCCGAGGCATTCGCTTGCGGCGGAGTCACGGCGCATCGGGTGCACGCGATCGCGCCACCGATCAGCATGGCGCCATTTTCTCCGCCGATCCAACCATGGCACGGACTGCCGCCGCGCCGCCCCGGCGTGCGCCGCTTCTTGTCCGTCATCGACTGGTCTTTGCGCAAGGGCATGGACGTGCTGTTGCCGGCCTTTGCCCGCGCCTGCCGGTTCGACGAGGCCGAGCTGATCCTAAAGGTTGCTCCGCGTGTAGGCCTCGATCGCGCCGCGCTCCAGACCCACTGCCAAGCCATCGTGCAACAACACAGTCGGGGCCCGGCACCAACCGTGCACGTCCTGGATCCGCTGCTGACCGGCACGGATCTGCCGGCCGTTTACGCGGGTTGCGATGCGCTGGTGTTGCCGAGTCGCGGCGAAGGTTGGGGCCGTCCCGTTCACGAAGCGATGTTGATGGGCATGCCGGTCGTGGCAACGCAAGCGGGAGCACTCGCGACCCTGCTTCCCGACGTGCACACTGGCTACCCAGTCGCCACGTCGGTCGCGCCAGTTAGCGAGGCTGCAGCAGCCGAGACACCGGCGTTCGCTGGCCAAAGTTGGTGGCAACCGGATGCAGACGACCTTGTGAATCAGCTGCAGCAAGTTGTCCAAGATCCTGTCGAGGCGCGCACTCGCGGCCGGCGCGCGCAAGCACACGTTCGCAAGCTCTGCGACCACGGAGCCATTGCGGCCAAGTTATGTCAGCTACTAGATGACGTCGCCACTCGAGCCAGCCAATTAGAACCCATGCGCTAGCAAGAGTTCACAGTGTGGCTTCGACCCTGACCAGAGACGTCGAGCTAGTATGCGCTCGCTGCTACAGCACGAACATGTCTAGCCCGCCAGTCAAGGTGATGCCCGCTGGTCCGGTTGCATCGAATAGGCCTGCTTGCCGGTAGCCGTGCCAGCTATTGAATATCGGTAGGTTCGGGATCGTGATTGCGTAGCTGTAGTCACCTGGGCCGTCGAGCCAGACACCGACGGCTTACCAAGCCGCGCGATAGTGCCATCGCGTGACGATGTCGTCACGCAGGACTCCATTCAGCTGGCGCTTTTCCCTGCCTATAAGGCAGTCGTTGAAGTCGACGCTTCGCAACGATGCACAGTCGTTGAGCGGCTGCAGCAACTGCTCCGAGATACTGGCTTGAACGAACGTGATTCGATGGAGCTTTGGCAGCTTGGCGACGAACGCGAGCGACTCGCTGCCTGAAGTCGGAGTCAGGGTCAGAGTTTGTAGCCCGGGCTGATCGGCGAGTGCAGTCATCACGGGCTTGGTCAAGCAACCATCGAGGTGCAGCGCCTGCCAAACGCGGTTCGCGATGATGGCAAAAGCCTCGTCGCCCGAGAGTCGCAGCATATGGATGTTGGCGTCACGGAGCGGCGGTCGCAACATCGACATGAAGTCTTCGGCGGAGCTCATCTTGAGTGGCAAGCCGATCGCTCGCAGCTCGGGCATTGCGGCAACGATGCCGGCCAAGCGACCGTCGACGCCAAAGCAACTGCTGATGTCCAGCTGCTGCAGCTGACGTGGCAACGCTGCGAGAAAGTCGTGGTCGAGGAAGCATAGGGCGAACGTCAGCGAGCGCAGCTTGGGCAGCGTCGCGAGGCGCTTCATCACCGCGACCGACAGGGCACGCGATGCCATCCGGACGAAGTTGCCACCGACAGCCTTCGGGACCGCGTTGCTGTGTACCGAGTGCAACTCGAGATGGCGCAGCGAGGTCAGTTCGCCGAGCGCCAGCAATACCTTGGGCGTCACCTGCTGTACTTGGAGGATCAGAGAATGCAGGTTGGCGTCGACCAGCGCCTGCAGGCCGTCGGCCGTGATACCCGTGCCCGACAGCCGCAACGTTTTGGCTCGGCTAAAGGTCGTGACAGCTTTGCCGTAACGGTGATCGAACGCAGTGCCGATCAAGTTGCCGCCGGCCGCCGCCTGGGCGTAAAGGTCTTGGTCGGGATGGAACATTACCCCAAGTTCGAGATGCTGCAGCTGCTTCAAGTGCCGGAGCGCCGTCAAGTCAACAGGCGCAATCGTCAGGGAGTGGATCGATAGCGTTCGCAGTGCAGGCGTGGTCGCCAGCGCATCGAGTCGACCGCGCACCTTGGCCTCGCTGCCCTCACGGATCAGCTTACCCAACGTCCTGATGCTAAGGCTAACGCGCAGGTGTTGCAGGTTGGTTAGGCGCGAAAGGTCGCCTGCGACATGCAGCGGAATCGCTAGTTCAAGGTGCGTGGCATCAGCCGGCACATTCTGCAGATCCTCGACCCGATAGACGTGACTGACGTCGTTCGGCCAACTCACGTCAACCGGCGTACTTGGGTCCTGAGGCGCAGCCGAGTTGTGATCGTCACGATCGACGCGCGCGTTCCATGCAAGCGCGACGGCGACGCCGATGCCGAGCAACGCCATGGCTGCCGCCAGCCACGAGCGCGACCGTGTGCCGGTAGCCAATTGTGGGCCGTGCTCGACGCGGTGCAAGATGGCGGCGATCGGCGGCTCACTGCCAAACTCTTGTTCGAGCAACGAGTCGAACTCGCGTTCGCGGGCACCTGTCAGTTCGCGGGCACGTTCACGTTCATTACTACCAGTCATTGGGAGACCTCCGAGTCAGATGTCGTAGCTCGCTCGATGCATTCTTTGAGGGTCGCGCGGCAGCGGCGCAACAGCGTTTTGACGCCGCTGGCTCGCATGCCGAGCGCGGACCCGATTTGAGCCCACGACTGCCGTTCGCCGTATGCAAGACGCACCGCCGTCTGGCTGCGTTCAGCTAGCTTCGGTAGGCATGCGCGCAGTGCTTGCTGGCGCTCGGCATCGTTCTCGCCGTGCTCTTGCCAAACCTCTTCCGGGACCTCAAGGCTGAGCGGCCGTCGCTTGCGGGAATGATCGAGGAACAGAAAACGGGCCGTGCGCCGCAGCCAGGCGGCCGTGCGCGCCCCGCGATCCTCAATCCCCTTGCGCAAGGCGACGACAAACACGTCCTGCGCGAGGTCGTCGGCGGCGGCCGGCTCAGCACCGAGGATACGGAGATAGCGCCTTACGGACGCCCAGTGGCGCCGGATTAGGCCTCCGGCAGCGTCGTCCGCCGGTTCCACGACCGCGGTAAGCGCGCGGCGCGGCTCGTTGCTGTGGTCCAAGATGGCTTCGATCATGCCCCTTGATGGGGGGGAGCGGCCAAAAGGGGTCACAAAACGTGCGAGATCACGGCGAGCGGTTGGGGGGGCCTGTGTTCGACCGAGCTGGCGCAGCGTCGAGGTGTGTTGCCACCTTGGCGGCGACGGGATCGCGAACCGAAGCGTTTCGTACGACGACCGGTGGCTTGACGTGGCATCACGACTCCGGATAGCACGGCTCTGATGCGAACTGTCGTTTCGTGCCTCGCAAGCCTCTTGGCATGCAGTTGCGCCTCTTCCTTCGGCATGGGCACGGACGCTGTGCCGTCCGGTCCAAGCCGTGCGCCCGAACTCACCCTCGAGCGCATCCTGTCTGGTCCTTCGCTGACCGGCACGGCGCCGTCCAGCCCGCTGTGGTCTCCCGACAGCAGTCAACTCGCGTTCCGCTGGAATGACGAGGCCCGCTCGCGCCGCGAGATCTGGATTGTCGAAGCGGACGGCAGCGACCTTCGGCGGCTAACCAGCGACAGCGAGGGGCGCTCGAGCGTGCGCGACGTTGCGTGGCTGCCCGGCGGTGACGGCATGATCTACCTGCGATCGGGCGAGCTGTGGCGCACCGACCTGACGGGCAAATCAGTGCGGCTCGTCGAGTTCGATGGCAGCCCTTCTAACTTGGCGGTCTCGCCCGACAGCCGCTACGCGTCCGTGCTGCAGAACGGCGACCTCTGGCTCGTGGATCTATCCGAGGGGCCGACTCGGGGCGCGATTCGCCGGATGACCACGGTCGGAGTTGCTTCGATCTCCAACCTGGCGATCGGGCGCTATCGGCGGCGCGACGTCGAGATCGGTTCCTACATCTGGGGTGGTCCAACCTATGCCTGGGCCCCTGATAGCCGCAGCATCGCGGTGCACTACGTGGACCGACGCGAAGTGCGCACTGTGCCCTTTCCAAATTACCTCGGTGACGAGACCGACCCCAACCTCGTGCGTCGCAGCTATCCGGGCGACCCCAACGAGTCGCGCATGGTCGGGCTGCTCCAGGTCGATAGCGGCGAGCTCCGGTTGCTAGATCTGCCCGATCCGGATGCGACTCGGGTCGTCGATTTTTGCTGGTCGGCGGGCGGGCGACTGCTGCTCGACCGCGAGTCGGACACCGCCGTGGATCGTTGGCTACACGTGCTGGACCCTGCGACGGGAGACCTTCGTGAACTCTGGCACGATCATCGCGAAACGCGCGTCTACACGACGGCTGGCTCTCAATGGCATCCAGACGGCGAGCACGTCATCGTGCTCGGCGATCTTGGCGACCGCTACGGGCTCTACGCGCTGAGCTTCGAAGACCCTGAGCCACGGCTGTTGACTAGCCCGGCCTTCGACGTGACCGGCGGTCCCTTGCTTGCGGCGAACGGCGCGATCTTCTATCCATCGAACCAGCCTAGTCCGCACGAACAGCATGTCTTTCGCACCGAGCTCAACGGTGGCGAACCGACTCGCGTGACCAATCAACCAGGAACAGCGCGGCCCTACCCGTCGCCCGACGGGACCCGGATGGCGATGCTTCATAGCGACGACGTTAGCCCAACGGAGCTCTACCTTGCCGACGCGAGCGGTGGCAACAGCGCCCGTCGCATCACGCGCTCGCTGCCGCCTGACTTTGAGCAACGTTCGTGGGCCAAGGCGCACTATGTGACGTTCCCTAGCCTCGTCGACGATGCGACGCTGCACGCCCGCATCCTCACCCCGGAGAACCTCGAACCCGGGCGTCGGTATCCGGTGCTCTTTGGCCCCATCTATTCCAATACCGTGCGCAACCGTTGGGCTGGTTTCTACGGCATGCTCCAGCAACTGCTCGTCGCGAAGGGTTTCATCGTTGTGCAAGTCGACGTGCGCGGCAGCACCGGCTACGGCCGTGCGTTCCGCGAGCAGTTCCTGACGGACTTTGCGGGTCGGGACCTCGACGACTTGGAGAGTGCGGTCACTCATCTCGAAACTCTGCCCTACGTCGACCCCGACCGGATCGGCATTTGGGGAAGCAGCTACGGCGGCACGCTCACCGTATTCGCGCTGCTCAAAAAGCCAGGTCTGTTTGATGCAGGCGTCGCTTGTGCGGCTGCGGTCGACCCGCATTTCTTTGGCGGCGACGACGTCGCGATCGTGCGCCGCCCGGACACGCATCCCGATGCGTTCCTGCGTGGTGCCGTGCAGTACGCGGCGAATCTCGAGGATCCGCTGCTGCTGATTCACGGCATGCAGGACCAGGTCGTGCCCTTTAAAACCGTGGTCGTGCTTGCCGAGGAACTGATGCGCAAGGGCAAGGACTTCGACTTTGCGTTCGCGCCCGCCGGCACCCACGGCTGGACGAGTCCGCCACACTACGCGCGCTATCTGCTTGGCAAGTTGATCAGCCATTTCGAACGGCATCTGGCAGCGCCGGGCGTTGTGCCTCGATAAACTGCGCCCCAATAGGGTCGGGCAAATTTCGACCGCATGCGAACGGGTCGGAGGCGCGTGGCGCAGAACCTACTGCACGCCGTTGGCGACGGAATCATTCGGCGCTACGGTGCTTGGTCGGTAGAACTGCGCGCATGCCTACTCGACGTTCCTCCTCGCCGCTTGCCTCGCGGTTGTCGCTAGCAGCGCTCGCACTGGTCACGCTGCTTGCCAGCTGCGCGACCTCGCCAACACTGCCGCGCTCGCACGACTACCAGGAACTGGTGGGTCTGTTCGGCGAATGGCGTGCGTTCGAGAACCCGCCTCTACACGATGGCGCGCCGGACTACACCGCTGATCATATGGCGCGAGCCCATGCTGAATGGCGCGGCTATCGCGATCGGCTGCAGGCGATCGACGTCAGCGGCTGGCCGGTAGCGCAGCAGGTCGATTGGCACATCATGCGGGCCGAGCTTAATGGCTTCGACTTCAATTGCCGCGTGCTACAGCCTTGGGCGCGGGACCCGGCGTTCTATCAGCAGATCTGGACCTACCAGAGCGACACACCGGCGCACGAGGGGCCGAGCAACCACGCGCTGGTCGAACTGTGGACCTACGACTTCCCGCTGGTGGGCGACGATGAAGCGCGGCTGGTGCGCGAACTCGCGACCGTGCCAAATTTGCTGCAGCAGGCTCGTCAAAACCTGACTGGCAATGCACGCGACCTGTGGGTTGCCGGCATGCGGACCATGCGCCAACAGGTGACCGCGCTGCGTGTGCTCGGCGGTCAAGTTGGCGGCAGCGCCAGCGACGAACTCCAGGCAGCGATTCGCTCGGCACGGCTGGCAACGCAGCAGTTCGTCGCTTGGCTCGGTGAGCAAGCCGACGACAAGACTGGGCCGTCCGGCATCGGCAAAGCGAACTACACTTGGTACCTACAGAACGTGCATCTCGTGCCGCTGACGTGGGAGGACGAGATGCGTCTCCTGCAGCGCGAACTCGATCGTGCCTGGTCAAACCTGCGCCTCGAAGAACACCGCAACCGTGACCTGCCGGAACTCGTCGCCGCGAGCACACCGGCTGAATACGCGGCGCTTGCCGACGCAGCCGCGACGCGATTGATGACGTTTGTCGGCGACCAGGACGTGCTCGACGTGCAGCCAAACATGGAGCCAGCACTTCGTGAGCACCTTGGCACGTTCGTGCCCGAGGGCCAGCGCAACTTCTTCTGGATCGCAGCTCACTTCGATCCCGTGCCGCTCTACACGCACTTCTATCACTGGTGGGATCTCGCGCGCATGCGGGACGAACCGCACTCGAGCCCGATGCGCCGCGGCCCGTTGCTCTACAACATCTTCGATAGCCGTGCCGAAGGCCTCGCGACCGGCGTCGAAGAGATGTTCCTGCACGCTGGCCTATACGACGAGCAGCCCAGGTCGCGCGAGATCGTCTGGATCATGCTTGCCCAGCGGGCCGCGCGCGGCATTGGTTCGCTGCTAGCACACGCCAACGAGTTGACCATGGCCGAAGCCGGCGCGATCCACGTCGACTGGACGCCACGTGGCTGGATGAAGCGTGAGCCCGACCTGATGCGGTTCGAACAGCATCTCTACCTGCGGCAACCTGGCTACGGCACCAGCTACATCACCGGCAAGTACCTGATCGAACGACTGATGGCCGCCTACGCGCAACAGGGCGACGCTCGCGGCGAGCCGTTCGTGCTCAAGGACTTCTTCGCCGAACTCAATTCGTGCGGCGTGATCCCCGTGTCGCTGATCCAATGGCAGTTGACTGGCACTGCAGTTGGCGAAGGCGCGTTCTAGGTGCGGCCACTGCTTGCCATCCGAGACGAGCGCCCTTGCCTGATGGGGGTAGGTGATCTCGACGCTCAATCAGCGGTGAGTCCCGAGGTTCGCGGCCATCACTCGAAACTCGCGGCTCGTTACTTGAGCGTGAAGCCACTGCCGGGCTGCCACTCAAGCGTTTGCAGAACCTTGCCGGTGGCGTCGGTGATGGTGCAGGTGGTGAAGAGTGTGTTAGCACCGTCGCGCGACCAGGTCTGGGTTAGGCCGTCTTTCTCGCGGTAGATCGCGCGCAGGGCGCGGCCGTCGCGATCGACCGAATTGGTGGTCTCGTGCCACGCTTTGTCCGGGCCCCAAAATTGGAACGACTCGTAGATGCCGTCGTGTTCGCTATCGATATAGAACCCAAACTGACTGCCGTCGCGGCGCAACAGCACCGACATGCCTTGCTCGGTATTAGTGTATTTGTAGAGCGGGTCGTCGGCGTAGCGGTTGCGGGCTTCGATCCAAGCGAACATGAACCCAAGGGCGATGATGGTGGCGATCAGCGCGATCCACGGCGCGGTTGACCCGGACTTCTTGTTCGACGCCGGCTGCTTGGCTGTCGGCGGAGTCTCGACCGCACCGGTCGCGCCGACCGCCTGCGCGGCGAGATCGTGCTTGTCGATCACGGTCGGCTTCAGGATCTCTTGGGCCTTCTCAAGACTCGAGGCCGGCACCATCACCTTGACGCTGCTGACGTTCATCAGCCGCTGGCTCATGGCGAACTCGTCCGTCAGCGATCCGCCGTCGGTGAAGGCTGGGATGCCTTCCGCCTGCAGCATGGCGACGTAGATCATCGCCTGGTCGGGAGTTGAGGCAACCTTGGCGACGACGCTGAGGGGATCCTTCATTATTGCTGAGTCTAGGGCATTAAGGCTGATGTGGTGGCCATGCAAACCCAGCGCCGCCGCGATTTCGCTGCTGACAATCCCGGGCCTGTCAGCTGGCTGCACGCGGATCCCGACGCTC
>JBNMNW010000251.1:0-8840 GCA_051278165.1 Planctomycetota bacterium | reverse complement strand
GACGGTCTCGGCCTCAACTCGAATCTGCTGTCGCGATGGAAACGCAAGTTCGAAGAAGAGGGGGCAGTTGCGTTCCCTGGCAAGGGCCGCCAGACCGAAGCCGAAGCCGCTGCCCACGCCGCCCACCGGACTCCGCGGTGACTTCCTCGGCGTGCGCTTCCTCAGTATCCGTGCAGCCATCGTCGGCCTCTTCCCCTTCGTCAGCTCAAGCAGCTCGGCTTGGTCGATGATCCAAACGCGCGTCTTGCGGTCGAATGAGGCTGTAACCAGCCGCTTGCCGTCTGCCGATTACGAAACGGCCCAGAGCGGCCCTAGGTGACCACGCAGAACTAGCAGCTCGCGGCCCGTCAAGTCCCAGATGCGCGCCGTCGCGTCGCTTGAGGCGGTCGCCAACCGGTCGCCTTCAGGCGAGAAGGTGCAGGCACGAACCTCGCCCTGATGGCCGACGCATTCGACCGGATCACCGCCCGCGATCGGCCAGATGCGTGCCGGGCCGTCGACACAGGCCGTCGCGACGAACTGACCATCACGCGAGAACGCAGCGTCGAAAACAATGCACACCCCCGAGTGAGATCCTTGCATCTCCTGTCCCGTTGCGGTCGTCGGCCAGTGGTGTTCGGCGTTGGAGCATGCTGTTGCTGTGTGATTGGGCGAGCGAAGTGGCAGCCGTGACTTCGGGCTACACCGATTGCTCGTCACCGCCTTACCGGGATTCCACCCCGTGACGTGTCCATCAGAAAGTGGTTGGTGTCGACGTAAGAACTGGTCGAGTGCATTGCCCCGCTGGTCGCCGTCGGTGAAAAAGGCTAGCAGTTGTTCGCCCGAACCTGACGTGGTGACGAGTAATCGCAAGCCCACGCAGTCACCAGACCCTTCGCCAGGACAAGTCCGTTGCAACGATCACTCCACGCCCTGCTGCCGCTGTGCTCTCTGGCTTTCACAACGTTCGCCCATCCGCAAGCTTCGCCAGAACGGCAGAACTGGCAAGATTGGCAGCACAGCGGGGTGATCACCGTGCTGACCACGCCCGAGGGTGCGGACCTGCCCGCCGGTGTTGTGCTCGAGCACTTCCCCATGCTCGTGCGCCTGCACCAGGATTGCTTCGACTTCGCGCAGGCGAGGCCACGCGGCGAAGACCTTCGGTTCTCAAGCGACGGCACGGCGTTGGCCTACCAGATCGAACACTGGGATAGAGCGAATGGCACGGCCAGCATCTGGGTGCGGTTGCCGAAGATCGAGGGCAATGCGCGGCAGGACCTGCACGTGCATTGGGGCAACGCCAGCGCCGTCAGCGCATCGAATGGCAAGGCGGTGTTCGACGCGAGCAATGGGCACGTGAGTGTTTGGCACCTCGGCAGCGAAATTGTCGATGAAGTCGGCACGCTCGCATCGCAGGACCAAGGCACCACACTTGTGCCCGGCATGGTCGGCGAGGCCCGTCACTTTCCTGGTGGGCACGGCATCTTTTGCGGTGACAAGATCGCGAACTATCCGGCGAAGGATCGCGCGCACACGACCTCGCTGTGGTTTCGCGCCGCAGCTCCCAACGGCACAGTGATCGGTTGGGGCAATGAAGGCGGCGGCCGCGGCAGCAAGATCCGCATGCAGTTCCGCAGCCCGCCGCACATCTACATCGACAGTGACTTCTCCGATGTGAAAGCCGAGAGCCGGTTGCCGTTGCACGAGTGGATCCACGTGGTGCACACCTACGGCAACGGTCCGCGCAAGCTCTACATCAACGGCAAGCTCGACGGCGAGGCGACGACCCAACTCAACATCAAGAGTCCAAGCCGTCTGTGGCTCGGCGGTTGGTACCACAACTACGACTTCGTGGGCGACCTCGACGAAGTGCGCGTCGCCGATGTGACCCGCACGCCGGAGTGGATCCGGCTGCAATTCGAGAACCAAAAGCCGCTGCAGACTCTCGTTGGTCCCGTGGTGCAACCGGGTAACCAGTTTGCGGTCTCGCCGGCGCAGGCCACGGTGATAGAGGGGAAAAGCGCTTGGTTCGAAGCGCAGGCGGGTGGTGCGCAGAAGCTCTACTGGACGGTCGTTCGCGCCGGCCAAGAATCGCTCGTCGCGGTGGATCGCTTGCGGTTGCCGTTTGAGGCTGGCCGGGTCACCGAGGACCAACCGGTGACGCTGCGACTGCGCGCGATCTACCCCACAGAAGTGAAGGTGATCGACATCGCGATCATCATCAAGGAAGCGATCGCCGAGCCAGCCTTTACGTTGCGCGCTCCGAGCAAGTGGGATGGCCGCTCGACCATCGAGGTGGTGCCAGAGTTCACCCAAGGCGGCGGCGAACTGCACATCGACTGGCAGGTAGCGAACCTCGCCGTCATGCAAAAGGTCGAGGCGGACAGGTTGGTCCTGAGCCGCGCGCAGAACAGCGGCACTCTGACGGTGACGGCGACCGTCAGCAACGGCGGTCAGGCGAAGACGTGTTCGGTTGCGATCGAAGTCACAGCGCCGCTGCACGACGCCTGGATTGCGCGCACGCCCGACTTGCTGGAACAGCCACAAGACGGCCAGTTCTACGCGCGCGACGATACCGGCGAAGGCACCCTCAACTGCAATGGCAAGCTGGTTGCTCAAGCGCCAGAGGTCTTCCTCAAGGTCTACGCCGAGGATCAGTTGGTCGCGACGGAGACCGGCACGCCGGCCGCCGACGGTTCGTACCAACTGGCTACGAAACTTGCAGCGGGTCTTTGGCATTACCGCATCGAGTTTGGCACCAAGAACGACGGCCGCGAGACGGTGCTGCATACCGCCAAGGACATCGTCTGTGGTGATGCCTACCTGATCGATGGCCAGTCCAACGCGCTGGCGACCGACACTGGCGAAGACGCGCCGCGCGAAACCCATGAGTGGATTCGCAGCTATGCCCGCGCTCGCCACTACCGCGCCGGTGAGACGCAGAACTTGTGGTGTCGTCCAGTCTGGCAGGCGCAAGCGCAGCACACGGCCGAACTCGGTTGGTGGGGCATGGAACTCGCGAAGAGCCTCGTCGCGAGCCAGCAGGTGCCGATCTTCATGATCAACGGCGCGGTCGGTGGTAGCCGCATCGACCAGCATCAGCGCAACGAACAGAACCCCACCGATCTGCAGACCATCTACGGCGAGCTGTTGTGGCGTGTGCGCCAGGCTCGGCTGACGCATGGCATCCGCGCGATCTTATGGCACCAGGGTGAGAACGATCAGGGCGCGGCTGGGCCTGACGGCGGCTACGGCTGGGAAACCTACCAGCGCTACTTTGTGTCGATGTCCGCGGCGTGGCAGCAGGACTTCCCCAATGTGCGACACTTCTACGTCTTCCAGATCTGGCCGAACGCGTGCAGCATGGGCAACGGCAATGGCGACATGCTGCGCGAGGTGCAGCGCACGTTGCCGCGGCTCTATGCCAACCTCGACGTGCTCGCCACCGTCGGGATCGAGCCGCCTGGTCCGTGCCATTTTCCGCTGCAAGGTTGGCGCGAACTGGCGCGACTGGTGCAGCCGCTCATTGAGCGGGACTTCTATCGCAAGCAAGTCACAACGCCGATCACGGCGCCGAATCTGGTGCAGGCTGCGTTCTCGAGTGCTAGCCGCACCGAGATTCGGTTGCAGTTTGACCAGCCCGTCGTGTGGCACGACGCGCTGCTCGGTGAGTTCTACCTCGGTGGCAAAAGGGCCGACATCGTGCTTGGCAAGGTCTCGGGCAATACGCTGACCCTCGAGTTGCGAGCGCCTAGCACGGCGCAGACGATTGCCTACCTGCACGAGAAGTCGTGGAGCCAACAACGCCTGCTGCGCGGCCAGAATGGCCTCGCCGCACTGACCTTCTGCAACGTGCCGATCCGCGCGAAGAACTGACCCCTGCCATGCCTTCCCCGATGAACTCGATGCTCCTGCACTCCACCCTCGCTTGGCACCTGATCCTGGGCGCCGGGTTCGCAGCCGCTGCTTTGCCGCAAGCAGTGGCAGCGCAGCAAACACCTCCTGATCTAACCCAAAGCCAACAGGTGGATCGCATCCTGACCTACAACCTGGGTGCCACCGGGTTGCGCGGTTGGATCTACAGCAAGCCAGCCACATACTTTGACGGTCTGCAAGGACGCACGACGGCAGCCAGTCGCCAGATCCTGGTCACGCATGTCGGCGCTCGGTCGCCGGCAGATGGGGTCGTCCAGGTGAACGACGTGATCCTCGGTATCGGCGGTGAACGCTTTCAGGACGATGCTCGCAAGAGCTTCGCGCTGGCGATCCAGGCCGCGGAGCAGGTGAGTAACGGCGGCAAACTGCAGATGACCTGCTTTCGCGCCGGTAAGATCACGGAACTGCAAATCCAACTCGAGGTTCTCGGGACCTATGCCAAGACCGCTCCCTATGACTGCCCGAAGTCCAAGCGCATCTTCGCACGGGCTTGCGCAGTGCTCGCGAAGGAACCGCTAGAGGAGAACTGGCACGGCTCGATCAGCGCGCTCGCGCTGTTGGCTACCGGCAACGCCGACTACCTGCCCAAGGTGCAGGCGTTTGCCCGCCGCATCGGATCGAGCACACTCGACCTGCGCGACAGCATCAACGGTTCGACGTGGGAACTCAGCTACCGGAACTTGTTCCTCTGTGAGTACTACCTGCTCACCCAAGACCAACAAGTGCGGCACGCCATCGACGAGATCACGATCTCGCTGGCCCGCGGGCAAGGCTTGTATGGCACGTTTGGACATGGTTTCTCTTCGCTGACTGCCGATGGCAAGCGCCACGGTTCCGTGCCTCCCTATGGCCCGGTGAACCAGGCGGGCTTGCCCGCCAACCTCGCGATCGTGCTGGGCAAGATCTGTGGCGTCGAGGATCCCGACATCGATCCGGCGATCGAACGCGCGTCGCAGTTCTTCGGCTACTTCGTCGACAAGGGCGCGGTGCCATACGGCGAGCACGAGCCGTGGCCCTACCACGAGAACAACGGCAAGAGCGCGATGGCTGCGATGCTGTTTGCGATGCAGCCCGAGCGCGGCGAGGCGGCGAGGTTCTTCGCCAAGATGGCGACGGCTGGCTTCCGCAGTCGTGAGTGCGGCCACACCGGTCAGGGCTTCAGCTACCTCTGGGGCGCACTGGGTGCCAACGCTGGCGGACCCGATGCGGCGGCCGCGTTCTTTGCTGAGGCCTCGTGGCACTTCGATCTGGTGCGACGCTGCGATGGTTCGTTCACCTATGACGGGGGCGAGCAGTACGGCCCCGGTCGTACCGACGACGACACCTACTACGGCAAGAGCGGCTACTACGACCTCAGCCCAAACGCGACCTACGTGCTGACCTATTCGCTGCCGCTGCAAAAGCTGTTGCTGACCGGTCGCGATGCCAACCCGAAGCTCCAGCTGAGCAAGAACGAAGTGCGCGCCGCGATCGCTTCGGGTCGCTTCGATCTCGATCGCCTCGAGATGAGCCCCGAGCAACTCGTAGCCGCGTTCGACGATTGGTCGCCGATCGTGCGCAGCTGGGCCGCAGAGGAGCTGGCGCGCCGCCCCGAAGCGAAGCTGCGCGTCACGGATCTGATCGGCATGGCCGAAGGCTCGAACGTGCACGTCGCGCAGGGAGCCGTCGAGACCCTCGGCCATCGCAACGACAAGGCGGCACTGCCGGTGCTGGTACGGCTGTTACGACACGACGATCGCTGGCTGCGATTCCAAGCAGCGAAGGCCATCAAGCACATGAGGGGCACGGCAAGATCCGCGGTGCCTGATCTGCTCCAAGCGGTTGTGCAAACCGCAGAACCGCTACAACCGATCGGCTGGCTCGATCCGATCCAGCTCACGCACGGTCAGTTGGCCGAGATCTTGTTCACCGGTCCGTTGGCAGGCACCAGTCACGACAGTGATGCCAGTCTGCTCTACCCGGCGATTCGCGCCGCCCTGACGAATGCGGATGGCATGGCCCGCGCCAAGCTGCGCGGCTTCTTTGAGAACCGACTGACGGTGGCTGACGTGCAAGCTCTTGCGCCGGACATCTTGGCGGCCGTGATGATGCCGTGTCCAGCCGACACGATGTTCAGCAACGAGATCCGCATGGGTGGCTTCAAGGCGCTGACGAAGTTCCACTTTGAAGAAGGCATCCAAGCCGGCGTGCAGTTGGCGAAGACGCAAGGCGGTCACGGCAGCGAGAGCCGCACAGGCGAGATCATGGCAGTGATCATGAGCTACGGTTCGGCTGCACGCGCTGCAGTGCCGGGGTTGCGGCAGTTGATCGCGCAGTTCGATGCGGAGGTTGCTGCGGGGCGGTTCCCGGGAGGCGAACTCAACCAGCGCCGGGTCGATGCCGTCAAGGAGGCCATTCGCTTCATCGAAGCCGCTACTACGCAGCCGGAGTTGCGTCGCATCGCGCCGGCGGCCGGCAAGAAGTAAATACAGGGGCGCTGGAACTCGGTGTGGTGCACGAATCCGAATGAGGGTCACGCGTGCTACCGATATGGGGTTTCCCCGATCCCGCAGTGTCCGAAAACTCAGCCGAGCTTCGTCAGCAAGAGTTACATCGGCCACATAGGTGTCGAGCCTGTGGCGTCGGGAACGGGCCCGGATGCAGACCTGCACCTCGGCATAGCCGCGCCGGCCAACGCTCGGAGGCGCATGGTGGCCTGCGGGGAGGTACGCCCATGTAGTTTCAACTCGCAGTCTTACGAAGCAACTCTCAGATTCTGTTCGTGCCGCCAGCCCACCAACAGTCAGGGGATCAGTTCTCCCCCTAGGCTCCTACCTAAACGACGACCATGACGTCGTCGATCGACTTGCGCAGCAACGCCTTCTTCGGCACCTGGCAATCGTCGGTCGCGTAGCCGACCGGAATCAGCAAGAACGCGCGCTCGTGCGCCGGCCGCTCCAGCACTTCGCCGAGGAACTTCATTGGACTCGGCGTGTGCGTCAACGTCGACAAACCGGCCAACTGTGCCGCCGCCAGGAACATGCCGCACGCCAAGCCAACCGACTCCTTCAAGTAGTAGACCTGGCCGCCGTCATCATCGTGCGTCAACTGGAACACCACGACCAGCCACGGCGCGATGGTCAGAAAGTCCTTCGTCTCATCGGTGCCAAGTGGCGAAAGGTCGTTGAGCCACTCTTCGTTGGCACGCCGCGAGTAGAACTCCTTCTCTTCGATCTCCGCGGCCTCTCGGATCTTCTGTTTGATCGCCGGATTCTTCACGCACACAAACCGCCACGGTTGCTTGTTGGCACCACTCGGCGCCGTGTGCGCGCAACGCACCAACCACTCGATGACCTCTTGCGGCACGGGACGATCACTAAACTCACGAACACTGCGACGGCGGCGCATCGCATCGTGGAACGTCTTCAGCGCGTCCTCTTGCGAGACCGGCGGAACGTAGCGATCAGGGAACGGAACAAACTCGGCGTCATGCACTCCCCCAGGTTGCGTACCGAACCCGGTTCACACAACAACCATCAGCCAACGACAAACGGCCACCCGCATCGAGTGCGGATGGCCGTTTGCCGTGATCAGACAGTCTCTAGATGATGTCGATGACCGCCGGCGTGCTTAGCTCAAACGTTCCGGTGCTGAAGCCAACACTCTGGAACAACACCTTGCCAGTGAACGCCGCCGGGATGCCAAGCATCGGGAACGAACCGTAGCCAGGGCCGACCGGCACCCACGGGATGATCGACGGCGTGTAGAGGTCCGGGAAGCAGTTCGGCGAGAACGGAAAGGCCGGGAACGAACTCGGCACGGTGGGCGGCGCAAGCTCGACCAGGATCAGGCTGAGCACGAATGGGCTGTAGTAGTCGATCATGGTCGCACCCATCGGTGCCGGGCCAGACACGACGTGCTGTTGCGGCTCAAGCACGTGGCGGCAACCGCGGGTGTCGGCCAACGCGTTGACGTAGCTCGCCGCACCAACCGTCAGGCTCGCCGGACGAACACCCATTTGCGGGCCCATTGTCGGGTTACCCGTTCCGCACCACGTGCCAGCTGGGCCGCACGGTGTGTTGTGGATGCTGCCACCACCAGAAGTCTCGAGCAGACTGGCGCCGGTGCCATTCTCGCAAGAGTAGATCAGTGTCGGCACCGACAAGACCATGCCGGGGCACGGGATGATCGTGGTCGTCGGGCCGAACAGGTCCATTTCAAGCGATTCAATATCTCCGACGGCAGTGACGCATGCGCCGAAGCGATCCGCAACCATTGCGTTGGCCGTCATGACGTCCATCTGGCTCTCGGTGTAGACCCGGACCGCACTGGCCGGAGCCGTCCACACCACACTCGGACCAGCGCCTAGTCCGATTGACGATCCCGGAATGCACAGGATGTCGCCATCGCGGATCAGCGTTGGACCGCAGACCGTCATCGCGGGCACGTCTGCGTCGACCGAGAAGTAGACGCCGTAGTTGGGCTGAAACGCGACGGCATCAATGTTGATCGGGTAGGCCGGCGGCAGACCAAGGGCATTGTTAAACTGCTCTTGGGTGATGAAGTATTCGATCTGGCCATCGACGAAGCCGACGCGGTTGATGCGCCCAACATCACCAGGACGAAGGCCAGGGCCACCGCTGATGTTGGTGCCCATGGCCACTGCTGGCGAGTAGTAGATCGAGCGCTGCGTGTCGCCGCCAATCGGCGTCGACCAGTTGGCCGTCGACATCAGGGCGTCAATGCCACCGAGGATGCCCGGGTTCCAATACATGCCGTTCGCATCGTCGTCGCCAGCCATCACATGCGTGCAGGTCCGAGGCATCCATTTCTCGGCGGAGATCGAGCAGATGCTGTTGAACTCCAGCATGGTGATCTCGTTGGGCAGCAGGTTGCCAAGCACCGTGCCGCCACTGCCGGATGTGTTGTTCTCCGGTTGCGAGTAG
>JBNMNW010000250.1:0-8915 GCA_051278165.1 Planctomycetota bacterium | reverse complement strand
GAGCGCATCCCGCAAGCGCTCAAGGAACTCTGGACCATCTCCAAGGAAGAAGGCATCCCGTCTTCCGACGCCGCCGACCGCCTCGCCCAACGCATCGTCGCCGAAGGCCGAGCAACCAAAGCCTAGCCCCCACCCCGCCTCACTTCACCCCACCCCACCCCGCGCTACCGAGTTTGCCGCTACGGCTACTTGTTAGTACGGTGCCTGGACAAAAAACAACCTGTTCGCGCTTCCGGCGTGACAGGTTTTTTTGTGCACGGCGCGCGCTCTAGCGGTGTTCGGGCTCGGACTCTGACGAGGCCGCTTAGTCGCGGGCAGCAGCTTCGCGGTAGGTCGCCAGTACGCTTTCCGCCGTCTTGGCCCACGTCAGTTCGCGAGCCCTTGCGACCGCGGCGTCGCGTATCGACGGCCAACTCGGCACGTAGTTGTCAATGGCGTCGATGATGGCTGTGGCCATCGAGTCGAGGTCGTGCGGGTCGAAGTAGCTGGCGTAGTCGCCACCGGCTTCTGGCATCGCCGAAGTGCTGCTGGTGATGATCGGCGTGCCCAACGCGAGTGACTCGGTAACCGGGATGCCCCAGCCTTCGACCAGACTCGGGTAGATGCAGAGGTCCGCGCCGGCGTAGACGGCAATCAGATCCTCTTGGTCGAGGTAGGGCAGGAAGCGAACGTGCTCGAGCACACCGGCCTTCTGCGCACGTTCTTTGAAGCGGTCGACCTGGCTGCCGACACCGGACACCAGCAACAGGTGTGGCAGGTCCGGCTGGCGTTCGCGCGCGAGGCCAAACGCTTCAATCATGCGGCCAGTGTTTTTGCGTTCGAGGCCGGCACCGATCGCGAACATGTAAGGGCGGCCTTCGGCGTATTGTTCGCGGGCGCGGTCGCCGGCGCCATCCGGAGCGCCCTTGAGCACTTTGGGGTGCAGGCCGTTGCGCGAGACGCGCACCTTGCCGGGGTCACATTCAAAGCGCTCGCAGATGTCGCGCTTGCTCCATTCGCTGACCGTCAGGATCACGGCGGCGTCGCGTATGACTCGCTGGGTGACTTTGCGCGCGTATTGGATGTAGGGGTCGTCGAGGTTGTCGGGATACCACGTCACGATCACATCGTGAATTGTCACGACCATCGGTGGCCCCTTCCATACTGGCCAGCGCGGCGGCAGCGTGTTGTAGGTGCCGTGGTAGACGTCGAGCTTGTCGCGGCGAATGCGCCACGGCATCTGCAGTCGTTCCCAAGTATGGAAGCGGCCGCCCGGCATGTCGGTGTGCACCGATTTCTGGTTCGCTCCGAGCACGAACGGATTCTCGGCGTCGTCGGCCAGCGTCAGCTGGCGGTAGAGCAGAAACTGTTCGTCGGCTCCGAGCGTCGCGAACTCGCGCGACAGGTGCCGGACGTAGAGTCCGATGCCGCGGGGTTGAGGGCGGAAGCCCTCGCGTGCGTCGATGCCGATGCGCATGGCTAGTTTGTCGTTACCCGGGGAATCGGGTCATGACCTCGGGGCCATTTTCACTGATGAAGATCGTGTGCTCGAACTGCGCGATGCGCACACCCTGCTTCTCGCAAAGAGGCGGGTAGTCGTCGATCAACTTCTTCTTGTCGAGCACCTTGATGGCTTCTTCGCAACGCTTGTCGCTGCCGAGCCATCGCACCATGTCGCGGCGCGCGAACGGCAGGCGTTCGCTTTGCTCCATTGCCTCGAAGATGTCCTTCGGCAGGCTGTCCTTGGCCCGCACACCGCGGCGCAGCATGAACACTTCGCCCTTGCCGTCCTCGGCGATCATGCCCTTGCCGTCGCTTGCGAACGGTTCGCACGCGATGGTTTGGTTGGCGCGCAAACGCGCCGCCTTTGGGTCGTCGTAGTTTGGCACCGACGGGGCGCAGTGGATCGTGTAGCGCGCGACGCCGTGGCCGCACAGGTTGCGCACCGGTTGGAAGCCAAGTTGCGTGATCGTCGATTCCACGGTGCGGCCAATCTCGGTCAGCGAGACACCTGGGCCCATCAGTGCGATGGCGTTCTCTAGGGCCATTTTACTCGACATCAACAGCAGGGAGTCTTCGCCGTCGCGCAGGTCGACGGTGGTCGCGTTGTCGGTGACCCAGCCATCGACGTGCGTGCCGCAGTCGAGCTTGATGATGTCGCCGGCCAGCACTTCGGTCGTGTCGCCCGGAGGAGAGCAGTAGTGCGCCGCAATGTGATTGCGTGACGTTTGCGCGGGGAATGCGGGCTCGCCGCCCATCTCGCGGATCTTGGCCTCGACGGCCAGTTGGATGTCCTCGAGCTTGGCGCCCGGTTGGATCATCGTGCGGCCGTGAGCCAGGGCGGTCGCACTGATGCGGCCCGACTTGCGTAGCTTCTCTAGATCGATCTTCACTTGATGACTCCTAGGTCCTTACCGACCTTCTTGAAAGCCGCGACCGCGGTTTCCAGTTGCTCGATCTCATGGGCGGCGCTGATCTGCACGCGAATGCGGGCCTTGCCCTTTGGCACAACCGGGTAGCAGAAGCCGATGACGTAGACGCCTTCGTCCATCATCCGCGACGCCATTGTCACGGCTAGCTTGGCATCACCGAGCATGATCGGGCAGATCGGGTGATCGCCCGGCACGATGTCAAAGCCAGCAGCCGTCATCGCTTCGCGGAAGAACTTGGTGTTGCTCTCCAGCTTGTCGCGCAGTGTCGTCGTGGACGACAGCTTGTCGATGCACGCGATGGTTGCGCCGACGATGGGCGGCGCCAACGTGTTGGAAAAGAGGTAAGGGCGCGCGCGGTTGCGCAGCAAGTCGACGACTTCCTTCGGGCCAGCAGTGAAGCCACCCGAGGCACCGCCGAGCGCCTTGCCGAAGGTCGAGTTGACGATGTCGACGCGATCTTGCACGCCGTGGTATTCGGGCGTGCCGCGGCCGGTCGGGCCGAAGAAGCCTGTGGCGTGGCTGTCATCGACGACGACCATCGCCTTGTATTTGTCCGCGAGTTCGCAGATGGCCGGCAGGTCTGCGATGAAGCCGTCCATCGAGAACACGCCGTCGGTCACGATCATGCGGTTGCGGCAGTCCTGAGAATCCTTCAGGTGCTGCTCCAACTCCGACATGTTGTTGTTGGCGTAGCGCATGCGCCGTGACTTGGTCAGGCGGATGCCATCGATGATCGAAGCGTGGTTGAGCGAGTCGCTGATGATCGCATCGTCGGGACCCATCAGGATCTCAAACAGCCCGCCGTTCGCATCCCAGCATGACGAGTAGAGGATCGTGTCCTCAAGGCTGAGGAACGAACTGATCTTCTGTTCGAGCACCTTGTGCGGCTCTTGCGTGCCACAGATGAAGCGAACGCTCGCCAAGCCGAGGCCATTGACGTCGATCGCCGTCTTGGCGGCGTCGCGCAGATCGGGGTCGGCAGCCAGACCAAGGTAGTTGTTGGCGCACAGGCAGAGCACGTCCTTGCCGTTGGCACGGATCATGGCGCCCTGCGGACTTTGCAGCACGCGCTCTTCTTTCCACAGACCGGCTTCCCGGATGTCGTTGAGCTCCTGTTGGAGGCGTTCCTTGACGTTGTCGAACATAAGCCGAAAGTAGGTACCCGTTTGGCGCCGCAAGTGCCAGCAACTCGTTCGCACAGTGGCAATCCGTCGGTTTCTAGCCGGGGTGCCGGTGCCTTCGAGTCGAGGTTTACTTGCGACGTTTTTCCCCGGGCGGGGGGGCTGGATGGTGGCAGAATGGAAGGGCTGGCAGGCAAGCACCAAGCGGCTGGCAGGATGCTCCTGGCCCTGGGCATACGGTGGAAACACCGCCCGAATTGACCGAATTACACGGGCCACTCGAAGCGCCATGCTCCCGCCGAACGGCGTCGGACCAGCGCATCCGCGCGACGTGCCGGTAAGCAGCTGGCAGTGCCTCAAACAGGATCTTGATCATTCTGGATCTTGGCCGAAGTCAACCTACAGATGCGCGGCGGTCTGGTGAAAGGGATCGTAGTTAGCTCCGCTCGTGATCTCGAAATCGAGCGCGCGCCCTGCCGTCGCTTGGTCGAGCCGTTGCAGGCTCGTTGCCTTCGACAGGAACCCGGTTGGCGTAACAGAGCGACGATTCACACGATTCCCTCTGTTCGTGAGCCGTTCGACTACGTACTTTCCGCGCGATGTACTCGAGCAGTGAGCTAAAGAAAGGTGTCATTATCGACTTCGAAGGCGGCCCGCACATCGTCGAGACGACGCATGCGGCATCCGGCGGAGCACGTGCTGGCAACATGATCTATCGCGTCCGCATCCGGAATATGAAGACCGGGCAACGCCTCGATAAGAACTTCCGCGCCAACGAGATGTTCCCACCTGCGGACGTCGATAAGCGTCCCGTGCAGTTCCTCTATGACGAGGGGGAGGTGACGCACTTCATGGACAGCGAGTCGTTTGACCAGTTCGCGCTGAGTCGTGCCGACATTGCTTGGGAGCACAACTTCTTGGTCGGGGGCCTCACGGACCTGCGGGCGGTGTTCTACAACGACTCGCCGATTGGGCTAGAACTGCCGCCGACGGTCGCGATGATGATTACCGAGACCGCTCCCGGCGTGAAGGGCAACTCCGCGACGTCGCGCAACAAGCCCGCGAAGCTTGAGACTGGCTACGAGGTTCAGGTGGCAGAGCACATCGAGCAGGGCACCCGCATCAGTGTGGACACCCGCACCGGTGAGTGCCTCGGTCGCGCCAAGTCCTGAGGCCTTAGGGTGACGTCTGCACAGGTGTCCTAACTGGCACTGGCACCTGCACTGGCACCTGCACCTGCACTGGCACTGGCATCGGCACAGTCGCCTGCATAACAGCGCCCGCGTATGGCAGTCGTCGACGGCGACTGCCTGAACGGCTACCCTTGCCGCTGCAGTCCGTAGTTGCTGCTGCCGAGCCATCCTCGGCCGGCCGGACCAAAGGAATCTCATGGTGGTGCACTCTTTCTTCCTCGGCTGTCTCGCGCACGCCTCTTACTTGATTGTCGACGAGCGATCGAAGACTGCTGCGGTGATTGATCCGCAGCGCGACGTCGACATCTACTTCGACAAAGCGAAGGAACTCGGCGTCGAAATCAAGCACGTGTTCTTGACGCACTTCCACGCGGACTTTGTCTCAGGCCACCTCGAAGTTCGGGAGCGCAGTGGCGCGACGATCTATCTTGGCACGGGCGCGGGCGCTGCGGAATACGAGCACACAGGTGTCGCTGAGGGCGATGCGATTGAGTTCGGCGATACGCGAATCGTGGCGATGGAAACGCCGGGCCACACTCCAGAAAGCATCTGTTACGTGCTTCACGAGGCCACCTCAGCGGGCAAGTCATCAGCGGGTAAGTCCTCAGGGGGCAGTGCGCCGCATGCAGTGTTCACCGGGGACACCTTGTTCGTGGGGGATGTCGGGCGTCCGGACCTGATGGCCTCAGTTGGCGTCACGGCCGACGAGTTGGCGACGATGCTCTACCACTCGTTGCACGACAAACTGCTGAAGTTGCCGGATGACACGATCGTCTACCCGGCCCACGGCGCCGGTTCGTTGTGCGGCAAGAGCCTTGGCACAGAGCGTTCGACGACGATTGGTAAGCAGAAGGCGAGCAACGCCTCGGTTGCGCCGATGCCGTTGGCAGACTTCATTGCTCGCGTGACTGCCGACCAGCCGCAAACCCCGAAGTACTTCGGCTACGACGCAGTGCTCAATCGCAAGGAGCGCGGCATTCTTGATGTCGCGGTCTACAACGGCACGCGCCCGTTGACCGCTGATCAGTTCTTGCAGCGGCGCAAGGACGGCGCCCAAGTCATCGATACTCGTGAGAGCGACGATTTTGCCCACGGGTCGGTGCGCGATGCGATCCATGTGCCGCTCAGCGGTAGCTTCGCGACCTGGTCAGGCGCCATGCTCGATCTCGGCAAGCCGATCCTGGTGATCGCGGATGCGGGCAAGCAAGCAGAGGCCGCGGTGAGACTTGGTCGCATTGGCCTCGATGCGGTGGTCGGCTACCTCGAAGGTGGCATGGCGGCCCTGCAGGGGGCGCCGGACGACTTGCAGAGCTCCGGCACGATCAACGTCGATGAACTGCAGGTGATGCTCGATGCCGGCGAGCCCGTATGCGTACTCGATGTTCGCTCGCCGACCGAGTTTGGTGACGGCCACATCGAAGGCGCACAGCACGTGTCATTGATGCAGTTGGTGGAGCGCGTCGCCGAAGTGCCAAAGGACCGGAAGGTATGCGTCATTTGCCGAACGGGTGCCCGGTCGAGCACGGCCATCAGCATGTTGATGCGGGCCGGATGGCGCGACCTCGCCAACGTTCGTGGCGGCATGAGCGGCTGGACTGAACACACGTCGCCACAGAACTCCTAATCATCCCCAGCCCAAATGTCGGTACGGTGCCTGGACAAAAAACAACAAACTGGCCGCGCCAGGTGTCGATCTAAATCGTGTTAGGGCGGTGCCAGGATCGAATCTGGCATCATCGAATCGGCGGCCGCCGTTTTCACTCGGCGGCCGCAGCCGCGCCTGGACTCGCGACGCGAATGGGTTGTTTTCTGTCCCGGCACCTTACCGACACGGCACCGTGTCGACACAAGGCACCTTACCGACACAAGGCACCGTGCCGACAAACTCGGCTACGGCATCTTGTGGGGGTAGAGCACGACCTTTTGCTCTAGCCCGGCGCCGAAGCGATCCAGGCCCTTGCCGAAGTCGTCCATCGACATTTCGGCCGTGACCAAGTGGGTCACGTCGAGTCCGCGCTTTAGCAGGTCGAGCATGCGGTCCCAGGTGCGGAACATCTCGCGGCCGATCACCGCGTGCATGGTCAGGCCCTTGAAGATGAAGTTCTTGCTGAAGCCTTCGATCGAGACCGCATCACCCTTCGGCAGGCCGAGGTTGACGACGTGGCCGGCGGGGCGCGTCATCGCGATCGCGTTGTTGATGCCAACTGGGTGGCCGGAGATCTCAAGCGTCACGTCGACGCCACCCTTGGTCGCATCGAGGATCGTTTCGACCGGCTTCTCGCGGCCGTCGACGACGGTAACCGTGTCGGTCAGTCCGCGACGGATGACCCAAGCGCGAGCACGAGCCAGCGCCTTGTCAGCAACGTCGACGACAAACACATGGTTCGCCTTGATGAACGTCGCGACTTCGCCACACATTGCGCCGATCGGACCGAAGCCGATGATCGCAACGGTCTTGCCTTCGACCGGCACCTTCATCGTCGTGTGCACGGCGTTGCCGAGCGGGTCGAGGATCGCAGCCACTTGCAGCGGCAGGTCTGCAGGAAGCTTGATGACGTTGCCCGCCGACACGACGACGTATTCAGCGAACGCACCGTCGAGGTTGATGCCGCGGATGCGTGCGGTGGCACAGGCGTGGAATGCCTCGGCGCGACACGCTGGGCAGTCGCCGCAGATCTCATGCATCTCGGCACTCGCGTAGGTGCCGAGCGGATATTGCTTCTCGTCGACCCCGTCACCGAGCTTGTCGATGTGACCACAGAACTCGTGACCAAGCGTCACGGGTGGTGCGATCAGGCCGTTCATCGAAGGGTCCCCGCTGCAGATGTGCACATCCGTGCCACAAATGCCGGCGGCGGCTACCTTCAGCCGGACTTCGCCCGGGCCAGGTTCTGGGAACTTTAAATCCGTCCGCAGCCGATACTGGCCAGGGGAGGTGAGCTGCACACCTTTCATCGACGTCATGTTGAATAGACCCGCGAGTGGCGGGCGGCGTATTCTGCGGATACAACGCGGTCAGCGCCACTAAGGAGATTCTTGATCACACGAACGACCCGCTGCTTAATTGCTCTGGCCTGCCTGTTACCGGCCAGCGCCCTGCTGACATCGTGTGAAACCACCACGACCGTCATCCCCCAGGACTACTCCGCCCGCGAAGTGGTCGAACTCGAGCGCTGGCAGGTTGAATCTGCCGGACAGATGTTGGGGCACGTCGTGAAATACGAGATTCGTGACGCCAAGCAGCCGCAGCAGTTCTACCGGGTGACGGACCACGCTGGCCGCTGGGTTGGCAAGGCGACCGCGAACGGCCGATTCTCGCGGCGTACGCCGTTTGAGGGCGATTTGGACCTCGGGGTGCTGTCGATGAAGAGCGGCGTCGCGCAACTGTTTGAGGCCTCGGCGCCGGTCAAGTTGCAGCCGGTCGCGGTGGAAGCGGGCTGGCACAAGCAGCCCAAGCAGCAATCGAAGCGCTAGACCGCCGGCTTGACTGTGCTGCGCGTGGCTGTGGCCCTGCGCAGGGTAGCGGCGAGGCACTTGGCTCTGCGCACGCAACACCCCGGAACGAATGTCGATTGGCGTTCGCCCTTTTGGTCACGCGCCATCGTGGCCTACAGTTCGTGCAATGAGTGAAATCGTGAGCCGAACTGTTGCTGAAAGTCGCGTCGAGATGACGGAAATCGTCATGCCTAACGATGCCAACCCGCTCGGCAACGCCATGGGAGGCCGCGTCATGCACTGGCTCGACGTTTGCGCAGCCGTTTGCGCCGGTCGTCACGCGCGCACGCCAGTGGTCACGGCGAGTGTCGATAACGTCAATTTCCACAACCCCGTGGCGGTTGGCAGCGTCATCGTTCTGCGGGCCTCGGTCAATTACACCGGCCGCACGTCGATGGAAGTTGGCGTGAAGTGCTGGCAAGAAGAACGGTCGACTGGCGACCGCAAGCACGTGGTCTCGGCGTATTTGACGTTCGTGTCACTCGACCCCGAAACGCGCAAGCCATGCCCGGTGCCGCAGGTTGTGCCGGAGAGCGATAGCCAGAAGCGGCGCTTTTCTGAGGCTGAAGCGCGGCGCAAAGCGCGATTGGCGCTGCGCAAGTAGTCGCGGCCAATGCGTTTGAGCGGTCATGGCTGCAGACCGACCAGTGCTTCAGGGAGCCAATGGTGCTTCAGAGAGCCAGTGGTGCTGCAGA
>JBNMNW010000249.1:0-8965 GCA_051278165.1 Planctomycetota bacterium | reverse complement strand
CCCTGGCGCTGCAACATCAGCATGCGGCGGTCGAACTCGCGCACCTGGACCATCTGCTCATACAGGTAGAGCAGCGTGTCCTTCGGCAAGCCTGGGTCCTTGCCCTCGACGACGGAACCGTCGTCTTCGAGTAGGCGCACCAGACCCTGCGGCTTCTGCGTTGCGAACGCAGAAACCGGCGGAGCCTTCATCGTCTTGGCTGCGGCAGCCTTCTTGGTCTTCTTCTTGGCAGCCATCAGCTCAGCAGCATGCGGTAGGGCTGCTCGAGGTTGTCCTTGACGATGTTCATCCAGTGCGCGCCAGTCGCGCCATCAACCAGACGGTGGTCAATCGACACCGACAGATACATCTTCTTGCCTGGCACGCAGGCGTTGTCGCGAACGATCGCTGCGTCCTTGATCGCGTGCACGCCACAGATCGCAACTTCGGGGAAGTTGATGACCGGCGTGGCGAACAGGCCGCCGATGTTGCCGGCGTTGGTGATCGTGAAGGTGCCGCCGGTGAGGTCGTCAACGGTGACCTTGCCTTCGCGGGTGCGCGCGGCGAGCTCTTGCAGCTCGGTCGCCAGTTCGCCGATCGACTTGCGATCGACGTCCTTGATGACCGGAACGATCAAGCCGCTGTCGGTGTCGGTCGCGATGCCGAAGTTGTAGTAGTGCTTGACGACAAACTCGTTGGTCACTTCGTCGAGCGACGCGTTCATCTCTGGGTAGGCCTTCATCGCGGTGACGATGGCCTTCATGATGAATGGCAGGTAGGTGACGTTGACGCCGCGGTCGGCATAGGCAGCCTTGGCTTCCTTGCGGATCTTGACCAGGTCGGTGACATCGATGTCGTCGACGTAGGTGAAGTGCGTCGCGGTGAACATCGAGCGCTTCATCGCATCAGCGATCTTGCGACGCAGGCCACGGAACGGCGTGCGCACCTCGGTGCGGCCTTCCGGAGCCGGCGGGATCGCGATCGGCGGGAACGAGTGACCACCAACGGCTGCGCCACCAGCTTGGGCGGCGGCCGGCGTCGCACCAGCGAGGTCGTCGTTGGTGATGCGGCCGCGCGGGCCGGTCGCCGAGATGGCGGAGAGGTCGATGCCCATTTCACGAGCGCGCCGGCGCGTGGCGGGGGCGGCGAGCACCTTGCCGGGACTCGATTGCACGAACGCGACTGGGGCAGCGGCAGCGGGGGCGGCAGCGGCAGCCGGTGCTGGCGCAGCGGCCTTTGCCGGGGCGGCAGCCGGTTCTGGTTTGGCGGGCTTGGCCGCAGGCGCTTCGGCTGCCGGAGCAGCAGCAGGGGCATCACCACCAGCAGCGCCGGCGTCGATGACTGCAATGACACTGCCAACCGGAACGACGTCGCCTTCGGCGCACCTCAGTTCGGCGATCTTGCCGGTGAAGGGCACGGTGATCGTCACCGTGGCCTTGTCCGTCATCACTTCGACGAACTCGTCTTCTTCCTTCACTGCTTGGCCGGAAGCGACCTTCCAGCTGACGATTTCGCCCTCGGCAATGCCTTCGCCGATGTCGGGGAGCTTGAATTCCTTGAGTACCATATTCGGATGCTTGGTGGGGGTCTGCGGTTGGTGTGTGTTGTTGAACTCAGTTGCTGATTACTCAGCTACCAGACGAACGTTTTCTCGATGCCAGCAGCGACGCGCTTGGGGTCGGGCATGTAGAGGTGTTCGAGGGCGTATGGGAATGGCGTGTCGAAGCCGGCGACTCGCACGATCGGACCTTCCAGGTATTCGATGGCCTTCTCAGCGATGATCGCCGACAGCTCGCCGCCGAACCCGCCCGTCTTGGGTGCTTCGTAGACGACGACGACGCGGCCGGTCTTCTTGACCGACTCGATGATGGTCTGCTCGTCGAGCGGCACCAGCGTGCGCAAGTCAACGATCTCACAGCTGCGGCCGTGCTCTTCCATCGCGAGGTCGGCGGCCTTCTGGCAAACCGGCACCATCGCGCCGTAGCAGAGGATCGTGACGTCGGTGCCTTCGCGAGCGATGCGTGCCTTACCGAGTTCGACAACGTGCTCGCCGAGCGGCACCTCATCCTTGGCGTGGCGGTAGATCGCCTTCGGCTCCAAGAACATGACCGGGTCTTCGTCGCGGATCGAAGCGATCAGCAAACCCTTCGCGTCAGCCGGCGTGCTCGGGATCACGACCTTCAGACCAGGCGTGTGGCAGAAGTAGGCTTCACTCGACTGGCTGTGGTAGTGGCCACCGCGGATGCCGCCGCCGTAAGGCGAACGGATCACCATCGGGCACGTGTATTCACCGCCGGAGCGGTAACGCATCTTCGCGGCTTCGCTAACGATCTGGTCGAAGCCGGGGTAGATGAAGTCGAGGAACTGGATCTCGGCGATCGGGCGCATGCCGTAGAGGGCCATGCCGACGCCGGCGCCGAGGATGCCACACTCACTGAGCGGCGTGTCAAAGCAGCGGGCTTCGCCGAACTCTTCGAACAGTCCTGCGGTGGTGCCAAAGACACCGCCCTTCTTGCCGACGTCTTCGCCGAACACGACCACGCGGTCGTCGTTTTGCATCTCGGTGCGCATCGCGTCATTGATGGCCTCGAGCATCGTCATGACCTTGGTGCCGGTCGCGTCCGCACCACTCTTCTTCTTCTTAGTAGCAGTCATCTGTCTATCTCTTTTGTGTTGTGCTGAGCAGTGCTGTGGTGGGGGCTACAGGGGGAAGTGGCCGACTTCGGCGCCGACGCCACCCTTGAGCATCAGGTCGTGCAGTTCCTTCTGCTGAGCCTTCAGGCCTTGCGTCTGGTTCATGTAGACGTCTTCAAACATCGACGCGGGCTCCATTGGCGGCAGTGCTTCCGCCTTCTTGGTCGCGGCCATGATCTCTTCCTTGGCGCCCTCGACACATTCCTTCTCGAACGCTTCGGTCCAGAGCTTCTTGTGCTTCAGGTAGGCCTTGAAGCGTTGGATCGGGTCCTTCTTCTGCCACGCTTCGAACTCCTTCTTGTCGCGGTAACGATCGGCGTCATCCGAGCTCGAGTGCGAGGCAATGCGGTAGGTGACGGTCTCGACGAGCGTCGGACCTTCGCCGCGACGGGCGCGATCGATCGCTTCCTTGCAGACGCGGTAGACGGCGAGGATGTCGTTGCCGTCAACGCGAACGCCGGGCATGCCGTAGGCCTCGGCCTTGATGGCCATCGACTCGCTGGCAGTCTGGTTCTTGCTTGCGACCGAGATCGCCCAGCCGTTGTTCTCGCAGACGAACACCACCGGTGACTTGTAGACCGCCGCGAAGTTGAGGCCGGCGTGGAAGTCGTTGCTGCTCGTGCCGCCGTCGCCGCAGAACGTCATGAACACCGTGTCGTCACCGCGCGCCTTGGCGGCCATGGCGGCACCGGCGGCCTGACTCAGCTGCGTGCCGATCGGCGAACTGATCGAGACGAAGTTCGCTTGGCGGAAGCTGTAGTGCACCGGCATCTGACGACCCTTGCTGGTGTCGCCCGAGTTACCGAACCACTCCGCGATGATCTTCTCATACGGCACGTCGCGCAGCAGCAGGATGCCTGGCTGGCGGTAGGCCGGGAACAGCCAGTCGCTTTGCTGCATCGCGTAGGCCGCGCCGATGTGTGACGCCTCTTGGCCCGTGGACTGCAGGTAGAAGCCGATGCGACCTTGACGTTGCAGCGCGAGGCCGCGGTCGTCGAGGGCGCGCGTGGCGACCATCAAGCGGTACATTCTCTTCAGTTCTTCTGGCGGCAAGTTCGGGTCTTTGCCCTTCTGGGCTTTGCCGTCCTTGTCGAGAATCGTCAGTAGTTCGAGACTCATATGTTGTTGTTCTCCCCAGCGATCTGGGTGGCGAGACTGCTGTCAGTGTTGCCGTTCTCAATGTTGCTGTTCCCAGCGGTGCCGTTCTTTTGGGCCGCAGCTTCAAGCGCCTGCCGTTGGCGCAGCAAGCCGGCGATGTAGAACTCCGCAGCCTTGTAGCTTGACCGCACCAGCGGTCCGGACGCGACGTAAAGGAAGCCCTTCGTCATCGCGCGATCTCCGAGTGCCTTGTAGCGCGCCGGCGACAGATGCTCGCGCACCGGCAGGTGTAGCATCGACGGACGCAGGTATTGGCCGAACGTCACGACGTCGACGCCATACTCGCGCAGGTCGTCCATGGTCTGCTCGACTTCGCGTTCGTTTTCGCCGAGCCCGAGCATCACCGAAGACTTGGTGACGACCTTCGGACTGATCTCCTTGGCCATGCGCAAGGTCGTGAGCGAACCGACGTAGCTGCAGCGATGGTCGCGAACCCGCGGCGTCAGACGCAGCACGGTTTCGATGTTGTGCGCATAGACGTCTGGCTTGGCTTCGAGCACCGTTTCGATGCTGCGCTGGCGGTTGGCCAGATCTTCGCGCGAGGTCTTGTCGGTCGGCAGCCAGTCACCGACCAGCGCTTCGACCAACATGTCTGGTTTGAGCCGCTTGATGGCGCGGATCGTGTCGGCGACATGCTTGGCACCGCCGTCCGGCAGGTCATCGCGGTCGACCATGGTCAGCACGACATACTTCAAGCCCATCGCGACCGAAGCCTCGGCGACCTTCTCGGGCTCTTCGGCATCGACCGGCACGCCTTGGCTGTGCGTCTTGACCGCGCAGAACCGGCAGCCGCGTGTGCAGGTATCGCCGAGCACCATGAACGTCGCCGTGCCGCCGGCCCAGCACTCGCCCATATTAGGGCAGCGCGCTTCTTCACAGACGGTGTGGAGGCCGCGATCGCGCAGCGTCTTGGTCAACCGCGCGACGGTCGGGCCCGAGGGAATCGGTACCTTCAGCCAATCAGGCTTCTTACCGGGCGTGATGCGTTGATTGTGGATCGAGGACATTGGCTGAGGCGGCTCAGGGGTGCCAGGGGGCAGTTACGAGGGCAGCAGAGTAGGCCGGGAAGCTTGGTTGCGCTAGTTAGATACCCGGGAGTATCTAACGCCCTCGACCCGGCTCATCAGGTGTGTGCAGTGCCAGGACCAAAAAGCACATGCTCGCGCCGCGGTCTCATCGACAGTTGGTCTCACCAGCGCTCGAGGAGGATTCGCTCGTCCGAAATACAAGTGAGAAGCAGCCAGCAGATATTGCTTCTGATGTCGCCGTGCGCCGTGCGAAGGCGTGGTGCAGGACTTGGGCTGGCCCGGATCGGCGCCAAGCAATGTTTGACGTTGGCGACTCGCAGCGCGCAGAGCCAACGCCCAAGTGTGCCGAATCGTCTACCGATCCGCTGTAGTCAGCCCGCGAGCGTCGCGACCTCACCGCCATGAGTTAGTACGGTGCCAGGACAAAAAACAACATCTTGGCCAGCTGGCGGTGACAGCTTTCCGCGAGAAGTTTACGTGACCGCGGTGCCGCTTTTCCCGCCGCGACTACTTGCCAGGCTTCTGCGCGCGCCTCGGCCTTGGCACTGAGAAGTTGGTGAACGTCTTGCCGTCGTAGCGGCACGCTCCAGCATCGACGTGCGCGAACCAGATGTTGCCGGCCTTGTCTTCCAGCATGCCGTAGACGTTGTCGCTGTTGAGCCCGTCGTTCTTGGTGAAGTGTTTGAACGCTTTGCCGTCGTAGCGGGTTGCGCCGCCATCTTGGCCCGCCGGGAAACCACCCGGATGTCCGATCCAGACGTTGCCGGTGCGATCGATGAGCAGCGAGCCGGCGAAGTCTGCCATCAGCCCGTTCTTCATCGAGAAGGTCGTCACGGTCTTGCCGTCATAGCGAAATGCGCCAGCCTCGCCGCCGAACCAAAGGTCGCCAGAGGGCGCAACCGCCATCGAGCGAATGTTGCGGAACGACCCGCCAACCTGATCGGCGAGGTTCGCGAACGTCTTGCCGTCGTAGGAGCAAATGCCGCCCTGCGTGCCAAACCAGATCTTGCCCGAGGCATCTTGGCCAATCGTGTAGATCGAGTTGTGAGGCAGCCCGTGCGCCGTGGTGAAGTTGCTCAGCGACTTGCCGTCGTAACGACTCACACCGCCTTCGGTGCCAAGCCAGATGTTCTGGTCGCGGTCCTCAAAGATCCAATTCACGTTGTTGTGGGCCAAGCCATCCGTGGTCATGAACTTCTTGAACGTCTTGCCGTCATAGCGCGTCGCACCACCGGTCATCGAGCCGAACCAAAGATCGCCTGAGCTGGCTTCCAGCAGCGAGAAGATCCGCACCTTCGGCAGCCCAACCTCTTCCCCGAAGTTGGTGAATGCCTTGCCGTCGTATCGAATCGGACCACCAAAGGTCGCGAACCAGATATGGCCTTCGCGATCCTGAAGCATGTTGCGAATGATCACCCGCGGCATATGCGCGGTCGACTTCGCCCCAATCGGCTGAAAGTAGGGGTCGTGCTTCAATACCAGCGGCTGCTTGCCTGCAAAGTCTTGCGACGTTGCCGCCACCCCCGTGCTGATGACGGCGAGTAACGGCAAGAACAACGCGAGTGCCTGGTGGTGCTTCATCTCTTCAGTCTCGCACGCTAGCAGCGCGAGCGATGTCAGCGCCGTGTCAGTTTGTTAGTACGGTGCCAGGACAATAAACAACATGTTCGGGCGCTGCCGGTGACACGATTCTGCGAGGAATAAGGCCACGGAGTTGGTGGCGGGTTTCGTGTCACCGATGAGGGGCTAAGATGTTGTTTGTTGTCCAGGCACCGTACCGACATTTGATGACTCGTAAGCCGTTCTCTTTGGAATTGACGATTCAGGCATCGCATGGGCTGTTGGGGCGGATTGGTGGGCCGAAGATGTTTGGGCGGTTCTGTATGCTGCATGCGCCGGGGTCGAGGCTTGCGGGTGCGGCCGTGTCGTTTGTTGGTCGGGATGAGGCGAATGGTGGTTGGCGTGAGTATGAGCAGCCTGTCTCTAGTGAGGCCGCGCTTGCCGTTGCGGCGCAGATTGATGTGCTTGGCATGCCGGCGCGAAGTCCGGATGTCTCGCAGGTGTTTGACACGTCGGACTGCTGGACCAACCTTCTGCTGCAGGTGAAGAAGGACGAACAGGCGGTTTCGTTTGAAGTCGGGATGCAGTGCTCAGGATTCGAAGGACCCGATGCGGATGCTTTGAGGCGCTTGTTGCACACCTTGTGTGCCTTGTGCGGCTACCAAGGCTTCGAACCTTCGGTGCTCGGCTCGCCGGTTGCGCCGCTAGCCGCTGGTTCATCGTCAACCTGGAGCTCGCCGCAGTTCTGCTGCTACTGCGGGCATGACGTTGGCGAACGTGGTTATCCAGAAGACGGTGGGCTGCCGTGTGCGAATGCCGCTTGCCAGGAGCGGTTATTGCCGCACCATTCCACGTGTCTGCAGGTTGGTTGCGGGCACATCACGCCGGTCAGCGCCCGCTTCTGTTGGGTTTGCGGGGTTGGCATTCGCAAGCAGTAGCGTGCGCCGCTCAGGCCTGCTCAAGACGGCTGCCTAGTCGAGACTACTGGCTTGTTCCATACGACTAGCGGCGCGAAGGCGCAGTGGCTCTTCCGCGAGTGCCAGACTTGCAAGTACTTCGACGCGTGCTTGTGCGGCCGGATCCAGGCTCGCAAGGAACTTGCACGCATCGTCGGCTGATTCGTCTTCGCAGTCCCACAGTGCTTCGTGCAATGCGGCCGCCGCAATCGGGAGCTGCTGCATTCCCGACAAGGCTTCCAGAGCTCGTCGTCGTGCTTGGCTGTAGATCGCTTGCTCGGCGACCTGCACGAGCAGCGGTGCCGACCGTGGATCGCCGATGCGTCCGAGGGCGATGAGTTCGTTGAGCACTGCGTGGCCGGTGCTATCGGTGCCTTCGCCTGTAATGCTCGCCTCAATCCTGGTGCGGTCCTCGGGAGTCGCTCGGTCGCCGAAGATCTTGCCCGCGACCATCTCGAAGTAGCCGCCGCGCAGATGCCAGACTCGCGCAAGTTCAAGCTGGCGGTCTTCGGGCAGGTGAAGCACGTAGTGATCGAGCACGCCTCGGCGCATGCGGTCATAGCCCGTCAATCGGCGGGCAGAGTCTTCGAACACGTCTTCGCGGGCGAAGTAGTCTTCGGCAAGCATTAGCAGTCGTTCGTCTCCGAGGGTGGCAAGGGCTTCTGCCGCCAACTGCACGCGGGAGTAGACGGTGTCGTTGCGGACTGTTTCCTCGAGCGCTTCGCGATCCTCTTCGGTGCCGCGCCGGCACAGTTCTTCGACGACGGCCCACTGTTGCTTGGGGTGCATTTGGCGGCCGAGCTCGAGCAGGTCGGCGATCGTCATCTCGCCGGGCAATTGCGGCGATGCTTGTATCCGCCGTGACGACTCGGCGCAGTTGGCTAGTTCAAGTGCCGCTTGCAGGAACGCTCTGGCTGCGCGGCCGCTCAGTTCGACAAGCTTGGCCCATCCGAAGCTCCACAACTGCTGTGCGACACACGTGACGATCATGTCGTCGCTATCCGGATCGGCCAGCAGTGCGCGCGTTCCCTTGTGCCCGAGCCGCCAAGCGCCGGCCAGGACGCCGTGGCCTAGTTGCGTTTCGCATCCCTTGAGGTGTGCGGCGAGCGGCGCAATCGGCATGTCGATCGCGACGATCAGCTCGGCGTAGTAGCGTTCGCGGGATTCGCCTTGGCTGTCAACGCGCGGGTCCGTGGTCACACATTGCAGGACATCTTCATGCGCTTCGCGACCTGCCGCAATTGCAGCTCGGAAGCCGGCGCCTCGTCCGCGTTGCAGTTGGCCGAGGCGCGTTTTTGGCGCAGCTGGTGCCGGCGCATCGTCGCTCACCATGCAGTCCTAACGGTGGCAGCGAATGCGTGTGCTGGATGACTGGTTCGCACGAGAAGTCGCGTTAGCTCGGCTTCGTGCAATGGAGTTTGCGACCCAGTGTCTGCAGTTTGCGACCCAGCATCTGCAGCTTGCGGCCAAACATCTCGTCGGACGTCGCAATCTTATCAAGCAGCGCATGCGCCCTCGTTTTTGACAATCTCTGAGTAGCTGGTCTAAGGATCTGCCGAAGCATCGATGAATCCCAGACTAGCCGCTACC
>JBNMNW010000248.1:0-9085 GCA_051278165.1 Planctomycetota bacterium | reverse complement strand
CGAATCGCCGCGCCGCCCGGCCACCCGCGCCCCCCCGCGCCGCTCGCCCGGCTCGCCCCGCCCAGCAGAATCGTGCGAACCGCCCAAACCGCCCAAATCGCCCGACCGTCACCGGCAAGCCCGGTCGCCCCAGCAGTCCCAGCCGTGGCAAGGGCGTTAGGGGCCGTGACTACAACCTGGAGCGCGAACTGAAGGAGTTGCGTCAGGAGCTGAAGGAGTTGCGCCGTCTGCTGGAGCAGATCCGCCGCGACCGCCGCTGAGAACGCCCGGGAATAGTTTGCGCCGACTCGGGGTCCAACCGGACCTGAGTGTCGGCGGTACAAATGATGAGCCAGAGCATGGGACTGGCGACATCATGCCGCCGACGCTCTATCCTTCTCTAATCGCGCATGTCCCGACCGAATCCTAACTGCGATGCTTCGGCATCCGTCCGCGGCCCGTTGTCGTCACGACCGGGCCTCGCCGTTGTCACCGGCGGTGCCGGATTCATCGGTTCGCACTTGGTCGAATTGCTCTTGCAGAGGGGCTACACGGTGCATGTGGTCGACGACCTGTCGACGGGCCGGCTCGAGAACCTCGCGGCCGTCACCGGTGACCCGAAGCTGACAGTCACCGTCGGATCGGTGACCGATGCTCGGATCGCGGACTACGCCATCAAGCCGGCGGACGTTGTCTTCCATCTGGCGGGCGTGGTTGGCGTGCGTCGTTTGGCCGAAGAGCCGCTCGTCGTCATGCAGGCGAACTTGCACTCGACGGAATCGGTGCTTCGTTCCTGCGCCGCGCATGCCGTTCCGGTGCTGGTGACGTCAAGCAGCGAAGTGTATGGCGATGGGCCAGTGCCATTCGTCGAGTCGGCGCCAGTGCACCCTGGTTCGACGGAAGGTTTGCGCGGTGGCTACGCCTGTGCCAAGGCGATGGGTGAGTGGCTTGCCTCAGCGCATGCCGAGCAGAGTGGCTTACAGGTTGTCGTGGCCCGTTTGTTCAACACCGTCGGGCCGCGCCAAACGGGCGACCACGGCATGGTGCTGCCGCGCTTCGTGCAGCAGGCAGTGCGCGGCGAACCGATGACGGTCTACGGCGGCGGTGCGCAGACTCGTTGCTTCGCGCACGTTCGTGATGTCGTGCGCGCGCTGCTAGGACTGGCTACGTCGGCGAGTGTGCCAGGCCGCGTTGTCAATGTCGGCAGCGCCATCGAAACGCCGGTCCTCAAGTTGGCCGAGATGGTGCGTGCGGCGGCCGAGAGTTCGTCGCCGATTCGCAATGTGCCGTTCGGCGACATCTTCCCCGAGGGCTTCGTCGATCCATCGCGCCGCGTGCCATCGCTCGACCGCTTGCGTGCTGCCAATGGTTGGGTGCCCGAAATGCCGTTAGCGAGCATCGTGTCGGAACTGGTCGCCCTGGCCTTGCAGCAGGATGCGGCGGTAGAGCAGAAAGTGGCAGTAGATCAGAAAGTGGCAGGCGCCGAGCAGGCGGCTGTCGGTCAGATCCCGCTACCGAGCTAGCAAGGGCTCGTTCGCTGTGCCGGCTGATTCCTTCCGGTGAGTCCGGTTTGCGAGGGCGCCGCTAGTCAAGCTGTCGCTTGAGCCAGAGTCACTGCACAGATCATCGATAGCTTGCTGATTGCGAACGGTCGGTTGCTGCACGCACCGTTCAGCGCGATGTTCGCCAAAGCCGAGCGGACGCGCTGTTAGCTGGCCGGTGCCGTCGATCGAGCGACTGCGATGCGTCCCGCTTCATAGTTGCCGCGCGCCACTTGGTTCTGCGGCAGGAGCACGACAGCTCGTTCAAAATTTGCCAGCGCATCCTCGTGATTGCCGCGCATCATCTGGCAGATACCTAGGTTGGTGTAGGCCAAGGCATGACCATGTTCGATGGCAGCTTCAAACGATCGCTCTGCGGCCTCGTAGTCTTTAAGGGCTAGATGGGTGAGGCCAATCCCGTTGCACGCATTTGGGGCGTCGGGATTGATCGCGATCGCCGCCTCAAAGTGGGCTCGAGCCTGTTCGTGCTTGCCTGCGTCGTAGTCGATTTCGCCGAGTCTCAACATCGTGTGGTGCTGTGCGGCGGGGCTTAGTCGGTGGCGGTCCGTGACGTCGGCCAGAATCTTTAGCCCGCCATCGGTGTCGCCGGTGCGAAGCGTTGCCAGCCCCAGGCTTATCAAGGCTCGCACGTGTTCTGGGCAGCGCGTCAAGAAGCTTCGCAAGTGCTGGATGGCGTGATGGGGGTTGCCGAACTGTTCTTCGAAGCGACCAATATGCCATTCTGCATCGAGCCAATCGGGCGCAACGGCGAGCGCGGCCTTGGCTGCTACTGCGGCTCCAGGGAGGTCGTTATGGATCGCAGCGACAACGGCGCGGCCCGCTGGGTGCTGCTGCCACTTGGCGTCAAAGTCCGTCAGTCGCAGTTGGATTTGCTCACGCATGTCGAGGCCGAGCGCGTGAAACGTCTGGTGGCCTTCGTGATGGAGGAAGGCGCGTCTTGCGATGACTAGCCGCAGTCCGAGCAGTCGCAGTCGCAGGCTGAAGTCATCGTCTTCGAAATTGCCGAGACCGAACAGCTCATCGAAGTTGCCGACGCGCTCGAGCGTCGAACATCGCATCAGCATGCAGAGTCCGGACAGGCTCTCGACGTCCTGCACGATGGTATCGTCGGCGAGTGCCGCAGCGATGGCGCGTCGCTCTTCGGGGTCGCGAGACAGGTCGCCGACTGGCAATCTGGCATCTTCTTTGACGCGGTTGCTGACTGGCCCGCAGGCGCCGATCTCAACGTCTGTTGGCGAATATAATGCACGGCGCATTTCGGCCAGCATGTTGGTCTCAGCAATGGTGTCGTTGTTGAGGATCAGGACTTCGTCTGCTTGCTTGTCGACGGCAGCAAGTCCGGCGTTGATGCCTCCCGCGAAACCACGGTTCTCACTCAGGCGGATGACTCGAACTCGCGGATCGAGTTGGTCTAGGTCGGCGGTGCCGTCGGTGCTGGCGTTGTCGACGATCACGATCTCGATTGGCGCCGGCCGTTGATCGAGCATGCTCCTGATGCAGGGGCCAGTCAGGTCGACGCCGTTGTGGCAGGGGATCACGACCGAGCAGGGCATGTCCTTGTCATCGGCAGTTTGGCGACAAAAAAAAACTGTCCGACACCCCGAAGGGTGCCGGACAGTGGAATAGGGTTATTCACCCCTCATCCTAAGCTGACAGCCCGCGCAACACCCGAGGGTGCTTTCATGCCGAAGCACTCATGCCGAAGCACCGCGCAGCAGTCTCTTTCCAGCTCGCCACCGGTCCAAGTCCGCAAAGGTTGCCAGCCAACGTCAGGTGGTTAGGTCTCGCCAACCGTCCCCACCAACGTGGTGTCTTCTCTGCACAGCTCTCTGTCTCACAGCTCTCTGTCTCACAGATCTCTGTCTCACAACTCTCTGCCACACCGAGTTCCTGTCCACAACGTCGCAGGCCTTGGGCTCCCGCAAGCTGCTTGTTTGAACTCGATGCTCTCATCTGCATAGGACTACTATGCAAGGGTCGTGCCATTCAAGCGGTAAATACTTAAGCCAATTGGGAGAAGTGGTTTATGTGCCGTGGTGCGAGAGTCGTCTCAGTCAAGTCTCGAAATTGAGATGAAACTGTCCCGATGAGAAGATTGATGGGTCGCTGCCTGCTCAATCCTGTGCATGTGCGGTACTTCTGCATTCCTGGCCCGGGAAGGGGTTGAGGATCGTGCTGCGGTCCGTATCCTCTTCGCGCCTTGTCGCCGCCCGCCCCCGAAGTCCTGGTCGTCGAGAGTGATCTGGCTGGGATTCGATTGTTTGATCTCCTAGCTCGGTCGCATCCCGATACTCACCGTGGAGACCTGCGCCAACTCATCTCCAGCGGAGGAGTTAGCGTGAACGGTGAAGTGTGCCTGCACGACCGCAAGCTAAGCTTGGGAGATGTCGTGATGCTCGAGTCGGTGCCTGGCGGGCGACGGCGCGCAGGCAAGGCTAGCAGTCTGGCGCCGACCGTTCTGACGGAAACCGCGTCCGCTCTGGTGGTTGCCAAGCCGGCCGGCATGCCTTCGGTGCCCGACCGCAGCGGCGAGGATTCAGGCCTGCACGGGCTGCTTCAGAGCCTGCGGCCGGACGATGATCTTCGTATTGTGCACCGTCTCGACCGGAATACCTCGGGCTGCATGATTCTTGCGAAGGGCGCTGAGGCAGCTCGCCACTTCGACCTGGAGTTCCGCGAGCGCAGGGTCCGCAAGACCTATGTGGCGCTGGTGGCCGGAGCGCCCAGTTGGGACGAGCGCAGCGTCGATGCCTGGCTCGGTCCGGACCGCCGCCGTCCCGGAATGGTCGTTGCCAGCGCCGAGGCGCGCACCGGCTTCCGGGAGGCTCACACCGAGGTGATCGTGCGCGAGCGCTACGGGCGACACAGCCTGTTAGAGCTGCATCCGACGACTGGTCGGAGCCACCAGATTCGTGTTCACTTGCAGTCGATTGGCCATGCGATCGTCGGTGACCAAGCATACGGAGGCGAACGGCTGTTGCTGTCGCGCCTCAAAGCAGCTTACAAGAAGAGAACGGGTGTCGAAGAGCGTCCCTTGCTAGAGCGCATGTTCCTACATGCCGAGCGAGTGGCGTTCTCCGATGTTGACGGCACCGAAGTGGTTGCCGATGCACCTATGCCCGAGGATCTTGCGGTCGCTTTGCGACACGTCGAGAAGCACCGCAGCCCGCGGAGAACCCAGTGCGACTGAAGATTACGCCAGATGACTTCCGCGTTCGTGAATTACTCGAGTGGAACGAAGTGCCCAACGGCAACTTCATTGTGCACAAGCTGCACAAGGAGAAGTTGTCAACGCCTGAGGCATTGACCATGATCGCGCGCGACGGCGGGGTCCAGCGCTCGTCGATTGCGTTTGCGGGTCTTAAGGACCGGCAGGCGGTCACCGATCAGTTCGTCACGATCGAGCGACAAGCCGTCGATCTCAAGCTGCCCAACCTTCGGTTGACGCCAGTTGGGGCGATGGATCGGCCGATCACGAGCAAGATGAGCCAGGGCAACGCATTCACGATTGTGGTGCGCGACCTGCGACCAACCGAGGCCGCTGCGTTGCGTCGCAGCATGCCATCGTTGGTGAAGACCGGTTTCCCGAACTACTTCGACGACCAACGCTTCGGCAGCCTGCGCCACGGCCAGGGCTTCCCGATGCTCAGTGTGTTGATCGGCGACTACGAGCGAGCGCTACAGCAACTTGTCGCCGAACCGTCGCCCGTCGCGATCACTGGTGACGTCAAGCTGAAGCGCACGCTGCAGCTTCGTTGGGGCGATTGGGATGCCTGTGCGCGCATTGCGCGTGGGCCCGCCTACGAGCCGCTGTTCGAGTTCTTGATCCGCAATCCGCGCGACTTCCGCACTGCGTTGAAGTTCGTGCCGCTGCGTTTGCGCGTCATCCACGCGTTTGCCTACCAGTCGTTCTTGTGGAACCGGGCAGTCAGCAACTTGCTGCGCGTCGCCGTCAAGGGCGCGCAACGCCTGCGCTTGTCGACGCTCGCCGGCGACCTGATCGCTTGGAAGTATCTCGCCCCCGAGCGAGAAGAAAAGCTGATCGGCATGCGCACACCGCTGTTCGGTGTCGATGGCGATGGTGGCAGCGAGCCGTTCAAGAAGTCGATGATCGGCGAGATGAAGAACGCGGAGCTGCAGCGCGGTGACTTCATCGCCAACGAAGTGCCCGGCATGATCTGGAAGGAAGAGCAGCGCGATGCGCTGATCAAGCCGACCAACGTCACCGACGTGCGCATCGAGCCAGACGAAATGCACGAGGGCAACGTCAAGGTGAGCCTGCAGTTTGCACTGCCGCGCGGAGCCTACGCGACGATGTTGATCAAGCGACTGTTCGCACCGAGCTGGTACTCGCGGCCCACGGATCGCGACGAGCCGCGGGCGCCGCGCCAACCCGGAAGCGTGAACTTGCAGCCGCGTTCGGTCGTGCGCTACGAAGACGAATACGACGACTAACTACTGAGACGGATCATGACTGAGAAGACGTTGGGCATCATTGGTGGGTCAGGTCTCTACGACCTGCCCGGTCTTGAAGATCGCGAGACCGTTGACCTCGAAACCCCGTTCGGTAAGCCGAGCGATGTGTTGGTTACCGGCAAGCTGCACGGAGTTCGCATGGCGTTCTTGCCGCGGCATGGTCGCGGCCACTTGCTGTCACCCAGCGAGCTACCGTTCCGCGCCAACATCCACGCCATGAAGCAGTTGGGCATGTCGACCGTGGTCGGCATCTCCGCGGTTGGCTCGATGAAGATCGACCTGCGGCCCGGTGAGTTGGTCATCGTCGACCAGTTCATTGATCGCACCCGTGGCCGCACCGAAGAGTCGACATTCTTCGGCAATGGCTGCGTCGCGCACGCGCACTTCGCCGACCCGATCTGGGAGCCGCTGCGCCAGCTCGCCCTGCGTGCCGCTCGCGCTGCTGGTGCCGTTGCGCACGATGGCGGCACCTATCTGTGCATGGAAGGGCCGCTGTTCAGCACGCGCGCCGAGTCGAGGCTCTACCGCCAATGGGATGTCGATGTCATCGGCATGACCAATCTGCAGGAAGCCAAGCTCGCTCGCGAAGCGGAGATCGCCTACTCGACGATTGCCTTGGTCACCGACTACGACTGCTGGCACGAAGTGGAAGGCGATGTAGATGTCTCCTCCGTGCTCGCCGTGCTCAAGGCGAACGCCGACCTCGCGCAGCGCGTGGTGGTCGAGCTTGCCCGCGCGACCAGTGAGCTTGAGCAGCCAATCAGTGCGGCCGGCTGCATGGAGCACGCCGTGATGACGGCGCCGGACGCGATCACCGCGGACGCCCGTCGGCGCCTCGACTTGCTGATCGGCAAATACCTCGGCTGATAGACGGTCGTCTAGCTTGCGGCAGTCGAGCTGCCAGCAGCACGGCCCTGTGGCTCGGCTAGCCCTGCGGCTCGGCCAGCCCTGTGGCTCGGCCAGCCCTGTGGCTCGGCTAGGCATGCGGCCGAGCCAGCCAAGCAGCCACGCCACGCCACGCCACGCCATCCAGCCGGCTGCTCAAGATGGTCACCTGCCGCGTCGCCAGCCGCGTCAGGTCTCTAGCGACACGCCAAGGCCATCGGCGATGCGATTGGCATACGCGTAGTAGGCGACGACTTCGCACAATTCGAGGATGTCGGCATCGTCGAAGCCCGCGATGCGCAACGCGTCGACGTCACCACGCACCATGTCGGCGGGGGACTGCGTCAGCTTGATGGCATAGCGAAGCATTGCGACGCGTCGTGGCTCGAGCCCGGCCGCTTCGAAGTCCGTCTCGATGCGCTCTGCTAGCGCCTCGTCCGACAGCAGTCGACGCAGACCGCGTCGGTGATGCATGAGTCAATACTGGCAGCCATTGGCCTTAGAGACGACGACAGCGACCATCTCGCGGTCGACCTTGCGCAGTCCCTTGGTGCTGGCCATCGATGCGTGGTAGACGGCGAGGTGCGCTTGCAAGCCAGCCGGGTGCAGCGAGTGCACCCGAAGGATGTGGTCGACCTTGAGCGAACCCGGATCGAGGCACTGCGAATACAGCGCCGCCAGTTGTCCGTCGGCGTCTGCTTCAGGCACCGTGCGAATCCACGCCGCTGCGTCGCTAGGTTCGCTCACTCTTGGCTGCCCTCTTCCGGGATCACTGGTTGCACCCAAGCCTGACGCGTTTGCCCTTCGAAGACCGGGTTGTCCGCCAGCACGGTCGAAGTCACCGTCGCGCGCACGAAGATCTCATCGCCGCGGAAGAAGTATCGGGGACGTTCGCCGCGCACGCTTGCGAGCACTTCGCCAATCTTGTCGCTGCCGTGCCGCGTGCCGATGAACTCGGTGACGTAGGTGCCGTCGCCCTGAGCCGCGATGTCGATGCTCAGTGAATCGTCATCGCTCTCGACGCGATCAAGCACGACGCCGCTTGACGCGTAGAAATCGCCGTTCTCGATGGCGGTGACCAAGGCGTCCGCGGTCAGTTCCGTCGCGCGCACCATCACCCAACCGCGGCCCGGCGTCGAACCAGACGTGTTGTGGTAGTTGTGCGAGTCATCCGTGCCCAGGCCATACAGCACATGCGCATTGAGGTCGCGAAGCCGCGTCGTGTTGGCGATATCCCAAAGCCGCTCGGTGCCCGGGCGCGTCTTGTCGCCCTTGTGATGCACGCTCGGGTGGCCGTTGTAGACCTCGAAGAAATGCTCTTCGGTAACGGCCGCGAGATCTTCCGCCGACACGCCCCAGCCAAAGTTCGGGTGGTTGAGATGCGTCAGAACCTGCACGTCGTGTTGCTTTTCGTGTGCCGCAACCGCTTGCAGTGTCTTGCGCATGACGTCGCGCACGTCGGTGCCCTTCTGCGGCGCAATGCGCTCCGCCACGTTGGTCGCGTTGATGTGGATCGGCTTGCCTTCAAACGCCGTGGTGATCTCCTCGGCGGCAATCAGCAGAAAGTCGTCCCGGTCTTCGAACCGCGAACGAATCTCATCGAGCTTCTTCAAGCGCACCTGCAGCTTGCCGTCGACTTCGCGCTGTTCGACCCAGTCGGTGCCGAAGCGCAAGCGATAGTCAGCGAGTGCGCGTCGACCACCGCGCCGAACCACCAGGTCGTTGGCCATCCACTTGTCGTGGTCGGCGATCACGTTGTGTTCGGTCAGCGCCAGGAAGTCGTAGTCACGGCTCGCATACCAATCGACGACCATCTCAGGGAAGTGATTGCCATCACTCCATAGCGTGTGCGTGTGCAGGTTGCCCTTATACCAGCGCGGCTGTGCTTGGCAGGAGGCGAAGAACACGGTCGCAGCGGCAAGCGCTGCGATACGAATGGATAGGCGCATCATGGTAGTGGTAGGGGGCTGCTGCTAGGGGAATGCTGGTAGGGGCCGGCTGCCGGCGAAAGACTAACGGTGCTAAAGGCCTTCGAGAACGTCTTCGTGAGTGACTGCACCGCGCGGATCGTAGTGTCGCAACACCAGCTTGGCTTTGCCGTCGTGTTCTTGCACGAGCACATGCAGAAAGCCACCGCAGATCTTCAAGTAGCTGTGCATGTCGGTGCGATCGCTGACCCGGAA
>JBNMNW010000247.1:0-9130 GCA_051278165.1 Planctomycetota bacterium | reverse complement strand
CGTACTGTACCCGGTTCAAACCACAGGTTGCGCTTCGCGCAACCTGTGGTTTGAACCGGGTACAGTACGCAGGGCATCGTGAGCCAGCAACGATCCATGGTAGGGCGGTCAGGTCAATGGTGCGGATGGCACAGCGTGGTAACCGGGTTCGGCAGGCGAACGAGTGAGTTGATCCGCCGAAATCTCTTTGGCTCACGTTCTCGCCCAACACTAGGCTTCGGACACATGCACCAGGATCCGCAGCAATACCGCGCCGCAGCGATCGCCACGGTCGCCTACCTGGCGGCCGCCGGCTGTTTCTTCGCAATCGCCTCAATCGCCGCCGGCGGAGCGGTTGGCTATGCGATCGCAGGTGGGCTGTTTGGACTCGCGGCGGTGCAGAGTTTCCTGCGCTGGCGCGCGGCGAAGTAGGCTGAGCGCCATGCGCATGGTTCTCGCGTTGTGTATTTTGAGTGCAGCTTGTGCCAGTGGGCCACAAGTGAGGGACGTGGCCAACCCGCAGCAAGCGACCCCCGATCTGCATCCCAGCTTGCGCGGTCAATCTGAAGAGCTCATTGCTGCGATGCGCGAGCACTCGCGCAACTACCACACGCCGCCACCACTGCTGTATGTGATGCCCATGGGTTGGCCGGTGTATCCCTACGGAATCGTCGTTGCGATTGATGGCCCAATGGTGGCAATCAGGATGAAGGATTCCGAGGAGATCCCCGAGCATGTCGAGCAGATGATCATGCCAATCAGCAATCACAGGATTGGCGAGGGCATTCTCGGCGATGGCGTCGTCGCCGGACGCCTGGGCGACATGCTCATCTGCCGCTACTTCCCCAATACGCTCCGCAACTATGGGCCGCCGGAAATCGGGAACAGCGCGCGCCTCGATCACTGGACCAGGGAAGCGCGCAACCGGTAGGCGGAGCTCAGGCGTTCGAGCAGGCATCGCCCACTCAAACGCCAAGCATCACGCAGTCGCGAACTACAGCGCTTCGATCACGATGTGATCGACGGTCAGCGTGTCTTCGCCCGACGCACGGCGCGAGTTGTCCGAATCGTGAACGCGAATGCTTACGGTTCCGGACGCACCACTCGGCAGCACCCACTCCTGGTAGACGTTGTCATCCGTGATTTTGATCACCGTGATCGCCGTCGTCCAGCTACCGCCGACGAGCACCTGCAGGATGAAGGTGTCGTTGTCGGACGAGACCGTGCGGTGCGCTTGCACGCGCAACGTGCGGGTGCCACTCGACGGAACGTTGGCGATGCTCCACTCATGCTCCAGGCTGTTACGGTTCTTCGCGGTGCGCTCGGTGATCGTCTGGTACGAACCATCGTCACCGTTAGTCGCAGAGTAGGAACCGTTGACCACACCGTGGTTCGAGTTCTCCGAGGTCACCAAGTACAGCTGCACGCTCGACGGATCCGTAGACGCATTCGCAGTGTTGGAGTAGCCCGACGGGCCGCCCCCATTGGTGGCACGAACGCGATACCAGTACGTCGTGTTGGCCGAACGACCGGTGTCGTTGTAGCTCTCCGAGTTCGCACCGAGCGTTGCGGCCAGCGAGAAGGTCGAGCCGTTGGTCGAGCGCTCCACTTCGTAACCAGTCTCGTCGTTCGCGGTATCCGTCCACGCCAAGTTGACCTGGGCCCATCCACTTGCCGTTGCACCAAGGCCACTAGGAGCCGATGGCGGCGAGGCCGGCGCGGAAGGTCCGGAGACATCCAAGCCGAACGTGCCGGTCGCGCCGTTGTAGCCACCAACGCGGATGTAGTAGGTGCCAGCTGACACCGATGCGGACACCGTCGACTGCAAGCTGCAAGAGTCGTCGTTGCACGCAATGCTGTTCAGCGAGCCACAGCTGCCTGAGAACATCTGGATCGCGCTGTCGTAACCAGCCAAGCCGCAGGTGCTGACCGAAAGCGTGCCGCTGCCGCCCGCCGTGTAGGAGAACCACACGTCGTTGCCGCCCGAAGCGCAACCCCATGACGGCGACGACGTGAACGAGCCAGCGGACGTGAAGCCACTGTTGGTGCCATCGACGAGCGGAACCGCGTCAACGCACTCGTCGTTCGAAACGCCCGAGGTCTGCCCCGGGTATGGCAGCGAGTGTTGATCACATGCCCACGCAAGGTCGGCGTAGTTAGGCGTTCCATTGTTCAGGTTGCCATCGTCATCGTCGGCGATGAAGACTTCGAGAACCGCGGCTTGCTGGTTGGTCGCATCGGCAGCGATCGTGCTGATGACGAGGTTGTTGGTCAGGGTGATGGCTGCGTTGCGGCTACCCAACGTGATCGCCATGCGCTCGCGAAGCTTCCAAGCAAAGCCCATCCACGATTGGCCGGCGGTGTGCACCGAGCAACCCGAACATGGGTATTGCACCGTGTTGTTGCCATCGCGAAGCGGCACGCCCGGCGACTGGAAGCCACTGCCGAGCAGCGGCGTGTCCATCAGGTAGCAACCAAAGATGTCGCCCCAGCCTTCACTCAAACCATTGGTCTGCGAGATGCCGCCGTAACGGTCATCGAGGCCATGACCCCACTCATGCGCAATCACCGACGAGAACGCCGTATTCGCGCAACCACCACCGTCTTGGTAGAAGTTGATCGTATTGCCGGAGTAGTAGGCGTTGCAGGATTGGTTGATGTTGATGGTGACCCCAACGCCGCTCGCCGTCGCCAGCTGCGACGAGTTGCCGAGGATCGAACGTGCGAACTCGTTGGTCGCATCGACCCACCACGCCGTCGTCGTGTGCGCCGCCTGATTGATGCTGGCGTTGGACGTCAGCAACTGAATCGTGCTCGAAACACCGGGGTTGATCGTGTGCGAAGCACTCGGAGCCGCCGTGCCGGAGATCGTCGCATGGTGACGACCGCTCAGGTTGCCGATGCTGACCGATACCGAGGAGGAGATGTTGACCGTGAACTGGCCATTGTCATCCGTCGTGACGATACCAATACCTGGCACACTGATCTCGAGACCAGGCATCGCAGTGTTCGTCAGCGACGCGCCAGCATCCACGCCCAAGCGCGACCAGCCCATTACCGTGACCGTCGTGCTGACCGGGGCGAGCAGCGGCCGGGCGGGAATCGCTGGCAGCGTGTGGCTCTTGTGATTGCAGCCTGCGATGCCGCACTCATGCTTGTCGTTGACAAACGTCAACGCCTTGCCGGTATGAGCATCGATGTAGTAGCGACCAATCTTGCCGTCACCGTTGGCGGCAATGTTGCTCAGCGCCACTTCCCAGGCCAAAGAGACCTTGCTTGGACCATCGGCGGCCATGTCGCCCCAGATGACGAGACGCGGCTGCGTGAACGGCGTCGGCTGCGGGGCATTGCTCGGTGCTTCTCCGAGCGCCTTCCATGCATGCAGCCAGGCATTGCCAGCCTCAACAGTTGGCGTGACCACAAAGTCCTTCGGGATCGGCCAGAACGTGCTGCCGATCATCGGCACGCGCCCAACCATGTTGACCCGAACGTCGGCACGACCGCCGATCACTTCGAGCTCTTGGAAGTACTGCTGGAACTTGAAGGTCCAGACGCGGTGCATGCGCGAACCAATGGTCTCGCGGACACTCGAACGGCCAATGCCGAGCAAGCCAGCTTCCGACTGCAGCAACAGGTGTGCTTGGCGGCGCGCCTCGGTCAGCGAGTTCTCTCGCCAATTCGTGAGCGGGATACCGCTTCCCCATAGGGAGCGTGGCGTCGAGGTTGCATCCGACCACTCGACGCGCCATTGGCTGCCGTTGCGTTCGACGAACGAGGTCCACGCGGCGCTGGTGCGCCAGGCGGCTTGTTGCTGCTGCGCTGCTGGCGCTTGCTTTTGGGCAACGGCGGACTCGGTAACACTGCCAAGCAATAGGCAGCATCCGAGTAAGAACGAGGGACGCATAGGGAACGGGGGCATGGATCTCCGTTGAAACGTGACGAGGTAAGACGAGTGGCTCACGGCCTCAGCCGAGATGCGCACTTCAGCCTAGCAGCAAAATGCCCGACCGCCAGCGAGTGCCTGGGGCCGCTGATGCGCACCTCGAATAGCCGTAAATTAAACGGAACATCTGTGTTAGCGAGAGTCGTCTGAAGCACACCTCGGCTGTGCCAAGTTGTCTAAAGCTCTCCGGCTAGCGTTGCGTCTGCACCGATACTTGCCACGGAACTTGGATGCCGCACTAGCACCTCGCTCGCCAGCTAAACTCGTATTGAATAGTTTTCAACAGACGCAGGTTCTCATCAACCACGCGCATCGATGACGACCACGAGAGCCACCACCGCGAAGAAATCGACTGGCGGCGCATGCGTTGCGGGCTCTGACTAGACGGCCGGCCTGCAGATCACAGCGAGAAGATTCACAGCTACGTCGCTGGCAGGTTCCCGCGTCGATCTTCGGTCTCGTTACACATCGTAGAGACAACCGGTCGAGCACTTGGCTTCGCCGAAGCCTCGACTCGAACCTATGCCGAGGACTTCGAAACAACGCGGGCTGGCCACCTCGAAGCAATTCAGAGCAAAGGTCCGGTCGTGATCAGAACCGGTACTGCGCAATCCCGTATGTAATGGATACGCAATGGCGCCCAGCCCCCGACCTTCGCCACTACCATACGCCCTCTGCTTCCCCGGCTATGCCGGGCCACCAACGCATTGAGAGGTCTCTTCTATGCTCGGCGACGCCAATCCGTCACAGCCCCGTTCCGCATCGAACTTGAACCGGCGCGACTTTCTCGCGCGATCGGCAGGCCTCGGGATCGCGGCTGCGCTACCGGGCAACCTGCTCGCAAACGGCCAGCAGCTCCGTAACCAGCAGCGCCCGGGCCCGAAGGCCGACGCCGTCATCCAGATTTACCTCGGCGGTGGCCTCAGCCACATCGACACGTTCGATCCGAAACCCGACGCACCAGTCGATGTGCGCGGCCCGTTCCGCTCGATTGCGACCAAAGTCGACGACCAACGCTTCAGCGAGCTGTGCCGCAACCTTGCCAAGATCGCGGACAAGCTGACCGTCGTGCGTTCGCTAACGCATACCGAAGCGGCCCACGAACGCGGTGCCCACAACATGCTGACGGGCTACCGCCCGAGTCCGGCAATCGTCTACCCGAGCTTCGGCTCGGTCGTCAGCCACGAGCTCGGCGTTCGCAATGATCTGCCGCCCTACGTGTGCATACCGACGGCGCGCCAAGCCGACCTCGGCACCGGCTACCTCAGTTCGGCGTTCGGTGCATTTAGTGTTGGCAGTGAACCATCGAGCAGCGGCTTCTCGGTCAAGGACCTCGGCTCGAGCGTCAAGCTGAGCGAAGAGCGGGTCGCACGTAGGCGTCGCATGCTCGAAGAACTCGATGCAGGCTATGCCGGCGACGCCGATGGCGTGCGCGCAACCAAATCGTTCTACCAACAGGCGTGGCGACTGATTGACTCTCCGACCGCGCAACAAGCGTTCAAGATCGAACTGGAGAAGAAGGCAACGCGCGATCGATATGGCCGCAACGTCATCGGACAACGACTGCTACTGGCGCGACGACTGGTCGCTGCCGGCGTGCGCTTCGTCGCCATTCCGTTTGGTGGCTGGGACCACCACGAGAACATCTCGACCGCTCTGCGTAGCCGCATGCCGGCCGTAGACCAAGCGCTGGCGGCACTGATCGCCGACCTCGACGAACGCTCGATGCTTGACCGCACCATGGTCGTGTTGTCTAGCGAGTTTGGTCGCACACCGCGCATCAATGGCACCCGCGGCCGCGACCACTGGCCACGCGCATTCTCAGTCGTCGCCGCCGGCGGTGGCCTCAAGCGTGGCTACTTCCACGGCCACACCGACCCCAACGGCAGCGCTCCCGAAGAAGGCGCCGTGTCGCCGGCGGACCTCGCAGCCACGATGTTCACGCAACTCGGCATTGATCCGTCGCGCCGCTTAATGAGCCCCGGGGACCGCCCCATCGACATTGTGCGCGACGGCCGTGTCGTGCGGGAGCTACTCGCCTGATGCGCGCGAGATTGCTAGCGACGCTGCTGCTCGCAGCCACCACGACCACCGCGGTCGCCCAAGAGGTTCGCTTGTTGATGCCTGCAGGCGGCAGCCGCGGCCAACAGGTCAAAGTCTTGTGCGATGGCACGTTCTTGAAAGACGTGCAGTCCGTGGTCTGGCTGCGTGAAGGCATCGAAGTCGAGAAGATCCAAGCAGGTCGCGCCGACCGCGTCACCCTACACCTACGCATCCCCGACACCTGCGCACTCGGGACCTACATGTTCTCGTTGCACACAGCGCGGGGGCTGACACGACCGAAGGAATTTCGCGTCGGGCCACTGCCTTCGATCCGCGAACGCAAGGATCACGGTACTCGCGAGCTCGCGCAACGCATCGCGCTCAACCTCACTGTCGATGGCCGCATCCTCGCCGAAGAGGTCGATTGGTATGCGTTCGAGGCCCAGGCGGGAGAAGTCGTTCGCGCCGAAGTGGAAGCCGTGCGCCTCGGCCTCAGTGACATTGATCTGCAGCTTGAGATCTTCGGCCCCGACGCAAACATGCTGCAACGTCGCGACGACTCGTCGCTCGGCAAGGCCGATCCGCTGGCACGCTTCACGGCCAAGCAGACGGGCACTCACTGGCTTGCGCTGCGTGACGTCGCCTACCGCGGCTCCTCAGTAGGCGCCTACCGGCTGCACCTCGGCACGTTCCCGCGGCCGCTTGGGCTGCTGCCAGCCGGGGGGCGACCTGGCGAGACCATCAGCGTGCAACTGTTAGGCGATGGCGAACCTGCAGAGGCCACCATCACGCTGCCAACGATCGACGGCCTACACGCGGTCTTCCCAGTCGTCAACGGCATCGCATGCCCAACCCCCGTGATGGTTGCCGTCGATGATCGTCCAAACTTTGTCGAGGGCGCGACGCCAACAGAACCACCCACCGCACCGTGCGCGTTCCATGGCGTCATCAGGAACCCTGGAGCAGAAGATCGCTACGCCTTCCACGCCACCAAGCAGCAACGTTTGCAGATTCAGGCGCTGGCGCGAAACCTACGCTCGCCGCTCGACCCAGTGTTGATCATCCGCGATGCCAAGGGCAAGACACTCGCGAGCAATGATGATGGTGCCGGTCTCGACTGCCGACTGAACTTCACACCGCCGGCGACCGGCACGTTCTACGTATGCGTCCGTGATCACCTGCAACGAGGCAGTGACGCGCACTTCTATCGCATCGAAGTTGGCTCCAGCAATTCCTACGCAGGCGCGGCCGAAGCCGTGCCAGGACGTCGTTCGGAGGATCTAGGCATCGCCGTGCCGCAAGGTCGCCACAACGCCACCATGATCCGCATCACTGGCGCCGACGCGCGCAAGGACCCCGTGTTGCGCTACGAGAACCTGCCTACTGGCGTGCAGGCGAACGCCATAGACGTCAACCAGACATTGTTCGTTCCGATGGTGTTCTCGGCTGCTGCCGACGCCTCGATGCAGACCGGTCTTGGCACACCAGCACTGCTCTACAAGCAGGGTAACAAGCCGCAGAATATCCGCCACATGCACCGGTTCCCGGTGTTGCGCGTGAGCAACAACCAAGTCTACGAGTCGCGCCTGACACGCGTGCTGCCGATCGTGGTCACCAAACCGGTGCCGTTTGACGTCGCGACCAAGCAGCCGCGCGTGCCAATCGTTCGCAGCGGCTCGATGCTATTGCCCGTCACGGTGACCCGCGACAAGGGCTTCACCGGCACCGTCCGAGTGCACGCGTTGGCGCTACCTGCTGGCGTATCGGCGAGCACCTTGACGCTGACCGGCAAGAAGACAACTGGCGACCTGTCGTTTAACGCGAACTCTGGCGCCGCCGTCGGTGACTGGCCAATTGTGCTGGTTGCGAGCAGCGTGCTCGACGGCGTCACGTGCACGATCAGCACCGAAGTCTTCAAGCTGCCGGTGCACGAACCTTGGCTCACGGCAACCGTTGCCACGGCGCGAATCGAACAGGGCCAACAGGGCACACTCGAAGTCGTGATAGACCACAAACGCAAGTTTGACGGCAAGGTCACCGCCGTGCTCGGCCGGATTCCAAAGGGCGTAACCTACAAGATTCCGGCGATCCAGGCCGACACGGCCAAGCTGCCAGTCGCCATCGATGTCGCGAAGACCGCGCGGTCAGGACGCCATCGCTCGATCTACATCCAACTGAAGATCACGACCAAGGATGGCGTCATCATTCACAACGTCGGCAGCGGCGAAATCCGCGTCGATCAACCGCTGAAGGTGGTCGAGCCTGCAACCAAGAAGCCAGCCATCAGCAAGTCTGCAGGAGCCTCACGATGATTCGAACGATGACCCGACGTTGCCTGCCATGGTTGCTACTTGCGGCCAGCGTGCCCGCTCAAGAGAAGCTCGCGCAAGCCCAGGTGGAGAAAGCCCGAGCAGTGCAAGCTAAGGCAGTCCACAGCACACTGACCGTCTACCCCACCCGCGTCACCCTTGACAGCGGTCTAGACACACATCGCCTGGTAGCACAGTCGACAACTGCGCAAGGGCTGACAACCGATGTCAGCGGCGCCCTCAACGTGCAGTTCCAACCCGCCGGCATCGCCACGTTCCGCGAGGGCCGACTAGTGCCGCTGCAGAACGGCGAGACCATCGCCACCGTGCGTCACGACAACCTGTCCGCCACGGTCAAGGTCACCGTGCAGAACGCGACGTTCGAACCACCGGTCAGCTACCGCATGGATGTCATTCCCATCCTGACGCGGGCTGGTTGCAACAGCGGTGCCTGCCACGGCGCGGCATCGGGCAAGAATGGTTTCGGACTGACTCTGTTCGGCTTCGACCCGAAGCGTGACCTGCGCGCACTCAGCCGCGACTTCCGCAGCCGCCGCATCGACTGCGCCGATCCAGATACCAGCCTGATCCTGACCAAGCCATCGGGCAAGGTCAGCCACAAGGGCGGCAAGCGGATCGAGCCAGACAGCGACATGTGGCACATGATCCGGTCATGGATTGCCGCGGGCGCCAGCGACGACGGCGACAACGACGACGGCGCCAGCGACGACAAGAAGGCCCCCATTCCCGAATTGGTGCGCCTAGCGGTCGAACCCCGAGACCTCGTATTGGCCGGCCCCGATCAGCGCGCCGCGCTCGTCGTCACGGCCGAATACAGCGACGGCTCCCTGCGCGA
>JBNMNW010000246.1:0-9144 GCA_051278165.1 Planctomycetota bacterium | reverse complement strand
GATGGTCGCGATCGGTCAGAAGGCGTGCATCAAGATCGATGCACTGCAGCGCGAGGCACTCGGCCTCTAGGCCGAGACATCTCTACGCCAGCGCTTGCCTCATTCGGCGCTGTGCCTCATTTGGCACGGTGTCTTACTTGGCGCTGTGTCTTACTTGGCGCTGTGTCTTACTTGGCACGGTGTCTACGCCGGAAACTACCGGCCGCACGGCCGTGCAGCAATGTCGGCTGCACACAGCAGAAACAACTCGTCATGGCAGAACTCTGGATCGCATCGAACAACAAGAAGAAGCGCGCCGAACTGACGCGCCTTCTTGAGCCACTTGGCATCACGCTGCGAACGCCGGACGAACTCGGCGCTCCGTTTGATCCCATCGAGGACCAACCCGACTTCGCCGGCAATGCACGCAAGAAGGCGACGCTGCTCGCCAACCTGTCCGGCGGCATCGCGCTCGGCGACGACAGCGGTTTGTGCGTCGACGCCCTCGACGGCCGCCCGGGCGTGCTATCGGCGCGCTACGGTGGACCCGGCCTCGACGATCACGGCCGCATGATACGCCTGCTCGAAGAGATGCGCGACGTGCCAGCCGCGAAGCGCACGGCACGGTTCGTTTGTAGCCTGTGCGTCGCGGCACCTGGCGATCGCGTGCTCGCCGGCATCGAGGCGGCGTGCGAAGGCATGCTGCACACCGAACTGTCTGGCGCCGAAGGTTTCGGCTACGACCCGATCTTTGTGCCCGCCGACTACGCGAGCGACATGAGCCAGTCGTTCGCCGTGCTTGGCAAAGAGGTCAAAGACAAGCTCAGCCACCGCGGCAAAGCGCTGCAACAGCTGCTGGCGGATCTGCCGCGAATGATCGCCGCCGCGAGCTGACGGCTGCGGCTCAGAGGTGATCGAAGCTTCGTATCGCTTCAAGCCTTCGGCTTAGAGAGCATTCGAATCGTTCGAACCATGTGAGGTCGCCAACAGACGGCCGAGGCGAGCGATTGCTCGGTGTAGCAAGACGCGGCTAGCAGGTGCCGACCGGTTCATGCGCACCGCGATCTGTTCGTGATCAAGACCAAGCAAGCGGTGCAAGGTGATCACTTCGCGATGCTCCTCTGACAACTGATCAAAGGCTGCTTCAAACTGCGCCACATCTTCGCGCGCAATGGCAACCCGACTAGGGCTCAGCATCGACACGTAGCCGCTAAGCATCTGCGGATCTTCATGGGTGCCGGCACGCGGCGGGGTGCGCTTGTCGGCGGCGTAGTAACGAGCCTTGTCTTGCACCTTGTGCAGCGCGTTCAAGAACAACCAGCTCTTGAAGGCCTGTTCGGATCGATAGTCAAATCCGCTCAGGTTGCCGATGACTTCACGGCACACCGACTGCACCAAGTCGTCCGGCGTTTCTCGTGCCAACAGATTCGGCCCGGTGCGCAGACGGATGAACGCACGCAACTCAGGCAGGTGCCGCTCCAATAGCTGAAGCATTGCATCGCGGTCGCCACTGCTCGCGCACTGCGCGAGGACAACGGAGTCACATGAGTCTGCGGGCAGGGTCATCTATCGATCCAAAGGTCCACTGCACTGTACACCGTAGAAGTGACGACAACGCCCTCCGCTACATCTACTGCCTGAAGGCCAGCATCCGCCGGCAGGCCAAGCAGCTCTTCGCCAGACGCCGGGTCCATCACATGGAGCACACCATCGGCACCGGCAACCAGCAATCGCGCCCCGTTTGCGGTGATTGCCACGTCACGGAACCGAACGCCCGAACTCCGATCCCATCGAGGCTTGCCGGTGGCAAGTTCCATCGCCATCACTCTCTGAACCCCTGCGAGGAACAGAGTTTTTCCGTCCGGCGACGCACAGGCTCCGCGCCAGACCGTCTCGCTCTCCAGCAGCAGGCGAGAAGCGGAACCGTCCCAAAGCAGAACTTTTTGATCCTGGCCGACAGTGACCGCGCTCTGCGCCCCCGCGCCAGGAATCGGCTCGATGATCAACACCGGGCGACTGTGGGCTTCGCGCCGCTCGACACGACCGTCGGGCAGCCACGCGATGAGATCGCCACCACTCTCGCTGCCGAGCAGCGTGCCATCTTCGAGGTAGGCGATCATCTGCAGGTGGTCCTCAGCACCCTCAACAAACTCGCCGTTGATACGCAGGCCGTCGTCATCTACACACGCGACCTGTTCGCCATGCACCGCCACCGCGCGCACGCCGTCGGGCGCAATGGATTCGACGTGCTTACCGCTCGGCAACGCGAACGTGCGGACGCGTTCATCCGCATCCACAAGCGTGCAGAACCGGCCAGAGCCATGCACCAGCAGTTGCTGACGCACGGCGCGACCGCGAGCACCAATGCGGAAGCGCGCCTTGCCAGCCTGCGCGTCCCATTGGCGCACCGAGCCGTCGGCTCCGGCTGTAAACAGGTACTCACGATTACCGCGCCGGCTCGTAGCAATGCCATAGACGGCACCCGCATGGCCACGGCGGCGCTGCCGTTCAGAGTTTGTCGCTGGATCCCAATTGCGCAGCGAACCATCGGAACTGACCGTCCAGACCGTGCCATCGCTAGCAAAGGTACCACCGTTTACGGCATCGCTGTGTCCGAGCAACAAGCTGATGCATTCGCCGCCCGCCACATGCCATATGCGAGCGGTTCGATCGCGACTGGTGGATAGCACGAAGTTGCCGTCTGCTGAAAAATGCACCGACATGATGAAGTCGAGATGGCCGCGCAGTGCGGCGACCTTGGTGCCATCCGGGCGAACCAGCAAGACCTCTCGGTCGTGCCCAAAGGCGAGTAAGTCGCCGGCGGGATTGACCGCCATCGAGAACACCGCACCGCGCACCGGCGGCAACAAGAACCCACCAATGCGAGTGCCCGCGACCACATCCACAACGGCAACCGCGCCGCCGGCGCTGACCGCGAAGGCCTTCGTGCCATCGGAGGTCATCGCTACCGCAAAGCATCGCCCGTAGCGACTGGCAAGCTCGCGGCCCTCATACAGGCCATCGAAGAGGATCTCGGTGCGCTGTTTGCGAGCGACTCCATCCCACAACACGGCCATGTGTTTGTCGTGGCCGGTGATGACGTGTTTGCCGTCTTGCGACGCAGCCAGCCCCAGCAGTCGCACCGGGTCCGGCACCTCGAACACTTGCAGCTTCGTCATGGCCGCCGACACGTGGTAGGGAACGCCAACTCCAGCCGCCACCACCAGGCCGTCAGCAACCGCTGCCAGCCTCGGCAAGCTCCCCGCGGTCACCGGCAAGACCGCAATGCTCTCATCCACGCGAGCCTGAACGTGGCGCCACTCAAACGCGCGCAGCTCGTCGGGGCACGCCGCTAGCAGACGCTTCGCTTCCGCCACTTGCCCAACCTGCATCGCATAGTGCGCAGCCGCAACACCGGCGCGATAGCTGCGCACTTGATCGACGGCCCGCAACTGCTCGGCTTCAAGCTGAGCCTGCAGGGCGACGTCGCGTTCATCCTGCAACCCGACCGTGTAGACCAAGATCAGTGCGGCCAACGCCAACAGCGAACCAGTCAAGCCAGTTGCCACCGCTGGATTGCGTTGCACCATTCGGTGAAGACGCAACCAAGCACCTGGCGGTCGCGCCAAGATCGGCCGACGATCAAGAATGCGCTGCAGGTCGGCAGCGAACTCAATCATGCTTGGGTAGCGGCGAGCGGGATCTCGATCCATCGCGACGGCAACTACGGCCGCAGCTTCCCACGACAGGCCCGGGTGCCATTGGCGTGCTGGCGTCGCATTCGCTGCCTGCACGTTGCGCCTAGTGATCGCTTCGTTGCGATCGAGGAACGGCGACCGCAACGTCAACAATTCGTAGAGCGTGACGCCTAGCGAGTAGACGTCGGCTCGCGCGTCGTGCTCATCAGCCTCACCGCTGACTTGCTCGGGCGGCGCATACGGCAACGAGCCGAGCAGCGCGCCGCTCTTGGTGAGTTCACTTGCATCGCCCAACTGCGAAAGCCCGAAGTCGAGCAAGCGCACGTTGCCGGCTGCGTCGACAATCGCGTTCGATGGCTTCACATCACGATGCAAAACGGAACGGCTATGGGCGTGAGCCAACGCCTCAGCCAGGCCCCGTGCCACTCGCAAGCAGACGTGCTCCCAACTGCGAATGAAGCTTGACGCGAAATCCGATGGATCCGGAGAGCCTTCGAGCAAGTCACTCTCTCGCAACGACGACGGCGGGGTGCCGCGCAACCGCGAGACGATGTCTGCTAGCGATTGGCCTTCGACTAACTCCATGGCGAACCACGGCATGCCGTGCTCTTCGCCAACCTGATAGACAGGCACGATGCCGGCGTGAGACAGTCTGGCAACGGCTTCCACTTCGCGACGGAAGCGTTCGCGCGCGCCTTCAAACGCCAGCAAGTCGGGGCGGATGACTTTGACGGCGACCTTGCGACCGAGCGATTCGTCAAAGCCCTCATAGACGGCCCCCATGCCGCCTTGACCCAACATGCGCCCAAGCCGGTACGGCCCCATGCATTCAGGCATCGGCTGCACCGCCGCTGGTGCAGCACCCGCCGAGCTTGGCCAATCCGAAATGCCGGCAAGCATCTTATGCACCTCGGCCACGGTGCTAGCGTCGTGAGGCGCCAGCAACTCCGCGACGCCAACGTCCACGCGTTCCTGGTCCTGCTCGTCCTGTGCACGAAGCTCGAGGCACTGAAACACCAGTTCCTCAACCAGATCCCACTCGCTGTCAGATGAGGAACTCACGACATGCCGCCGACCTTGCGCAGCCACAAACTGCCGCCAACGGCCTGGCCAACGGCCGGCCCGAGGGGCAACAACTTCGCGGCAGCGCACTCCGCCAAAGTCGCAGCGTGTAGCTCAATGCACCACTCGTGGTTGTGCATCAGGAACGCTCGCATCAGATAGTTCTCATTCCACGAACGCCCTTCCTCAACCCACTCACGCGGGTATTCGAAGTTGGCGTGGATGTCGTGGAAGTGCACCCAAACTCCATCCGCCAGCGCCGGCAAGATCTTGAAGACAGCATGCAGAACGTCTGAACCAGTCTTCGCGATGTGGCTCGAATCGATGAACAGCATATCCCCATCCTCAAGACGTTCGAACTCGCTCATGTCGACGTCTTGCAGCCGACGTTGCAGAATCCGCGTGCGCGCCTGATCGGACTCGGTCATCAACGACAACAGACGATCCGGATACGGATCAATGAAGGTGCAGTCGATGCTCTCACCGAGAAAGCCCTCATCCGTGTCCAACAAGACCGCCGAAGACCAACCCGCGCCGACCTCGATCACGCGCTTCGGCTTCAGATGCCGTAGCAACGAGTAGTAGGCAAACGCGTCGCCATAGGGGAAGTATTCGTTGTTCAGGCAGTAGCGACGGCCGTCACGCTTCTCGACCGGGAAGTCCTCTTCGCCATAGAAGCACGCCAACTGTCGCACTAACTCGACCTGCGCAGCCACACGCAAGTCCACCTCGGCCATCTCGTGCAGACCCGGCGCAAACAGCTTGTCAGCATCGGCCATCGCTTCGCTAACATCGACGATCGGCGAGTAGAAGTAACCCGGCGGCACCCAGGTATGGTCGCGCGCTAGCACCCGATCTCCGACAACCGGTGTCGCCGACAGTTCTTCGGCGATCGCAACAATGCGCCTCGCCAAGTCCACATCACGCTGGGACAGCCCGCCCGCATCATGCGTCGTCATCGACAGCGCAACGGTCGTGTAGGTAACGGTCCATTCCGGGTGGTGCTGCAGTTCTTCGGCAACCGCGGCGATGCGCGTAGTAAACGTCACCGCATCCACAAACGAAGGCAACGCGTATCGGCAGCGCAGTTCGCTGCTAACGCGACCCCATCCAGGCAAACTCCGCAGCGCCTCATCGACAACCGCATCTGCTACCCGCGTTACTGCCGGCATTAGTCCAGACCCGAAACGACCGTGGCCCCCTCGGATGTATCGGTGACGCTTGATCCATCGTCACTAGCTCCCATGGCATCGAGTTCCGTGTCATTGATACCTGCGCCATTGAGTCCTGCGCCACTGAGTCCTGCGCCAATGAGTCCAGCGCCATTGGGCGTCTTCATCATGGCGATCCCGATCACGTAGACACCCGCGGCGACGTAGAACACGTTGGAGAAGCCAATCGCCATGCTGAGCACGATGCAGAAGATCGAGCCGAACACGCTGAAGAACGCGTTGATTGCCCAACCCCATGGGATCAGGTGCGGGCACTGCTCTTGAACGAGGCGCACGCCACTCGGGAACGGCATGCCGAGCATGATGCCGGTCGGCACCAGCATCAGGATGACGATCAGCATGCGCAGCCAAAGGGCTAGGCCGAGCCACTGCGGCAGCAAGTTATTGACCACGTAGACACTAGCCAGAATCGCGGCGAGCACGCCGGCGAGGATCAGCATCAGATGCTTCCTGCGCACCACCTTGATGCGGCCCGCCAGTAGCGAGCCAAAGCCGGCAGATGCGAGCAAGCTGGTCAGCACAATCGACAACGCATAGGTCGGGTGGCCGAGGAAGATCACGAGCTTCTGCATCAACGCGATCTCGAACAGCATGAAGCCGAAGCCGAGCGCCGCGAAGTAGCCGAAGATGCGCCACGTGCCTTCGGCGCGCACGCCCTCGTGGCGCAGCTTGCGCAGCGGCAAGAAGATCAGCAGCGCCGCAATCAGCAAGATCTGCACCATCGACACCAACAGCACGAAGTGGCCGGTCGGGAAGTCGGTGTGGTAGTTGAACGCATCGGCATCCTTCGCCTTCCACGCGTCACCGAGCAGACTCGACCACTTGTAGAAGTTGAAGAAGAACGGAGCGTCGTCAGTCGACGGCCGCACATCGAACGGATAGCGGTCGTAGAAGCTGGCCTTAGCCTCACCCTGCGCGAGCAGCAGTTCACGGAAGTCCGTGATGGTCTGCTTGACGTAGGCCGCCTGCGATTTAATGGCCGGGGTGAGCTGCGTCAGCTGTGCAACTAGGACATCGGCAACTGGCTGCGCGCGCATTGCCTCCGGCAACAGCGTCGACGCAATTGCTTGCCCCTTGGCAACCTCAGAAGCAGCAACACAGAACGCTCGAATCGCATCCGCGCGCGCCGCGATGCCCTTGGTCACACTGGTGACCGACGCGTCGATGCGCGGCAGCAAGATCGAGAAGTGCTCGGGCAATGGCTCAATCGCATCGTCGACCCCAAGCATCGGGTCAAACATCAGCCCGACGAACACCTCACGACGAGCAAACTGACGCAGCGCCTCGAGCTCGACCTCGGTGAACGGGCTCTGCTTGATCATCGTCGAAGCCCAGTCGCGGCCGCCACGCAGCACGCAGATGTGCTTGTGCGGCTCGGCGACGCCGGCCTTGCGCAGGCCTTCAACCGCAATGTTGGCTAGGCGCAGAGTCTCGCGAGCGGCCTTCGGAGCCTTCAACATGAACCGCGAGTAGCAGACAATGCCGTCGGGATTCAGGTGCTCGTAGAAATCCTGCACCGCCTCAACGGTGTAGAGGTAGCTCTCCGAGAGTGTGTATGCGCCGCCGCTGAGCGCGGTGTACGAATCGACACCGCTCATCTGGATTACGTCGTATTTATCGTCGTGCGAACGCAACCACGCGCGCCCCTCACTGTTGACCAAGTCGATCTGGCTGGCCAACGGGCTCGTCGTGAACAAGCCACCGAGGTAATCGTCGTACTTCTCGGTCACCATGTCGATCATGGCCGTGTTCAACTCGACGGCGGTCACATGCTTCGCGCCATTGGCGAGTGCGACGAGCACGTCCACGCCACCGCCAACGCCGATGACCATCGACTTCTGATCCGTTCGCCCCGACGCCGCGTGCACGATGTAGGCGGAGGCCGCCTGCGTGTCATCGAGGAACGGGAAGTTGGCTAGGTTTGCCGCATCCTTGTAGAGCATCGTCGGCGCTGCACCGTCCTGCCCGACCCCACGGCTAGCGATGGGGATCGCGTCGATAATGCCCATGTCACCGCCGATCATCGGCGGCGACATGGCTAAGTGCGGACCAACCTCGACTTCCGCAGTCGCACTCGGCAACTTGACGATCGGCTCGTCCGCCATCCCCATCAATTTGCGCTTGTCGGGGTCGGCGAGCACGGCTTCGATCGTCGCCGCCTCCTTGCCAACTGCGTATGGCACCTTCCACTCGATCTTCGACACGACCGACGGCATGAGCCCGGTGAAGCCGAGGAACAACCAGAGGCCAACGACCAACCCCGGCACGCTCAAGACCAGATAGCGGCGCGGCGTCGCGAAGCTAAAACAGAACGCTGCGATCAAGCCAAAGCAGCCGGCGATCACAACCGCAGCCGATCCGCCGAAAGCCTTGAGCGCGATCACGCTGATGCTGGCGCCAACCGCGGAGCCAACCAGGTCGCCGAAGTAGAGCTTGTTGACGCTCTTCACGAAGCGCGTCAACGCGAGGCCGATGCCGAGGCCGCCAAGCAAGAACGGCACAAACACGATCAGGTAGATCAGGAACAGCGCGAGCGCGTTCTCTGGCTTGTCCTTCAGCGACAGACTGTCGATGCGAACGAACGTCGTGAAGCAAAACGCCAGCACCACACTGATGCCGTAGGCGGCGCTAGTCCAGACCAGCGCGCGCTCCGCCGTGCCCTCCTTCTCCCCCAACCGCGTCACGGTTAGCAGACTGCCCGAGGCACCAAAGCCGAGCAGGCCAATCGAGATCACCATGTAGGTGAAGTGGTGCCACATCATGATCGCGAACACGCGCGTCAGCGCGATCTCGAACATGATGATCGACAGGCCGAGGAAGAAGATGCCGGCGAGTAGGGATCTTGGCGATACAGGCATGGTGGAGTCATGGCCGCGTGGAATGCGGTCGATGGATTGTGGCAGCCCGGCAGGCGGAGCCAAATCAAAAGTAACTGGCAGCGGTCGGCACGAGGGTTATCGGCTCAACCCGGGCGGGAATCACACCCCGAACTGCCCCTGTGAGCGGACCAGCGCGCCCTGGTCCTGATGCATCACAGCGAGACGCTTTCCGACTTAGGCTTCGCCACCCATCGTGGCGGCTTCGTCGCCCATGGCATCGGTTGCTGAGCCCGCAGGCTTATTCGGCTGCTCGGCTTGCTCATCCGCGTCGGCTGGCAAATCAGTACCGGCGAC
>JBNMNW010000245.1:0-9164 GCA_051278165.1 Planctomycetota bacterium | reverse complement strand
CCACCGCAGACACCCCACAGACACCCCACCGCGGAGCCATCCTCCGCTGTAGACTTTCCAGTCACGTAGATTCCGCCATGGGAGTCACGCCACGCAGACTCCGGCGGAGATTCTCCTGGGGAGATCCCGGCTGGCGTGATCTCCTGTGACTGCTGATATTGCCCGAGTGAACCCAGGACTGGCGCCGCCCTCAGCCAGCCGCATGCCATAGCGCGAGGGTTAACCATTCTTTGACGAACCGCCCCGTGACATCAACGGCATCCGCTGCTTCCGAGACCTGTTCCGATTCATCGGGAAGCGCCGACCTACCGTTCCTCGCCAAGAACAAGATCCGGCTCGTAACCGCGACGAGTCTGTTCGATGGCCACGATGCGTCCATCCACATCTTCCGGCGGATCGCGCAGGCGTCCGGCGCCGAGGTCATCCACCTCGGTCACAACCGGTCGGTTCAGGAGATCGTCGACGCTGCGATCGAAGAAGACGCACAGGGCATTGCGGTCACATCCTACCAGGGCGGCCACAACGAGTTCTTCCGCTACATGTACGACATGCTGGCGGCTCGCGGCGCCTCGCATGTGCGCCTGTTCGGTGGCGGCGGCGGTGTGATCCTGCCCTCAGAGATCCAAGCGCTGCACGACTACGGCATCGCCCGTGTCTACTCGCCCGATGACGGTCGCTCGATGGGCCTACAGGGCATGATCGACGACATGCTGCGTCGTTGCGACTTCCCGATCGCGCAGCCATCCGACGCGCTGCCCGCACTGCCAGCCAAAGACATGCGCGACGTCGCGCGCGCGATCACGTTGCTCGAGTCGTTCCCCGATCAGCACCGCGAAGAACTGCGCAAGCGTTCGGCAGCACTCAAGTCGGCCCCACCCGTGCTCGGCATCACCGGCACCGGCGGCGCGGGTAAGAGCTCGCTGATCGACGAACTGCTGCGTCGCTTCGCGCTCGACTTCGCGGACCTGCGCATCGCCGTTCTGTGTGTCGACCCGACCCGTCGCAAGACTGGCGGCGCCTTGCTCGGCGACCGCATCCGGATGAACTCCGCCGCCAACGAACGCATCTTCGTTCGTTCAATGGCGACGCGCCGCGCCAACGCCGCGCTGTCCGAGTCGGTACAAGATGCGCTCGACGTACTCAAGCTCTCCGGCTTCGACCTGATCCTGCTAGAGAGCAGTGGCATCGGCCAAAGCGACACCGAGATCATCGAGCACGCTGACACCTCGCTCTATGTCATGACCCCTGAGTTCGGCGCGCAAAGCCAACTCGAGAAGATCGACATGCTCGACTACGCCGACATCGTCGCGATCAACAAGTTCGATCGGCGCGGCGCCCAGGATGCCCTGCGCGACGTCAAGAAGCAGGTGCAGCGCAACCACAAGGCGTTCAACGTCGACGCCGACACGATGCCGGTCTACGGCACGATGGCGGCGATGTTCGGCGACCCGGGCACCAACCTCCTCTACCGCAAGATCGCAGCTAGCCTCAACGAGTTGCGCCCCGGCTCGTTTGCCAGCTCGGTGGATTTCGTCGAGGGCAACCCCGACGGCCAACACGTGATCCCGGGCGAACGCGTTCGCTACCTCGCCGAGATCGTTGAGAACAACCGCAAGCACAACACGTGGGTCAAAGAACAGTCGGCCCTAGCTGAACGCTGCTACGTGCTCGCTGCCGCCAAGGACGCGCTACCAGCGGACGCCGAGGTTGCACGTGCGGCGCTGCAAGAACAGCACGACAAGATCTCGCCCCAGCTCGATCCAGAATGCCGCGAGGCGCTGAACAACTGGGATCAGACCTGTGACAAGCTGACCGCCGAGTATTCGGTGTTCCACGTGCGCAAGCGCGAGGTCAAGATCCAGAACCACACGACCTCGCTGTCCGGGATCAAGGTCCCCAAAGTCGCGATGCCGCGCTTCCAGAGCCACGGCGACCGCCTGCGCTGGTTGCTCAGCGAGAACGTGCCGGGCAGCTTCCCGTTCACTGCTGGCGTCTACCCGTTCAAGCGCGCCGGCGAAGACCCGACCCGCATGTTCGCTGGCGAAGGTGGCCCGGAGCGCACCAACAAGCGCTTCCACTACCTGTCGTTTGGCCAGCAGTTCAAGCGTCTATCGACCGCGTTCGACAGCGTCACGCTCTACGGCGAAGACCCGGAAGAGCGCCCTGACATCTTCGGCAAGGTCGGCAACGCCGGCGTGTCGATTTGCACGCTCGACGATGCCAAGCGCCTCTACTCGGGCTTTGACCTGAGCGCGCAGGCAACCTCGGTGTCGATGACGATCAACGGCCCGGCGCCGATGCTGCTCGCGTTCTTCCTCAACGCCGCCGTCGACCAGCAATGCGAACGCTGGCTCGCCGACAACGGCAAGACCGACGAAGCCAATGAGAAGATCGACGCGATCTTCGCCGCCAAGAACCTGCCGCGGCCGCGCTACCGCGACGAACTGCCGCCTGGCCACGATGGCCTCGGCACGATGTTGCTCGGCGTCACCGGCGACACCGTCGTGCCGGCGGACGTCTACGCGGAGATCCATGCGCGCACGCTCGCCACCGTGCGCGGCACGGTGCAAGCCGACATCCTCAAGGAAGACCAGGCGCAGAACACCTGCATCTTCTCGACGGAGTTCGCCCTGCGCATGATGGGCGACGTGCAGCAGTTCTTCACCGAGAACGCCGTGCGCAACTTCTACTCGGTCTCAATCTCGGGCTACCACATCGCCGAGGCCGGAGCCAACCCGATCACGCAACTGGCGTTCACGCTCAGCAACGGCTTCACCTACGTGGAGTACTACCTGTCGCGCGGACTGAAGATCGACGACTTCGCGCCCAACCTCAGCTTCTTCTTCTCTAACGGCACCGACCCCGAATACGCGGTCATCGGCCGCGTCGCCCGCCGCATCTGGGCCAAGGCGATGAAGCAGAAGTACGGCGGTAACTCGCGCAGCCAGATGCTGAAGTACCACATTCAGACGTCGGGTCGTTCGCTGCACGCGCAGGAGATCGACTTCAACGACATCCGGACGACGCTGCAGGCGCTCTACGCGGTCTACGACAACTGCAACTCGCTGCACACGAACGCCTACGACGAAGCGATCACGACGCCGACCGAAGATTCGGTGCGTCGCGCGGTGGCGATCCAGCTGATCATCAACAAGGAGAACGGGCTCTCAAAGAACGAGAACCCGCTGCAAGGTTCGTTCATCATCGAAGAGTTGACCGATCTCGTCGAAGAAGCCGTCTACAAGGAGTTCGAACGCATCAGCGAACGCGGCGGCGTGCTCGGTGCGATGGAGACGATGTACCAGCGCTCCAAGATCCAAGACGAGTCGATGCTCTACGAAGGCAAGAAGGCCTCGGGCGAGCTACCGATCGTTGGCGTCAACACGTTCCTCGGCAAGGACGGTTCGCCGATCCACGTCGTCGATGAAGTAATGCGCTCGACGGATGACGAGAAGCAGGCGCAGATCGAAGACCTGAAGAACTACCAGTCGTCCTGTGATGCCGAAGCCGACACCGCGCTGCAGCAACTGCGAGCGGCCGCGCTCGCAGGCGGCAACGTGTTCACCAGCCTGATGGATGCGGCAAAACACTGCTCCCTGGGGCAGATGTCACACTCGCTGTATCAGGTCGGCGGGCAGTATCGTCGGAACATGTAGATCGCCGGAACATGTCGCTCGCCAGAACATGTCGCACGTCCGGGGAAGTCGCTCGCGCCGGCGCGAGCATTCCCGCCGAACGCCCCCTACTTCGGACGATGCTCGATGCCACCAGGCTTGGCATGTAGTTCATCGACGACCAGCTGGATGCCGCGGGTAAAGGCACGAAGTATGGACCTGCGCTGGTCATCGTCCGCGAGCACGCTCTTGACCGTCACTGCGGTCGGCAAGCCGCCACCACCAGACTCGGTGCGATGCTCGCTAAGCAGCACCATGCCGGACCGGCTGTAGATGGTCAGCGTGGTCTCGGCAAACGAGCTTCTGCGAAACGTCTTGGCGCTATTCTTGCCGGTTCCCATCGCGTAGGACCCGTCGGGTTGGCGCTCGAGGATGTCGGCGGACTGGACCATCTTGGAGAACCATTTCGTGTGTGCCACGGCGATCCACTTCACCTTGAGATCCGTGGCAAGCTGCGCGACGACGTCGCCGGGGATACGCCCACTGCGAACCCACTCCTGGTCGGCGGTGAATGAGGCCAGCGACTTGCCGTCGAGCATTGGACTCACGCTGCCGCCAACCGGGTCGGCGGTCGCATTCGTCCGGTAAGAACCCTCACCGACAAACTTGCTGGCGGGAACAACCGCGAACTGGCTGTTCAACACGTCCTCTGCGCTCACCAGCATCGCGCGCACGACCGCTTGGGCGCGCGGCGAGTTGCCTTCGTCGCCGAGCCCATCGACGTGCAGGGAAACCAGAGCAAGGCGCCCGGCCTTGCCTTCATCCCACTGCATGAAGGTTCCACCGGCAAAGGCTTCGCAGCCCGTGAGCAAGGCACAGCAAAGAGAGAGAGTGACAGCTAGAAGGCGGTTCATGGCAGGTCGGTAGCAGCGATTAGATGCACCGTGCGCCAGGACGGTCCTGGCAACGGCTAACAAGACATCCGCCATGGGGCGGAACGTGCGACATGCATTCCGAAGATTCTTCCCGTCACTCACCGAGCGCGGGAGGTGCGCGTATCCCACACCCCCGCCGGCCCGTCCGATCCCACTGCGCTGAGCTGGGCTCCGTCTGGGCTGAAGGCTATTGCGGCGACGGGGCCCATCGCCTGGAGTTGCACGTACGACACGACAAGACGCGACGTTCGGCGACGCTCAAGGGGCTTAACCCGAATGGCGTCTCGGCCGGCTGCAACTACCAGACCCAGGTCGATGCGGCCGAACTGGCGACTGCAATCGAGGAGGTCTCTAAGCCTCGTGAGAAGAAGAAGTAGGTAGCAGCAGCAGTCGTGCCCCGGTGACCCGACCATGCCGTCAAACCAGCGCCTCCGAAGAGTGGTGAGTCAGTGGCCCCGCGTGGCAAGGCCCAGTAGTTTAGAGACCAGTAGTTTAGAGACCGGCAAATCAGAGACCGGCGCAGCAAATGCGCGCGTGCCTTACTGCCAGCCCTGAAGCTTCGAACCTAGCGCGTCAATCTGCGCCCCAAGACCTTCGCGCACCTTGTCTCGCGCCCGTATGAAGTTGCTTCGCAGCGTCGCTTCGTTGGTGCCACCGGTGCGTTCAGAAATCTCGGCGAACGACAGCTCGTGCTGACGGCGCATCACATAAACCTGGCGCATGACGTCGGGCAACTTGCTGACGCACTCGGCTTCCGCCTTGGCCAGCTCATTGAAACGAACGATCTGCGTCGGCGATTCTTCCTTGGTCTGGGCAGTGTCGGTGACCGAGAAGGTCCCGGTATCGGACCCCGCAGGTGTGGCGTCGCCACGCCCCAGCAAGCCGAGCTTCTGGTCGCGGTTGTGCTTACGCCAAAGATCACGCCACATGTTTCCGGCGAGCGTCTGCACCCACTTCCAGAACGAGTCCTTGCCTCGATATTCAAACGACTCGACCGACGTCAGGATCTTCAGCATGACGTCGCTGACGAAGTCGCCAAACTCGATGCCCTGCGGGAACGAGCTGCGGCCAAAGCGCGTCTTCAAGTAGTGCAGGCACTTCTGAGACAGCATTCCCCAAGCCTGAGTCTTCTCACCACTGACCACTTCACGAAGAAGGAACTCAGTACCGCCGGCGCCGGCTTGCGGGGCAGGTTGTTCGGGCTGATCGGGCTTGTTCGGATCGGGTGTCATGTTGTTCCGGTTCTCCTTAAGGATACATCATGCCACAGCAAGAATCGCGGTGCGCGCAAGCGAAGGTCGCGCATTGATTTTTGCCGCGAAACAGCGCGTTGCCATCGACGAATGCACGTCGCTAGCTGCGTCTGACCCGGCGTTTTGCGGCAAAATCTAACAATCGCGCGAGCTCATCTTCATAGCCCTGCCCGGCGGTGACCTCCTCAAACGCCGCTGAATAGAGCTTCCAAAGAGCCGATCCAGCCGCCGTCTTGACTAGCAAACCAAGCTTGGCTTCCTTGCTCGCGTCCGCCACCAAGCGCGCTGGATCGAGCCGCTCGCGCACCGCATTGCGAACCCGCTGATTGCCCTGCAGAAGGCCTTCGAGAATCGCGAGCACGTCCTCATAGAACCGACTCAGGAAATAGTCCGAAGACGCAGCGCCATCGGGATCCCCTGTCGGCGCAAGCAGCTCTTCACAAACCTCGGCTGCCGTGCGCAAAGGCGGCCGCACCGCACCGGCGTGCGTCACCCGCAGATCGAGTTGTTTACTGAAGACGCGGCGCCACTCAAGCATCACCTCAATCCAGTGCGAGGTCACATCAACGAAGCGCTGCAGGCGGCCAACGAACTCCTGAATCTGCGCCTCGGACTCCACCTGCGGATTGTCGGTTAGCGATCGCGCCACTTGCCGAACCGCACGCAGGGCGGCACTGGCCACCGGGTCTTCGGGCTGCGATGCGACGACCGGCGCGACGGGCTCCTCTGGGCTTGGCACAGCAGCGCTCGGCGCCGCCTGCTTCGCCATTTCTTCGAGGCTAGCCTGCAAGCCGCGACGACCAAGTGAAGCCCGCAAGCCATCTAGCGCGGTCAACAACTCGACCTGCACTTCCTGTTCGCCGCGATCGGCGACGTCGGCGTAGACCCGACTCAGCTTGCCGCGAACTTCATCGACACTGACCAGCGGCACGGCGCCGTTTTGGATCGGCTCGGCAACCCCTGAACGGAACGACAACATGAACGGCCGGATGTGGATGACACTGCCATCGTCCAACGGATGCGGCACTTCAATCGGCAAACGAATGCCATCGACTTCGGTACCGTTGGTACTGCCGCAATCGAACAGCACAAACTCGCCATCGGAAAACTCAATGACTGCGTGCTTCGAGGAAACCATAGCGTCGGCAAGCACGAGTAGGTTGTCACCTTCGCGCCGACCGATCGTGACCCGGTTTTGCGAGAAGTGGTGCTGTTGGATGGTCGACTCACCGACTCGACCAATCGACAACACGAAGCCACTGCCATCCGCGGTCTCGCCTTCGGCTTGGGCAACGGGTGAAGATGCATCTTGTGCAGCTGTTTCGGGGCCAGCGACCGCAAAGCCCGGCGCTCCCGGACCATGTGCAGGCATCGTTCCGGCGGGAACCATGTCGGCGACGTCCGCGCTAACCGAATCACCAACCTCAGTGCGCAACGCGAGCAAGCGCTGGTTGCAGACGTTGGCTATCACTTCATCGCGTGCGGCTCGCTCGAATAGCTCGACGTGCAGCTGCCTTTCGACCCGCTCGAGTTCGGCCAACACAGCCTTCATTGGCATTGCACCAACACCATCTTCGCCGCTGCGCGACACCGGCGACGCCAGCAACAACTTGCCGGCTAAGCCCATCAACGTCTGCCAAAGCTGTTTTGGCACAATGCCTGTGCCCTTCAGCTCGGCATCGAACACCTGCTGCCGATCAGATCGCTGGTGCATGACGTGCCAACTAGCGAACCGACCTTCACCATCGTCACCATCGAGAATCTCCTGCCAGCGATCGGCAGGCGTCACCGCATCGTTCTCGACGGCCATACCGGTCATTTGCAATAGACATCGCTCGACGGCGGCGGCCACTTCCGGCAGTTGCTGCTCGTCGTGCACGAGCAGCATGCGCAGTAGCAACATGCCGAGCGCATACAGATCCGCATTAGGGCCTGAACGGCGCACGAACGACAAGCGCGCTTCAAAGGTCGTGCCCGCCCACGATGGCTGCGTCGCCCCTTCGCCTAACCCCGCCGCGACCGGCAAGATGGCTGCCGTCAAACCACGCGCGCCAACCTCTTCCACCCGAGCGCTGACCACAACGCCGCCAGCCACCGGCTGCACCAGCAGCACATCACCTGGGCAAACGAACGGAGGTACGCCGGCGCGATGCACATCAATGATATCGCGGGCACCAGTAGCTTCGTCGGGCACCGAACGACACGCAACCGACATGGTCACGGTGCCGCCCTCGAGTGAGCGAAGCGATGGCGACAAGAACAGCTGCGAGATTTCACCCTCGCTGACTTCGCGGCCAGGTTGCCACAGCGTTTCTACGCCATCAACACCTGGCACGCAGACCGGCGTCGCGCCACCAAGATCCGTCAGGGCGAAGCGCAACCGCCAGTTGCTCGGCAACGCGCTACCGCCAGCGCCTTCGAACGCGACAATGTTTTGCGGCGACACGCCAAGGTGCGGACGCCCGCCCGCGTGCAGTGCGCCAACCCCTCGACAAACATCGGCGAACGCCGCGAGCTTCAGCCGCAGCACTTCGAGCACACGCAGACGGCTGTTGGATCCATGCACCCAGGAGCGCGCACGGGCTTCATCCGGCAAGCCGCCGGACAATCGCATCACCGCGGTATCAAAGTCGGTCGCCGCCAGTTCTATCGCCAACGAATCAACATCGTAGAATGACACACTGTGCAGATGCTGCTCAGCAATGACGCGACCCTCGCCACCCGCGTAGCACTCGCTGCGGTGCTCGCACGTCTGGCACGGCAAATCCGGCGACGGCTGTTCTCCGTGCGCGATTTGCGACCAGCCGCGAATCAGCTCGGCCTTGGTCTCGATGCGCGTCTCGCCAGCACCGCTCGGCTCGCCAGCAACTCGATACAAGGTGGCGCTGCTCGCGTCCGCCGATGCATCGTAGAGGTAGCGGACCGTGTCGCTGCCATATGACGGCAACCCGGCCGCAGCCAGTCGTGCGTCATCACGGCAGACAGTCAGCAGGCCACCAGTATTCGGCGCGACCGGATGAAAGTAGCTGTCCGTGCGCCGACAAAAGAACACCGGCGGCGACTGCGTCAGCGCCGGAGGAACGGCAACCGGGGCAACCACATTCGGGGAGTGCACGCGCAGCAACTCGGCGCGTTCTTGCTGCCAGATGCGATCTAACTCGGCATTGGTCGGGGCCTGACGGCCAGGCGCGTCCGAGGTATCAACACGCACCTTCCAGGCGAAGCGAGTTAGCGATGAGCCGTCGGCTCCGACCAGTTCGGCAAGCAGGATGCGCGCGAAGCGTCCTGCATGCACGACCACAAATGGGTCGTCGGCATCACTGGCGGTGCGCACCAGTCGCGCACGCAATCCACCGGATCCT
>JBNMNW010000244.1:0-9192 GCA_051278165.1 Planctomycetota bacterium | reverse complement strand
TGGCTGTCTGGCTGCAGAGCAAGAAACTCGGCGATGCCAAGGCCCGGGCGACCGCTTGGCTCGGTGGCAGCCTGATCCTGACCCAAGGCATTATCGGTGGGGTGGGCGTGCTCAAAGGTTTGCCGGCCGCTACGTCGGTCACACACGGCACATTGGCGCAGCTGACCTTGTCAACATTCGCCTGGGCGACTTACCAGCTGTCGGATCGCTACCGAGCGACGCCGCCGGCACCGGGTGTTGCGCCCGGCAGTGGTCGCAAGTTGGTGTTGGCAGCGCTGTTCTTTCTGGTGCTCCAGACGGTAATCGGTGCGGTCGCTCGCCACACCAACAGCCCGCACGCCCTGTGGACGCACGTCGGTCACTCGCTCGTCGTGTTCTTGGTCGGCTCGATCGCGACCGCCTTTGCGATTGGTAAGCTGTCCGATACCCCCGGCATTCGTGGTCTCTCACGCGCAATCGTGTTGCTGTTGATCGTGCAGATTGCACTAGGATTCGTGGCCTTGGCGATCCGAAATTCTGCTGGCAAGACTCCTGAAAACGTGGCCAACTTTGGCACCGCGACGGTGATCTCCATACACGTTCTGCTCGGTGCGCTACTGACCGTGTTGATGGCCTCGCTCGCTGCCCACGTCTTCCGCGCCACTCGTTCGCCACAACTCTCATGACGTCGCCAATCTTGACGTCACCAAGCATGACGGCGATCAGCAATCGCGGCACCCTGCGCGCCTACTGGGAACTGGGCAAGCCACGCCTGTCGATGATGGCGGTGTTTGCGGTCGTCGCCGGCGCCTACATGGCGTGGCCGTCGCGCTCGTCGAACCCACCGTGGGACCTGCTGGTTGCGACAACGCTCGGCACGTTCTTGGCGGCGATCGGTGCCGCTGCGCTCAACATGTATCGCGAGCGGCATCTCGATCCGTTGATGCAGCGCACCCAGGATCGGCCGCTGCCAACCGGGCGCTTGTCGCCGAAGAACGTGCTGTGGTTCGGCGTGATCATGTCGGTCGTCGGCGTGCTGATGGTGCTGCTTGGCGCGGCGCCTCTGCGTGGTGATGGTTCGCGTTCGGTCGGCGATCTCAATTGGGCCGCCGCCTCATTGTGCGCGCTGATCGTCATCAGCTACGTGCTCGTCTACACGCCGATGAAGATGCGTACGCCGCTCAATACCCTGGTTGGCGCCATTCCCGGTGCTTTGCCGCCGGTCGTTGGCCATGCGGCCGTGGTTGGCTTCGCGCTGCCACAGTTGGTGTTGTTCGCGATCATGTTCTGCTGGCAGATCCCGCACTTCCTTTCGATCGCGTGGCGCTACCGCGAGGACTACGCCCGCGCCGGTATGCAGATGCTGCCGGTCGTCGATCCAAGTGGTCACCGCACCGGCATTGCGATGCTGCTGTATGTCGGTGGTCTGATCGTCGCGAGCACGCTGCCGTTCGTGACCCAGATGGCCGAAGGGCAATATCTGGTCGTGGCGGTGCTGCTTGACGTGTTGTTCTTCGTGCCAGTGTTGTTTGCGGCTCTGACCCGCAAGGACGTGGCGATGCGTATGACGTTCATCGTGTCGATCATCTACTTGCCGCTGCTTTTGATCGCGATGGTGCTGTGGCGCCAATGAGTGAGCGATCGCCCTCCAATTTATCATCCTCCAACTTGTCATCTTCCAGTGCGGCTGTGACCGCTTCCGATGTCTCGTTCGCGTACGGCGATCGGCAGGCATTGCGAGGTGTGTCGTTTGATGTTGCTCCAGGCGGCTTGTTCGGCTTCCTCGGTCCAAATGGTTCCGGCAAGTCGACGTTGTTCAAGCTGCTGTCGACGATCGTGCCGATGCAACAGGGTTCGATCACGATGTTGGGTCATGACCTCGCGAGTGAGTCAGCTGCGATTCGTCGCCGCATCGGCGTCGTGTTCCAGTCGGCTGCCATCGATCGCAAGTTGACGGTCTACGAGAACCTTCGCTACGCCGGCATGTTGCTCAACCTCGGCGGCAAAGAGCTTGCGTCGCGTATCGACGAGTCGATGGCAGCGGCAAGCCTCACCGACCGCAAGGGCGACGCCACTGGCGAACTATCCGGTGGCCTACGGCGTCGCGTCGAGATCGCCAAGTGCCTGATGGCTAAGCCCGACCTGGTGCTGCTCGACGAAGCGAGCACTGGCTTGGATCCCGCCGCCCGCCGCGAAATGTGGCAGGTGCTGCGCGCCCAAGCTGGTCTGACGATCCTGTTCACGACGCACTTGATGGATGAAGCCGCCGAAGCGGATCGCTTGATGCTGCTCGATGAAGGCCAAGTGGTTGCCCACGGTCGCCCTAGCGAGCTGATGGAAGAGGTCGGCGGTCAGGTTCTCGAGATCGAAACGCCGGACGCTGTGGCGCTGGTCGAAGAACTGCGCAGGACACTGAAAGTCGACGCGGTGCAGATTGATCAGACCGTCCGCATCGAAGGCGAGAAGGTGCAAGAGCTCGTGCCCGAGGTGATGACGCGCTTCGGCGATCGCATCCGTCGCCTGCAGTTGGCGCACCCGTCACTCGAAGATGTGTTCCTAAACCGCACCGGCAAGCGCTTCGTGGTGACTGCACCAGAACCAGACGTGAAGAAAGGTCGCAAGCAGAGGAAGCGCTCATGAAGGGCGCCGTCTATGCCCTCTGGCATCGTGAACTGGTCCGCTTCATGCGCGATCGTTCTCGCCTGACCGGCTCGCTGATGCAGCCGATCATCTTCTATCTGATGTTCAGCGGCGCGCTCTACGGCTCGTTCAAGCCGTATGGCATGGACTACAGCGCCTACTTCTTCACCGGCACGCTGGCGATGATCACGATGTTCACGGCGATCTTCTCGACGATCACCGTCATCGAGGATCGCAAAGAAGGCTTCTTGCAAGGCGTGCTGGTCTCGCCAGTACCGCGCTCCTCGATTGCACTCGGCAAGATTCTCGGCAGTGCGACGCTGTCGTTCGCCATGGCGGCGATCTTCTTGGCGATGGCCCCGTTCACCGGCATCGACATGTCGTTGGACAGCGTGCTGCCGACCGTCGGCGTGCTAGCGCTGTTGTCGGTTGCCGTCGCAGGGATGGGTTTTTCGCTGGCGTGGGTCATGGACAGCACTGCTGGCTACCACGGCATCATGATGCTGTTCTTGATGCCAATGCTGATGATGTCGGGCGCGTTCTTTCCCATCGAAGACGCACACTGGCTGATCAGCTGGATCCGCTACGTCAATCCGATGACCTACGGCGTTGGCGCGCTGCGTCACGGGGTGCAAGGCGCTGCTCCAGGTTGCCCGACGTTTACCGTTTGCCTGATTGGCACAGTCATCTTCGCCGTCGCCATGTTCGCCCTCGGCACCTTCGTTGTGACGCGCCGTCGCGCCCGCGACGCGATTTGATCTCATGCTTGCCGCTTTCGATTTCCGCTTCCTCGCCGACGTTGATGCGATCCTTAATGGCATCGCATTTGTTCTCATCTGCTCTGGCTTGATCGCGATCAAGCGCGGCAAGGTCGAGTTGCACAAGAAGCTGATGCTGTCCGCGCTCGGCTGCTCGGCACTGTTCTTGGTCTGCTACCTGACCTACCACGCCACCTGTGAGTCGGTGAAGTACCAAGGCGAGGGTGGCATCCGCACGTTCTACTTTGTGCTGCTGATCACGCACATCGTGCTCGCTGTTGTGCAGGTGCCGCTGATCCTGCGTACCGCCTGGCTCGGTCTCAAGGACCGCCGCGAGTTGCATAAGAAGTGGGCGAAGATCACGACCCCGATCTGGCTCTACGTGTCGATCACCGGTGTCGTGATCTACTGGATGCTCTACCACTAGCGCTGTGATTGCTGCCAGTATTCCAGAGTTGCTCCTCCGCCCTGAGGCATTCGTCGTGATCGGGGCCGCATTGCTTGGCGTGATCTGGGTGCCACGTTTGGCCAGGAAGTGGGCTCGGCAGGCAGATAGCCTGCCCGAACGTAGCGATGGCGAAACTCTGCTGCTGCGGCCCGCGCCGACATCGCGAGCGACCTATGTTGTCTTGGCGCTGACGACGGGCATTGGCGCGATCGCGATAGCACTGGTGCTCGGCCTGCACATGCCAAGTTGGTTCTTGGGCATCGCCTGGAGCTTTGTCTGCTTGCTTGGCTTGGTGTCGGTGCTGAGTTTGATTCCCATCACGGAGCAGTTCGAACTGGCCGACGATCACATTCGCCGCCGCAGCCTGTTCTCCGACTGGCGCACGATGAAGTGGCAAGATGTCGTTCGCGCCGAATACCAGGTCGCCCAGCAGCGCTTTCAAATCAACGACGCCGCTGGGCTCGTGATGCGCATCAGTCGCTGGATGCCGGGCCATCGCCAATTCCTCGAGCTGGCAAGCCGCAGCGTTCCGGAAGGGGCACTGGGCCCAGAATGGTGTCTGCACGTGCCTGAGTATCTGGCGGAGCAGGACCCGGAGCCGTAGTCGCCGTGGACTGGAGTCACGTTCTCACCACGGCCATCACGACGGCGGCGGTTGGCATCATGATGGGTTGGTTTCTGCGCGCTGCCCGCAAGCCACCAGAGGTCGTTGGCGATCCAATCCAATCCAACTGCGCTATCCCAAGATGCTGCGCGTGAAGCGGTCGGATCGCGTCATCGGCAAGGCGATTGATCCGTATCGCGGCGCAGTGCGCACGAACCTCTAGCTCAGACGGCTAGCTTGGCGCGACCGTTCGTTGCTCTGCCGCCGCCATGCCCTGCGCGACCAGGCCCATCAATAGATCCTGACGGATTGGCTTGGAGCACAGGCCAGTGAAGCCGAGAGCGTCGGCTTCGTCGCCAAACTCTTTGGCGGTGAGGGCGGTCAGTGCGAACACTGGGATCATGTTGCCTTCATCGCGCATGATGGCGATCGTTTCGCGACCGTCCATTACCGGCATTTCGATGTCCATCAGGACCAGGTCGAACGGGTCGCTGGCGAGCGTGTCCAAGGCCGAGCGCCCATCGCTGGCGATCGTTACTTCGCAACCGCCTAGGTGCAGGATGCTCGCCACCAGGCGCTGCGTGGTGGCGCTGTCCTCAACGAGTAGCACGCGCGGCTTGTTGCCTTGTTCCGAAGTGGCTGGTTCGGGCGCTTCTAGGATTGGCAGCAAGAAGTCCGTCAGTTGGGCGAGCCATTCGGTATCTCGGCGCACCAAGCGGTCGGGCTGGTAGATGCCAGGCACGCCAGCGGCGGACTCGGTGGTCAGCACGGCGATCGGGATGCTTGCGAGTTTGCCATGGCTTCTGAGGGCCGCGACTAGGCTGATCGCCGAGAAGTCTGGTTGCTCCAGGCCGGCGACGATCGCTGATGGCGCGCATTCCGCGATCATCGACAGTGCCTGTACGGTGCTGTTCGCATGACGGCACGTTGCGTTGTTAGAGCTACAGAGCTGATCGACCATCTTGTGCAGTAAGCGCGTTGGGTCGACGAACAGGATGTCGGCAGTACCGGTCATGAGCAAACTAATCGGTCGCTGGGCTCCGCTGGTCCCATGGGCATTAGTTCGGTGTTGGCTGTATTTGCCCCTAAGGACTTATCCAGCTGGTTCGCGAAATGCCCATTGCACCGACCTGGTGGGATCTGCAGTACATACAACGGGCCGGCACATGCATGTGCCGGCCCGTTGCTGATTGGCAATGTCGATCGACGTGGCTAGTTGATTACGCCAACGCCGCCCTGCGACAACGTCCATAGCCCGTTGAACTCGAGTGCCTGGACGTGCACTTGCGTGCCTGCCAGCGACGGATCGTTGGGGATCGGCAAGGTGTAGATCGCCAACGTGCTGAACACCGTCATCGTCTGCACGACGTCGGGGCGCGCAAGCAGCGTGCAGCCCGAGGCGAACATGGACTGCGTTAGCGGCGCGTTCGCGCTGGCCAAGCCAACGATCATTACCGCTGGACCACTGTTGAGGCCGTTGATGCGCACGGTGAAGCTACTGCCGAGGTTGGGCAGCGATAGCAGTTGCAGGTCGGGGGCGCTGGTGCCGTTGGAGCAACCAATACCGTTCGTGCTCCACGAGGCGATCAGGCAGTCGACATCGTCGATGCGGAACGCGTCGAGCGCGGCTTCGGTGACCGAGTCGTTGGGTTGGTCGGCGACCGAGTAGCGCAACACGAACTGGTCGGGTGTAGCGAACAGCGTGTTGATGCGGATGTTGCGTGGCTCCCAATCGCTCGTGCTGGTGATGGTTTCGACCGGCACCCAGTTGATGCCACCGTCGTTGGAGGCGGTGATCACCATGGTGTCGGTGCCACTGGAATTGAACCACACGGCATACGACACAGTCGCATCCGTCGAGTTGGACAGATCCACCGTGTCCGTGGTCAGCACGGTCGGGCCGCCGTCGACGTCTTCGTTGCTCGTGTTGCCGGTGACCCAGCATTGGCCGCTGCCATCGAAGTCGGAGGAGGGACCGCGTGGATCTACGGGCGTGCCGCGTGACCAGGCGCCAGTGGCGAGCGAGGTGTTAGCAACGCCCCAGCCGGCGGGAGCCGTGTTGAAGTTGAAGTTGCGAACTACCGTGAGAGCTGCAGCTGACGGACGCGTGTAGGCCGATGCCGGAGCGTTGTCCGGGCTCGTGTAGGTGTTCGCATCTGTGCCGGTGGCGCTGATGTAGAACATCATGCTCGAGCCGCAGACGGAAGATGGTACCGTTGCATCGAACGTGTTCGCGCTGATCGTGACCGGCGTGACCTGCTGGTATGCGCCTCCGATCGAGTAGTTGAAGCGCATCGAGCCAGCAGCGATGCCGATCGGGCCGGACGTCGTGATTCGAATCACCGTCGTGCCGTTCGGGTCGACAAACTGCGGCAAGCCGTTCGGGAAAGCGAACTCAAGCAGGGGGCAATCGCAAACGCCTTGTGGCGTGGCGAGGGCCGTTTGCAGGCCGCCGTGGTTGCTGCCCGTGCTGGCGTTCGAGCCGCCGGTCGACGAGCAACCGCCGTGCGTGTGGATGGCGATCGCCTGGTTGGTGCCGTCGAGGATGACCGGCGAACCTGAGTTGCCGCCAGTCGTGTCGGTCGTGTAGCGAACGGTCGTGCCGGAGAAGCTGGAGTAGGGACCGGCGTGCGTCTTCTGTACCAGGTTCCACGTCGGCGACACGGGCGAGCCGGTCGAGCCGTTGCCCGTGATGCGAATGAGTTGGCCAGTCACTGCCGGTGGTGGCACGAGGTCGAACGCTTGCATGCCGTTCGCTTCGTGCGGGGTCAGGCCGGTGTTCGAGTTGGGGAATACGCCGAAGTAGGCCCAGTCGTCGCCGACTCCTTGGCCACCGTTGGATTGCATCGAGGTCGCGTCGACCGAGTACTGATCCTGAGGGCCGGGGTGTTGGATGGAACCGCCGGACGTCGACAGTGGGTAGTTGAACTCGACGACATTCACGCCGCTAGCGCAGTGACCAGCAGTCAGGAAGCAGTGGTTGCAGTCATTGATCAACCATGACGTGCACGTGCTCGGTTGGTTGCGACCAACGCGCGGATCACTGCTGAGCGTACGGTCGTCAGTCGGGCCACAAATCGTATCGGTGCCAAGCGGAGCAGCTGGGCCAGCGATCGCGTTACGGATGATGATGCGGTTGTCGCCGGTGTTCGGTTGTGCGAGCAGTTCGAGCAAGATCGAGTCGCCGTTGAAGTAGGCCGACGTGTCGCGCCACTCGCCGATGTGGCGAAGGTGCTGCGTTTGCACGGCGCCGTCGCGCATCGACGTGATCCGCAAGAACGAACCATCGCTGCCGCGATCGGGGCTGCCGGACAGCATCACGCCTTCGTACTCGAGTCGCAGCCATGACGAGGCCGGCACGGAGATGACCTTGGACCAGACGACTTGCGGGATGCCAATCATCGCGGGCGACGGCGAGGTGTTGCTCACCAAGCCGGAGTCGATGTTGACGAAGATGCTGCTGCTCTGTTCCGGAACTGCCTGAGCAGAGATAGCGGTAGCGAGCAGCGCGAAGGCTGCGAAGCGGGATAAGACCATGTGGTGGAGATGGGGGCGGGACGAGTGGGAGGCCGTCGAAGTATATCTATGAATCGATTCACCTGGGCGGGTTTGCTGGCGGCGCGGTGATGGCCTGCGTAAATCCGCTGGCTTGACCGATGCGGTGGCGCTCGAACGAGTTACATGCCCTGCGGCGTATTGGTCAACTTATGCAACAGCGCTCGACGTGCGGTGCCGAGGGCTTCGTTGGCAGCCGTCGGCGAAGCGTTGGTGCACAAAGCCAAAGTCGGCAAGACCGCGGCCAAAAGAACTCGAATTCACATCCGGACCGCGTACGAAGCCGGCATTCCGAGTTCGGTCATTCGGTTGAAGATGTTGCAGGCGATCCGAGCCTCAGCGACCTGCGCATCCCCATCACGCGCATGCAGGCGATCGCCAAGGATCCTCTTGTAGCGCATGAACGTGTTCTCAGCGCGGGGCTGCTGGTGATCGCCAGATTCCTTCTTCCACTGCCTACGACCAACTCTACGAATACGTCGAACAGCGCAATCTCTCGCGCGACATCCTCGACCGCCCGTTTGCGCGGTTTTGATCGGCGTCACAACGACCTTCGCGCCTCGACTGATTGCAGCGTCATACAACGCGCGGCTGTCGTAGGCACCGTCGCCGATGACTCTACGGACCTTGCCTGGCACGCTATCGACGAAGTCCACGCCGACGTTGCCGTCATCAACACTCGCATCAGTCAATCACTGGCCGACGATCACGCCATCGCCGTCGACACCGAGGTGCAGCTTCTTCCAATCACGAATGCCCTTGCCGCCGTGTTTAGCCGCAGCCCACTCGCCAACGCCCTAAAATGGCAAGCCCGCTGCTATCGATGACCAGATCCATCCTGCCAAGCTTCTTCGACACCCGTAGCGGCACCTTCAGCTTCTTGGTTCTACGTGAGAGCGTTAAGTGATCCGGAACATCAAGCACGAGCCCCATCAGATCGAACAGCGAACGTAGGAAGCCCTCAGTGTGGCGCAGCGGCAACTGCAACAAGAGCCGCAGCGTGAGCGCCGTCTCGATCGCTAGGAGTCTGCGCCACGGGAGAGCAAACCGCCATGCACGCACCCTTCACCCCATGTCGGCCCGCCAAATCCTCGCCGAATCCACCGATTCGACTGCGTTTCGGCGAACCAACCCGGTGCGAACGTCACGCACCTGGTCGATGCGCCTCCCGTGACGCTGACTCCTAGGTCCGAGTATTTGCGCTGCCC
>JBNMNW010000243.1:0-9218 GCA_051278165.1 Planctomycetota bacterium | reverse complement strand
TTCAAACCACAGATCCGCCTGCGGCGGATCTGTGGTTTGAACCGGGTACAGTACGCAGGGCGCAGCACGCAGCACGCCGTCGATAGTCGACAGGTGCGCGATTACTAGGCGAACGATGCTGTGGCGAGGCGGTCGCGCAGGCTGTCGTTGCCGCCGTCGAGGACCTCGAAGGTCTTGCCGTCGCGGTAGTGGCGTTCGACGTGGTATTCGACGGTGTAGCCGAAGCCACCGTGGATCTGGATCGACTCGTCGGCGGTTAACACCATTGCGTCGACAGCGGCGATGCGGGCCTGCATTGCAGCGGTCTTGGCGCATTCGCCGAGGTCGGCTAAGCGGGCGGCGTGCCAGGTCAGCTGACGGGCTGCGGCTACGGCGCGACCACATTCGACGAGCTTGCGCTGCACGGCCTGCTGCACCAGTAGCGGCTTGCCGAAGGCAATGCGCTCACCGGCGTGCTTCTTGGCTGCTTCGATCGAACCGATCGCTCCGCCGACCGAAGCCGCGGCGACTCCAAGCCAAGCGGCCAGTTCGGCGCGCTCGATCGCGGTGGTCGCGTCATCGCCTGTGGCAAGCACGGTTGCGGCGACGCCTTCGCAAGCGACGGCGCCACATGCGGCGCTGTTCAAGCCGAGGCCGCGCAGTGCGCAACGCTCGCAAGCGGCCGTCTCAACCGATACCAAGACCGTCGTGTCACCATCGGTGGCCGCCACGATCATCAGGTCCGCTTCCATCGCGGCAGGCACCATCAGCGCCTTGCCGGTCAGCTTGCCATCGGCAACGGTGAACCCGTGCTCGCGCCCAACGAACGTCACCAGCTTCTCACCACCGGCGACCTCATCAAGAAGGTCACTGCCAGTGTTCTCGAGCGCGAGCGCCGCTTGCATCTGGCCGATCCACAACCGCGCCAGTGAGCCACTCTGCTCGCCGACCGATTCGAGCGCCGCAACGAACGGCAACAGGCCCATTCCGGCGCCGCCCTTCTCTTCACTGAGCGACAGTCCGTAGACGCCGAGTTCGGACAACGCAACGAACCAATCGCGGGCAAAGCCGCGGTGTTCGTCGAGTTCTTGCACCTTGGGAGTCACGGCATCGGCCACCAGCTTGCGCACGGTGTCGACGACCATCTCTTGGTCTTCAGTCAGTTGCAGATTGTGCATGATCAAGTTCGTGTGCCAGCGGCAGCCTTAACGGCCACCCTGCCAGAAGTAGAGGAAGCGGGGACCGGTCGAAGAAGTCAGCAGACTCTCAACCGATGAGGCCGGCGCATTCGCAGCGCGCATGCCAAACAAAAGGTCCGTAAGGCCAGCGCGTCGACGTTGCTCGACGACCGCGACATCGTGACCGAGGCGACCCTTGAACCAGTCCAGTGCTGACTCGTAGTCGCCGATCTCATCAACGAGTCCGCTCGCCAGGGACTGCTTGGCGGTGTAGATGCCACCAGTGGCGACGCGTTCGACCGCGGCGCGATCCATGCCGCGCCCTTCCATGACGACGGATACGAACTGGTCGTAGAGTTCGTCGACAATGCTCATCAGCATGGTGCGCTCGCCGTCGCTCAACGCACGCGTCGGCGACAGCATATCCTTGAACGGCGTGCGATCGGACTTGATCACCACCTGCTCCACACCGTGTTCCTCCGCCAACTTGGCGAAGTTCCACGCGCTCATGATCACGCCGATGCTGCCGCTGATCGACGTGCGCCGCGAGATGATGTGCTCGGCGGCGACCGCGATGTAGTAGCCACCAGACGCAGCCATATCGCCATACAGCGCCATGACCGGCATTTGCGGATGGTTCAAGCGGAAGCGCTTCAACATCGTGTAGATGCGATCCGAATCAGTAACGCCGCCACCGGGGGAATCGATGTAGAGCAGCAGGCCTTCGACGTCCTGGCTCTTGGCGTATCGCAGCGCGCGCTCGACTTGCGTCACGGTGCCGCCCGCGGCACCGAGCAACGGGCTGGCGCCTTCGGCAATCGCACCGCGAATCGCGATCTGCAGCACCTTGTGCTCGCTGCCGCGATCACCGACTACGTGGACTTCGTCGAAGTTGCCGCCACCGCCAGTGCCAGCACCGGCGATCGAACCAACGCTCAGCAGCAACAGCAGCACGTTGAGGCCCGCCGAAACGAGCAGCAAGATGCCGAGGAAGACCGCGACGAAGAACGCAATGCCACGCGATTCACGCGGCGCTGCCGCACCTGGAGGTGCTGGCCAATGCGGTTGTTGCGGCGGCACGCCCGGAGGAGGGCTCGCGGCAGGAGGGCCTGGGGGAATGGAACTCATGCGAGCAAGCCACGCGCGATGACGAGGCGTTGGATATCGGTAGCGCCTTCGTAAATCTCAGTGATGCGTGCGTCACGCAACAAGCGCTCAGCAGAGTTGGTGCCGGTCGCGCCGGCAAGGCCGAGCAACGACACCGCGGCGCGGGCCGCGCGGTTGGCGAGTCGTGAAGCACACGACTTGGCCATCGCCGCCTCGGTGCTGCAACGGATGCCGCGGTCACGCAGGGTCGCCGCGCGCCAGGTCAGGAAGCGGTAGGCATCGAGGTCCGACGCGAGGTCGGCGAACTCCCATTGGTTGGGCTGGGAAGCACTCGGGCGACCGCGCGCGTCCTTTTGACTTGCGAGGTGTTCCCCGATCAGGTCGATCGCGGCGCGGGCAATGCCGAGCGCCTGCGAAGCAATGCCGAGGCGACCACCGTCGAGCGTGTCGAGCGCGATCGTGAAGCCGTTGCCTTCCTTGTCGAGCAGGCAGTCGGCCGGCACCTTCACGTTGTCGAGCACGATCTCGGTCGTCGGCGAGCCGCGCAGACCTAGCTTGCGTTCCTTCTTACCAACGCTGACGCCGTCCCAGCTGCCTTCGACGACGAACGCCGAGATGCCCTTGACGCGATCCTCACTGGTGCGCGCGAAGATCACGAACAACTCCGCTTCGCTGCCGGTTGTGATCCACAGTTTGGCGCCGTTCATGACGTAGTGATCGCCTTGCTTCTCAGCCGTGCAACGCAGCGCCGCTGCGTCCGAACCGGAGAAGGCCTCACTAAGGCAGTAGGCACCGAGCCACTCGCCGGTGACGAGCTTCGGGAACCAACGCGTCTTTTGCTCGTGAGTGCACCACTTGCCGAGCAACGAGTTAACCAGCGAGTTGTGCACGCTGATCGTTACGCCGGTCGACACGCACTCCGCGTTGATCTCTTCGAGCATCACGCAGCTGGCGAGGTTGCCCATCGCCGAGCCGCCATACTCCTCGGCGACCGTCGTGCGCAACAAGCCCAGCTTGCCAGCGGCCTCAACGGCATCGCGCGGGAACTTGATCTCGGCGTCGTATTCGGCTGCACCACCAAGGTGAGCCTTTGCGTAGCTGCGCACCTTCTGCTGGAAATCCACCAGCTCAGGCGACAACTGAAAATCTGCTACTTGCACCTCGGAGGTCGTCATCGTGCTCGTCATCCCTACTTGCTGTAGTCGTAGAAGCCTTGGCCGGTCTTGCGGCCGAGATGGCCAGCGGCAACCAAACGGCGCATAAGCGGGCATGCCCGATACTTGTCATCACCGAGCCCATCCTTGAGCACGTCGAGAATCGACACGCACACATCGAGGCCAATAAAGTCCGCCAATTGCAGCGGGCCCATCGGGTGGTTCATGCCGAGCTTCATGATCGAATCGATCGCTTCCTTATCGGCAACACCTTCCATCAGCGAGAACGCGGCCTCGTTGATCATCGGCATCAGGATGCGGTTGGCGACGAAGCCCGGGTAGTCGTTGGCGAGCACCGGGATCTTACCGAGCGCTTCGGACCAACCTTTGACCAGATCGCAGGTCGCGTCGCTGGTGTCGTGGCCACGAATGACTTCGACCAGCTTCATCAGCGGCACCGGGTTCATGAAGTGCATGCCGATCACCTTGTCGGCGCGCTTGGTCCTGGCTCCGAGCAACGTGATCGAGATCGACGACGTGTTGCTCGCGAGGATCGCATCGGCCGGCAGCAGCTCATCGGCGGCGGCGAATACCTTGCCCTTGATATCGAGGTTCTCCGTGATCGCTTCGACACAAAGCTGCACGCCACTCAGTGCGTCCATCTTGGTCGAACTGTGCAGACGGGCCTTGGCCGCTTCGGCTTCCTCGTGAGCCAGCTTGCCCTTCTCGACGAACTTGCCGAGGCTGCGATGGATGTTGGCAATGCCCTTCTCGAGGCCTTGCTCATTGACGTCAATCAAGTGGGTCTCGACGCCGCAGGAGGCAAACGTTTGCGCGATGCCGTTACCCATGGTGCCGGCGCCGATGACGGCGACCGCCTTTGGAAGGTTCGTATCAGTCATTTGAGTTCGTATTCGATTGGTTCGGTGCGACTAGATGCGTTCGACACCCATCACGACGGCGTTTCCGCCACCGAGGCACAAGCCAGCCATGCCACGGGCCTTATCGTGGCGCTGCAGTGCGTGGAGCAGGGTCACCAGAACGCGGGTGCCGGAGCAACCGATCGGGTGGCCGAGCGCGACGGCGCCGCCGTGCACGTTCCATTTCTCTGGATCGGCCTTGAGCTGGCGCTGCAGTGCGACCATTTGCACTGAGAACGCTTCGTTCATCTCAATCAGGTCGAAGTCACCGAGATCGCACTTCATCAGCGCGCACAGGTTCTTGGTCGCAATCTCAGGCGCCATCATCACCCACTCGGGTGCCATGCCGCCGGTCGCGTAACCCGTGATCGCGGCGAGCGGCTTCAGGCCATGAGCCTTGGCGAAGTCTTCGTCGCAGACGATCGTCGCGGCGGCACCGTCGTTGATCGAACTGGCGTTACCAGCCGTCACCGAACCACCATCGCGCTTGAATGCCGGGCGCAGCTTGGCGAGCGCTGCTGCAGTCGAATCGGCTCGCGGGCCATCGTCCTTGTGGAATTGAATCGGGTCCTTCTTTCGCTGCGGAACCTCGATGTTGAAGATCTCTTCGTCGAATGCGCCGGCAGCTTGCGCGGCGACGGCCTTCGCGTGGCTACCAGCGGCGTAGGCATCCTGCTCCTCTCTGCTGATGCCATACTTCTCAGCGACCAGCTCACCGGTGTTGCCCATGTGGAAGTCGTTGTAGTGGTCCCACAAACCATCCCAAACCACGGCGTCGAGCGCTTGCGTATGGCCAAGGCGGGCACCTTCACGTGCCTTTGGCAGGTAATAGGGCGCGTTGGTCATCGACTCCATGCCACCGGCAACGATGCATTTGCTGTCGCCAGCCTTGATCGCCTGCGCCGCCAGCATCACGGTCTTGAGGCCGGAGCCACAGACCTTGTTGACGGTCATCGCTGGCTGCGAGTTCGGGATGCCAGCTGCGAGCTGCACCTGGCGCGCGGGGTTCTGACCGAGTCCAGCTTGCAGAACGTTGCCCATCAGGACTTCGTCGATCTGATCCACCGGAACGCCACTGCGACGCAGCGCTTCGATGACGGCGAAGGAGCCCAACTGCGGAGCAGTAAAGGGCGACAGGACACCTTGGAACTTGGCGATAGCGGTGCGACAGGCGCTGACGATTACGGGACGACCCATGCGGTTCAGATTGCGATGCGAGTTTCGGTTCGGGAGGCACTACGTACCGGCCAGGAGGCATGTCGCGCCCGGTGGCACGCGGCGGCATGTTCTGTCTGGCAGGCGTAGTTCTGAGGGCAAATAGTGTAGCGAGCTACCGGCTGACAGCCATGGCAAGCCACGGCCATTCATCGATTCTGAAGGCCACACCGACTCGCACCAGGGCGCGTCGCCCATACGGAAGGCACTGGCTACGAAGAACCTGCGGCATACGTGACATGTTTGGTGATGCCCATCTACCCATTGCACCGTAGATTCCGGCGTTCGCCTCCTTCCGCTCAACCGCCCCCCACGACTGTGCGACAACAACTAATTCTGGCGAGCCGATGGCTCGCGATCTCGGCCGCCACTTCCGCCACGGCCTTGGCCGCCGCCTCGCCCGCGCCGCAAGGCCCGCCGGAAATCAATCCCATCGGCACGGAAGGCCTTCAAGATCCGAAGCCGAAGCAACAGGTCCCGAAGAAGCAGCAGGTCGTGGTCACCGCGCAAAAGCAGGGTGCGGAAGCGATGCAAGATGTGCCACGCAGCGTCACCGCGATCGACCAGAAGCTGATTCGCGACGCGGGCCTGACCTCGATCGAAGATGCTGCGCGCCTCGTGCCGAACACGCTGATTACAGGGTTCTCGGCGCGACGATTGAGCTTCCCATATGTGCGCGGCGTTGGCTCTGGCCAGGGTGGCCCGGCAGTGGCCACGTTCGTCGACGACGTGCCACAGCTGAGCGTCAGCAGCACGAACCTGTCCTTCGCAGGCCTGGAACGCGTCGAGATTCTGCGTGGACCATCGAGCGTGCTCTGGGGCCGCAATACCATCGGCGGCGCCATCAACATGATTTCGCGCAAGCCATCATGGGAGCCAGGCGGTGAGTTCCAGACATCCTTCGGCAACTACAACAGCTCGCGCTACCAAGTGCGCGCAACCGGGCCGGTCACCGACGAAACGTTGGCGATGAGTGTCGATGCGTCCTACGAAAAGCGCGACGGCTACACCGATAACCTCACCGGGGGCAACGATGTCGGCGATGCCGAAAGCACCTTCGCCCGCATGCAATTCCTGTGGGCGCCGAACGACGACAACACGGTGCATTTCAGCGTGTATGGCGAAGCGTCGCGCGATGGCGGCTTTGTGCTGAGTAACGTCAGCGACCAGCCAGGGCAGCCGGGCTTGCGTTCCAACCCGTTCCGCATCAACCAAGACTTCGAAGGCAGCACCGAGCGCGACATTCTGGCTGGCTCGATCGTCTGGAACCACTACGGCAACGACTTCGAGTTTGTCTCGATCACGTCGGCACAGATGTGGGACATCGACGAATCGGCGGACTTCGACTTCTCGCAACTCGACGGCGTGCGCCGCTTCACCAATGAAGAGGAAGAATACGCCTACCAAGAACTCCGCCTGCAATCGGCCGCGGACGCGGGCCTCGATGCTGGTCGCAAAGACGGCGTAAAGTGGCTGGTCGGCACCAGCGGTTTCATCAGCAACCAGAAACGCGAAGCGACCAACGAGTTTCGCCCTGGCGGCGCTGGCATCATCTTCGCCCCGGCTCAGGTCGGCAGCGATCGTTCGGCCGGTTCGTTTGACAGCTGGTCGGCGAGTGTGTTTGGCCAGGCGACCATGATGCTGCGATCCGGCTTCGAAGCTGCCGTAGCCGTCCGCTACGACTACGAGTCGCGCGATGCCGAGATCAATCGAACGTTCTCCGGCTTCGGGATTGGCGGCTCCCGCGGTGATCGATCGTTCGAGCGCATCCTGCCCCGCGCGAGCATCGCCTACCGCTGCAGCGAAGACTTCAAGTCCTACTTCAGTGTCGCGCGCGGCTTCAAGGCCGGCGGCTTCAACCTGACGGCCCCCACCGGCAGCGAATCGTTCGGCACCGAAACCAGCTGGACCTATGAGCTCGGCGCCAAGACGCAGTGGTTTGATGATCGCCTGACGGCCAACGCGGCGATCTTCCTGATCGACTGGGACGACATGCAATTGAGCCAGTTTGACCCGACGGCCGGCGGCTTCGTGTCGAATGCAGGCAAGTCGACCAGCCAAGGAGTCGAACTCGAACTTGCTGGCCAGATCAGCAAGGGCTGGACCGTCTTCGGCACGGCTGGCTATCTCGACACCAAGTTTGGCCGCGCCTCCGATCAAAACGGCAGCGTGCGAGGCAACAACCTGCCATTCGCACCAAAGATGACGTTTGGCGCCGGAACCCAGTATTCACACAAACTCGACAACGGCCACGACATCTTCGCCCGCATCGATTGGTTCCACGTCGGCGAGTTCTCCTACGACGCGAGCGGCGCGGCGACTGAGCGCTACAACTTGACCAACCTGCGCGTCGGCTACACTCTGAAGAATGTGCGACTCGAAGGCTTCGTCAGCAACCTGCTCGATGAGGAGTATGTTGGCATCGCTTTCGACGCCGACCCTCGCCCGGCCGTTACCAGCTACGTCGGCCAGAACGGCACCCCGCGCACGTACGGACTCTCGATGAGCGTCACGTTCTAGTCGCAGCAGGCCTACTTCCCGACGTTCGCCGACACGCAGAACAGCGTGTCATTGGTGCGGATCAGCACGTCGTCATGCGCGACGACGACCGACGCGCGAATCAGGTCGTCGTCCTCGCCGGCCATGGCGACCTGATGCACGATCTTGCCGTCGACCATGCTGACGACGGCAACGACGCCATTGTGGTTCATGCACCAGACATGGCCATCGGCGACCGTCGGCGACGAACGCCACAGGTGCTCCTTGCTCATCTTGGTCGTCCAGATGACTTCGCCATCCTTGGCCCGCACCTTCGAAAGTGCCGATTGCACGTCGCTGAGCACGTAGAAGTGGCCGTCGACAAACGCCGGCGTCGGCACGTCGCTCGACACGGGGTTGGGGCGGCCTTTGCTCTGCCAGGCCAACGCACCCTCGCTCAGCCCGCCCTTGCCGCCAAGTTTGATGGCATACACTGGCGCACGCTTCGGAGCGCAGACAAGAGCCACGCCATCGCCAACGACAACGGTTGGCACCAGCCGCCAAAAGCGTTCACGGTGACCTTGGTTCCAGGTGCCCCACCGCCACAGTTCTTTGCCGGTCGCCGGATCGTGGCCAGTGATGACGTCACCACCAACCAACAGCATCTCTTTGCGGCCGCTGACACCGACATAGGGAATCATCGACGTGTAGGACTCAAGTGACTCGACCTTGGCCGGCGACGGACGAACATGCTTATAGATCGTCTTGCCGTCAACAGGGTTGATCGCGAGCACGAACGAGTCGATTGCCTGCACGGCTTGCTTCGGCTCTGCCTTCTTCGGTGCACCGCCAGGCTGCGGACCACCGCGAGCGCGACGACCACGTTGAATCGGTTCGTCGCGCTGCAACACCGGCAAGTAGACCACGCCGTCCACTAACGTCGGACTCGCTGAGAACGTCCAGTTGAACGCGAAGTTGCCGTAGTCCTCTTGGATGTTGCGACGCCACTGCTGCTTGCCTTCGAGGCCGTAGCAAACGAGGTCGCCGTTGCCGAAGAAGAACAGAACACGCTCGCCGTCACTAACCGCCGACGGGCTCGCATACGTCGCTCGGGTGCGGGCGCCACGAGCGGTATTGGTTCCTTGCGGCGTTGGCTTGTAGCCACTGCCAGCATGCTTGGACCACAG
>JBNMNW010000242.1:0-9223 GCA_051278165.1 Planctomycetota bacterium | reverse complement strand
AAGCCCGATGGATGCAAGTCGATCTGCGTCGAAGACGCACACGCCCGCGATGTTTGAGCGCCAGGCCACAGGCCAGGCCTTCGTGAAGTTGGATGGACGCCACGTGAGCCTCGGCAAGTTCGGCACCGAGGAAGCCGAGCAGAACTACCGGCGGACAGTCGCCGAGTGGAAAGCGCGGGGGTGCTGGGGACCCAAGCAGCAGGTGCTCGTGAAGCACGTTATTGCCAGCTACTGGAAGCACGCGGAGGTCTACTACCGCAAAAACGGGAATCCGACGAGTGAGTTGTCGGTGCTGCGTCTGGCGATGCGTTACTTGAACGAGCTCTACGGCCCAGAGGCTGCTGCGGAGTTTGGGCCGCTCAAGCTGAAGGCATGCCGCGAGGAGATGATCGATGCCGGGCTTCGGCGCTCGACGATCAATGGCTACGTGAGCCGCATCAAGCAGTCGTTTCGCTGGGCAACGGAGAACGAGCTGATCCCGGGCGGCGTGCATCAGGCGTTGCAAGCCGTGGCGGGCCTGAAGCGAGGAAGGTCACGAGCCAAGGAGTCGAAGCCTGTGCCGCCGGTCGATTTGTCGGATGTCGAGTCTGCTGTCGAGGAGTTGCCTCGCCAGGTCGCAGCTATGGTTTGGCTTCAGTGGTGGACCGGGATGCGTCCTCAGGAAGTCGTTCAAATGCGGATGTGCGATCTCGACCGGGGCGGCCGCGTTTGGCTCTATCGTCCACGGACGCACAAGTGCGAACATTTGGATGTCGATCGAGTGATCGCGATTGGCCCTAAGGGTCAGGAGATTCTTCAGCTCTGCCTGAAGTTGGATCCCGAAGCCTCGTTGTTCTCTCCGAAGGACGCCGAGCGCGACCGGCGAGCGGAGCAGCGAAGCTGTCGCAAGACCAAGCTGTGGCGTTCCCATTCGAATAAGGCGCGTCGATTACGCCGAGGGCCGAAGGCTCAAAACATCCGGGACTGTTACGACACGGCTAGTTATCGCCGCGCCGTCGCGAGAGCGTGTGGAAAAGCAGGGGTTGCCCGCTGGAGCCCAAATCAATTGCGCCATTCGGCTGCGACGCGAATCCGAAAAGAGTTCGGAATTGAATCCGCGCAGGCTGTGCTCGGTCACCGCAATCTCGAGACGACGCAAGTGTATGCGGAGGTGAACCAGCAGCGGGCCGTGGAGGCTATGGAGCGGTTCGGGTAGTCATGGGGGGCATGGCCGCGAAGAAAACGCGCATGCGGGAACTGCCGCCGATGTATCCGCGCATTGATGTGGAAGCGCTGCTCAGTGACGAGGGGCGGCGCGACGCTGTGTTCCGTGAACTCAAGCGCCTTGACGAGTCTCGGTTGGTCGTCGATGCGATGCAATATGTTCGGGCCGAACGGGGCTTGTGGCATCGCGAAGGATCTCAGTGGCCTACGTGGGTTCGTGAGCATGCTGAACGTGCGCTGGATCGTGCGGAACTCCTGGACGAACTGATTCGCGAATTGCGCCTGCTCGAATGGGCTCGGACTGAGGAGCGAAAGTTAGGCGCGGTGACCGAAGAGCGCGCCTTGCTCTTGTTGCAGCGCTTAATGGAATTGTCCGTCTCGGTTGAGGGACTTCCGGCCGGTGAGTCGGCGGCGATGGCCGGCTTATCAGGTGTGCGCTCCGGGGTCGGCGGTGTGCCTGGCGCAAGTGGAGTGGAGGTCGTTGCTCGACTTGTCTGGTGTGTGCGGCGTGCAGTTGAGGGCGTAGGCGATGCGTTCTGGCCGTTCCTCGATAAGGCGGGGGCCGCCAAGCAAACCGGACGTCGACGTCCTGTTTCGCCACAGGATCTTCGCAAAGACGACATCGTGATTCTGCAGGTGGTGGAGGCCCAGGGAGGCGGGCCATTGGCTGCAAAGGAGGTCGCTCGCTTCTCTGGAGAGCAGGGGAAGGTGTTGAGCGCAAGCCACGTGAGTAAGCGAAAGCGGGACTTGCAGGGCTGGGAGCTGTTGGAATCCGGTCGTCAGTTCGTAATCGCGGACAAGGGGCGTGAGTGGCTACTCGCGATCAACGAGGCCACTCGCGACCAGTCTTGCTGATGTCTCGCATGCAGGCGCAGTGATGGCCATGGGCCATCGACTTCTTATGTCGAGGGCCCTGGCTCCACCCCCTGCTGCCCGTCGCCTCGGATCGGTCACACCCCTCTCGCCTCTGGCGAGGACCGATTCGGGGCGGCGGGCAGTAGGGGGTGGTGGCTTCCCCCAACTGCCCCGAGCGGAGGTGAGGGAACTTCTTTCTTCTCTTGTCAGAGCAACTTGGAGCAAGTTGGCAGTCGGGTGTGCGCGGTACTTGGGCCGTTTATTGGCCTTCATGGTTAACGACTACCAATCTCTTGGCTCGCGCATCAATGTCGATTGCGAAGCCCTCCTGACCTTTGCTGAAGCTGCCCGGTATGTGGGAAAGCTGAAGAGGGCCAAGGCCATTTCTCTTCAGACCATTTGGCGTTGGTGTACGCGCGGACGCCGTGGCGTCCTTCTTGACAGGATCTACGTCGGTGCAACGCCGTGTACGTCCAAGGAGGCGCTTCAGCGATTCTTCGCGGGCCTAACGGATGCGATCTCTGGTGCTTCCGGTTTGCCGTCCAGGGACGCCTGCGACCCTCTTCGAGTTCGTCGACTTGGAGACATTGATGGCGTGCTCCGCCGAGCGGGGATCATTGACTCCGCACAGGAGGATGCGTGATGAACAACGATTCCGTTTCGCCGCCCTCGACAGGAGGAGCTATCGCAAGTGGCGAAGCTCGTAGTGGGCGGATCGTCACGATCGACTGGTGCGAGGTTTCGGCCAAAGAGCTGGAGGTCGACGAGTTGTTTCGCCTCCTTGAGAAACACCTGGGCAGTCCCTGGGGCCGTGTCTACGCCGAGGTTCGGCGTGATGATGAGAAGTGCTTCCAGGCAGCGTGTGCTCTCGATGTGCTTGTTCGTGCGGACAGGCGCGGTCAGCGCAACCGCGATGGGCTCCGTCAGCCGTGGTCGGGAATTCGGCTCTCGGGCAAGGCGTGCCAGGCTGTTGGAACTCAGCGCGTCATGGAGCTTGTGAGTGCAATGGGGCAATTCGGGGCTCTCAAAGTGTCGCGCCTGGATCTTGCCATGGATGACTTCGACAAGACGTTCTCGCCACGCCAGTTCGCTGAAGCATGCGTTGATGGCCGCCTCGATGACGAGTCCGCTTTGCTCGGGCCGCAAGTGGTGTCAAAGGTGCGTGGAGACAGTTGGGAGTGGAGCCGTAGAAAGGGCGGCTGCTTCTGGCTGGGCGCCAGGAAAAGCGCGCGGCTGCTTCGTGTCTATGACAAGGATAGCGAGTCTGGCGGGCGTGTCCGTTCGACGCGTGTTGAGTTGCAGTGCCGTGATCGCTTCGCGACGGAGTTAATGGCGCGGCTGCACGCTGTCCCTCGTCAGGGGCGTTCAATCGCGGAAATCTTTGCGGAGCACGTTGTTGATTTCGTAGATCTGCGCCACGCGAACGGCCATCGGTCACGAAGCCAGAAATGGGAGCGGCTCAGCTGGTGGAAAACCGTGGTCGGCGACATGAAGGGAGTTGGCACTCCTGGGCGCGACATAAGCCAGGTGCGATTCTGGGTCGAGGCTTTGTCGAGGCAGTGCGCGGGGTTTCTTGCGGTGATGCTTCGATCAGTTGGCGTTGATGCCAAGAGGTATGCCTTGGGCTTGACGGACGGTAAGGCGGCTCAGCGGATCGCCAGTGCTGTGAGGTTGGTGGTCGGACGAGCGTTGCCGGAGTTGACGGGTGATCAGGAAGCGCGTCTGGAGCAGTTGCTACGTCAGAACGGGGCCAGGTTATCGCGTCGGCGTCTGTGATGTTCTTCAACCCCCGAGTTGTCTCACGGGGGTTCTGCTCGGTTTGGCTTCTTCGGTGAGCTGATTAGTGATATCTGTCGGGGCGTGTTTCGTTGACGCATGCAGGGTGAATCGACGCGCTAAGCTGGGACCGAACTACCGTCGCCCAGCCCGAACATTGGCCTCCACGCTCACTATGGACGCTGCGCGAATAGACCGACTGGCAGGTTGACGGTAAGCGAGTGGGCTGACGTGGTGCCGTCGGGGCGAGATCGTGGTTGCGTGGGGTTCGGGCGGTCCGAACCGCAGGTTGTCATGCCTACATCCGGTGTGCTTTTTTGTCCTGGCACCGCACGCACGGCCTTGATTGCTATGCTGGGCCACCGCCCGCGAGCGTCTTGGGTGATTGCCAAGATGCATGCGCGACGACGGAGTCCCATGGGAGAACCAACAACAAGTCCGCGTAGCGGCACCGCTCGCGCAGTCGCGGCCATCACCATGCTGGCCCTGGTCTTGGGCAGTTGCCAGATCAACTCGGGTTCGCTGCAAGCGCCAGCACAGGTCTCGGCCGGACAGGTGTTCTCCATCGTGATCGAAGGCACTGTCTTCGGCGGAAACAACGCGGCAGTGGCTGCTCTGCAACTTCCGTCCGGCTTCACAGTCTTGGACTCGGGGGCCGTGATCTTTGGCCAGGAGGTGGGCATGCATCCGATCAACAACCACCTACCTGAGGTCGTCGCGGTCTTGGCAAGCGAGCCCCAACACACAGTCACAGTGTTCAGCGGGCATTCGTCGGTAGGCGCCGGGGGCCTGGTGCCAGTTCGACTGCGCGTCTTCCTGCAAGCACCGCCGGTGACCGGCAACTACACGCTCAAGGTTGCGTTCGGCGATGTTGTGACCAACTACCAACAGCAACTACCGGCTGCAGTCACGGACTTCGCGTCGATCACCGCAGCGCCATATGCTGCCCAGGTCCAAGTGATCGCGGCTGCGCCGAGCACGCCGTTCGAGTTCGACAACGAAGGACTGTGGCGGGCGCAGAACAACATCACTCGAGGTCGACGGCCGACATTGTACGACGCCGATGGCGACGGTATCGACGAACTGCTGATGCTTCGCGATTCGACACTCGAAATCTGGAGTCGCATCGCTGGCCAATGGGTGCAAGTGCCCAGCAGCCTGTCACAGAGCACCATCACCGACTTCGTCATCGCGGACCTCGACCTCGATGGCAACGCCGACATCGTCGACGGCAGCGGCCAACTGCACGTCGGGCAACCGGGCATTTCCTGGTCTCCCGGACCAGTGGTGCCACACGGCCTCGTCAACGCCAGGGTTGCGGCTGGTGACATCGACAATGACGGCGATCTCGATCTGGCGTTCGCGGATGGCACCAGCTACCGGGTGTTTCGCAACGATGGATCGAACAACTTCACCGATGTCTCGGTTGGGCTACCACCAGTGGTCAACGCTCCGACGGTCGGCGAACTTCTGTTGGTCGACATCGACGGCGACGCGCAAGCAGAACTCGTCAGCATGCGAACGTCAGGTGCGACAGGAACGCTGACCGTATTCCAACTGTCGCCAACGGGATGGCAGGGCGTTGGGCAGATTTCGCCGACGGGGCGGACCATTCTCGCGACCGATCTCGACGGCGATGGCATCATCGATCTGTCGACCGGAGGGCCGATTGCCTATCGATTGGTCAACCAATCGCTATTGCCAATTCCGAATCCGCTGCCGTCCTTCTTTAGGGCGGCGGCGTTCGACTACGACGGTGACGACAAACCCGACGTCGTGGGATGGAATTCCGCGCTGGTAATGGGCGAGCACCGCCATCAACTGCAACTCTGGCACAACAACGGCGGCGGCAGTTTCAGCGGCCCGATGCAGGTCCTTGAAGATCCTGTCAGCAACCTCGCACTATGGGGCGGACTCGAGATCGCTACTGGGCACATCAATGATGACACGTCGCCGGATCTGTTGACGCTTCAAGGTTGGTTCGGCGCCCAAGCAATCGCCAACATCCTGCCGTCAACCCGCCGTTTCGGCGAAGGCTGTGCGGCGGCCGGCATGAGTGCCCCCGATCTGGATGTGCTCGGCACCGTGGCACCTGGGCAGCCGATCGTCATGCAAGTATCCGGCGCGACGCCATCCGGAATCGCGTTGTTCTGGATCGGTGGCAGCCGCCGCGACTGGCTGGGCCAGCCACTGCTGCCACTGTCACTCGCCAGCGTTGGCGCGCCCGGATGCAATCTGCTCACGGAACCAGGGCTGATCGCGTTCCGTGCAGCGGACTCAGCCGGCGTTGGCAGCTTGGCTTTGACGCTGCCCAATGTGCCAGCGATTGCGCGCCTTGTCTTGTTCGGTCAGGCGGCGACCGTATCGCCGACAGCCAACGCACTCGGGCTGCTGTTCAGCAACGGGGTCGCGGTGCGCATTCAGTGACTGTCGGCCGACGCACCTGCCATCGAATCGAATTCGCAGGGTTCGCGAGCGGTAAGGAAGTCAACGAAGCAAGCAAGTAGCTGCGGCACCGTAGAACCTCTCGCGAATTGGTCACTTCGAGACTGTCGGCGACCAATGAGTGATTGCTGGTTCCGACCACGAGCCTGTGCGAACAGGTCGAGCCGCATGTTCTCGGTCCGGCCAGCTCAGACCGAGCCACCGCGAATAGGCGTGGTGACAGGTAGCGAAGTAGTTGTCCAGCAAGCTGTGGAAGGTTACTTGGGTGTGTCAATGTCACTTTCGGCCAACGTTCACCTAGGATGACGGCCCTTGTCTCTGTAGGCGAATTACGCCTCTCGGACCCTCTGAGTCAAATCGAATCTCGTCTGGTTCTTGTAGGCTGCGGCGAGGATGGCGCGAGGGTCTAGCATCTGTCCGTCTACCTGCAGCTGCCAACGCCTCGCGGCGCGAAACCCATGGCCTTCAAGGAAGGCCTTCCTGTCATCGTGAGCTTCTTTGATCGCGTCCTCGTTGCTGTCGACTGAGAGTGAGTTGAAGGTCTCTAGGGGCGAGCCTTAGTTCGGATTGTCGTTTGTCATCGTGATTAGTTCTTCGGGCCGAGGCGGGCTCTAGCTCTCTTTGGGATGGAAGGATAGGCGCTGTCGTCGCGGTGGCGCTTCGGGGTTGGTGTGGGGTGACTCCTAATAAGAACGCATGTGCGAGAACGTTAGGCTTTGTGACTGCGAGCAATAGTTGTAAACTCGCCTTGCAACGCTTGATGTAACCCGCAGATCTTCAACGCCTTGTGGCGCCTGGGGGGCAGGGGGTCGCAGGTTCAAATCCTGTCGCTCCGACCATTCATCTTATTGGTAGGGAAGAAGTTGCGGCGTCGACGCAGAAGCGTTCGCCGCGCGGGTGCATCGCCCGACTACCACCTAACTCGTCAGAGGCGTGTCCATGGCTGGTCGGTGGTACCACCACGCAACGACTTACGCTCGTTGAACCACTGACCCTATGCCCAGCTTCGCACGGGGTTGCACGATCAAGTGCAACCACCGAGCAAGGCGAGTGCGCCTTTTGCCTGCGAGGCGGCATTCGGCGGTGAACCGGTGGCCAGCGTACTTCATGCCTTCGCCTTGTATGTCCGGATGATGGCGGTCGCGTTGCACCTCGAAACGCATGAAGTCCTGCAGGTCGAGGCGGCCCGCAGCTTGCAGCCGTTCGAGCAGTTCGGTCGGCGTTCCCATCATGCGAAGGTCGACGTCCTTCGTTGTGCGAGCGCGTGCGAGGCGAAGTTCGAGCACGAGTCCGCCCTTGAGAACGACTGCATCCCCGGCTTCTTGATGCACGCGGGCGAGGAGTCGCTCGAACACAAGGAGTTGCCGGCGACGGGCGAGGTCGATCCCCGATGTGGACGTCGATCGTAGCCGTTGTTCGAGCGCCTGCTTGAAGGCCTGGGGTGTTGCGTATCGCGGTGTGGTCACGATGGCTTTTTGTGTGCGCCCTTCAGTTGCTTCGACAGGCGAGTAGCTTCCTCGCTCGAGATGAGGCCGCGCCGCTTCGCTTGCCGCCGGGCTTGTTCGATCAACTCGGGAGCGATGTGCGCATCGATACACTCCGCGAGCACCTGTAGCGGCGCGGTCAGTGGCACGGCGTCGAGCCAAGTGCGGCTTCGTTTGACGAGGTCTCTGTAGTGCAGGACCAGTCCGTCGGGGACGCGCAGCCGCCTCTTGCGCCATGCCTCGGGAACGGTCATGTGCACGGTTCTTGGCAGCACGTCGGACAGGTCATGTAGCGCGAGCGATGTTTCGTGTGAGAAGACGCCTTGCTGATCGGACCAGAGCCAGAGCGCGACGAGCTCTTCGTTCTCGGTCCTGGGAAAGTGGGTGAGGCGGTAAATGCCGCGGCGCACCCGTTCGATTCGCTCACGGGCGAGGTGCTTGTGGAGGAGTTGGGGCGAGTATCCACATGCCTCGGCCTGAGCGAGAGTGAAGTGTCCAGCTTGCGCCTCCGCCGTCGCGTAGAGTGCATTCCAGTCGGGAGCGCTAGTCGGGTTTCCTGCTACGGCCATTGCGCACAAAGTTAAACCGAGGGTTTATATGTGTGCAACCCCGGGTCGTGGGAACGTGCCGAGTTTGGGGGGGTGGAACTCGCCTTCCCGAGCGACATTCTCGCCCGCTCTCATCCCGTCGCACGACTACCGCGAAACACGTGCGATCAGGCACGTCTGGATGCGAGTGCTTGCGACTTCGTCAGTGAGCGTTAGCGGTCTGGCCATCACGCCATCTCAGTCTGCTGCAACGACCTACGTCGGTGGCACAGATGACGAACTGGAAGCCCTGTGGGGCAGGGGGTCGCAGGTTCAAGTCCTGTCGCTCCGACCATTCTACTTGCTGGTCGGGAAGAGCTTGCGGTCCGGCGGCGAAGGGAGATCGTGGTGGATCTGCACGCGTAGAAGTTGCGCTGCGGTGGCCGTAGATTGCGACGTAGTTGCCATCTTCGGATAGTTTTTCGTCGTCATGGGGCAAACCGGAACGTTTTTAGACAGTCCGGAACGTTTCTGGACGATACGGTGGCGTCTGTAATTCTTCGATATCCGTGAACTACGAGCGTTTATCGACGACCACGAAGGTTATTCAGCGATGCAATCGAACGGCGAAGGCTCATCTGCTGGCTACCAGGCCCTGATCGAGCAATTCGGTTTGTCCTGCCTGCCACTAGCTCATACCTCATTCGTACGGCGCCAGGGGGGCGTGCATCTTGAGCTGCGCGACGGTCGCGCGGTGCGCACCTTCCCCATCTCCTACGCGCCGGTTGCGACTGTGCCGGCGCAACTTGAGTTCGCACTCAAGTACGACGGGGTCAATCTTGAGGTGTTACGGGGCGTCTTCGAGCGCGCCGATCCTGCCGACCTCGCTGCTTGGATCCGTGCGACGCCAACCGGCAAATACTCGCGGCGCAT
>JBNMNW010000241.1:0-9227 GCA_051278165.1 Planctomycetota bacterium | reverse complement strand
AGCTCACTTTCGGGGGCTCTTGCGTGCAGCTTGCTAGCAGTGCGAGGGCGGCAGCGTAGATCCGAAACCCCACGGATTTTGTGCATAGCCCGAAACGATCATGACTTGTATGTTCGTTCATAGATCTTTTTTACGCACAATGGACCATGCTGTAGTGACTTGATTTTGCGTATTCTCTGAAGAAGCGCTGGAAAGATGGCACAAGGCACGTGGTCTTGACGGGTCAAGTGTTGATCGAGCGCTTGCTTGCTTTGGTGCCGAGACCGCGTCGGCATTTGGTGACCTACCATGGGGTGTTGGCACCGGCTGCGAGTCTCCAACACAACGGTTGTGCCGCGGACGGTGGCTGAGAAAGAGATTGGAGCAGGCCAAGATGACGCTGACGCTTCGAGTGCCGATAGCCAACACCCAGAGGAACTGCACAAGGTGGACTCAGCTACCAGGCAACGGCGTGGTATCCGAAAACTCGATCGCGCTTCAGCAGCAAGAGTTACATCAGCCACTTGAATGCCGATAATTCGGCCAGATGGCCGCAGACCTCCCACTCAAGCTGCTCATCATCACCTTCGCGGGCAACGTCTACCGTGATCAGTCACGACTGATCGCCCACCTGCCCGAAGAGAACCGCGTCTGCCGCGAACTCCAAGGCAAGAAGCGGTTGCACCTGACTGACGACCAACGACGGCGTCTCGCGGCTAAGGGCAAGCCACTCGGTCGGCGCCTGCTTGACAAGGTCGCGACGATCGTCACGCCGGACACGATCCTGAGATGGCACCGCAGGCTGATCGCGGAGCACCACACCTACCCGCACAAGAACCGTGTTGGGCGCCCCGGACTCATGAAGGCCATCCGTGAACTAATCGTTCGCATGGCAACCGAGAACGCTGGCTGGGGCTACCTCCGAATCCGCGGTGAACTGAAGAAGGTCGGGCATCGCGTGGCGAAGACAACCATCGCCACGACGCTGAAGAATACGGCATTGCGCCAAGCCCTGATCGGCCGACTTCGTGGTCGACGTTCCTCAAGTCGCATGCAGACGTCATCGCTGCCGCCGACTTCTTCACCGTAGACGTGTGGACCAAACGTGGGCTCGTCACGCACTACGTACTGTTCGTGATTCACCACGCAACGCGAGCCGTTCACATTGCCGGGATCACGCCGCACCCGAACGGGGAGTTCATGGCCCAAGTCGCGCGCAACCTCACAGACAGCGTCGACGGCTTCTTGCGAGACATGGACTTCTTGGTGGTCGACAACGACGTGCTATTCACGAAGCAGTTCTGCAGCATCCTCGAAGACGCCGGCGTGCAAGTCGTGCGCACCGCGATCCAGGCACCTAACATGCATGCGTTCGCCGAGCGATGGGTGCAAACCGTCAAGCAAGAGTGCCTGTGCAAGCTGATCCTGTTCGGCGCGGGGCATCTGCGGTGTGCGCTCAGCGAATTCGTTGCTCACTATCACGAACAGCGTCCGAACCAAGGTCTCGACAACAACCTGATCACCCCCACCCACGAGGAACCACCGAATGGCGACAAGGTGGTCGTAGATGAGTGACTCGGCGGATTGCTTCATAGCTACCGTCGCTCGCACTGACGGCCTAGTCCTCGCGGACAAAGCTGGTTGCCGATACGAATCGCGCCACCAGTCTGCGTGCTCAGCCCAAACAGCCGACTACTCATTGGTCATCGACGCACTCGGACCGACCAATTCGCGCCCGAATAGGCTCGGTCGACTCTCCGGACACTGCGGGCTTGCCATTTTCGGCGAAGGCAAGTGGGCTGCGGCTAAACACGGCGGCAAGGGCATTCGTGGTTGGAAGAAGCTGCACTTCGGTGTCGACGGCGATGGCGTGATCGTCGGCCTGCGAGTGTTGATGACGGCAACGTTGGCGTGCACTTCGTCGATAGCGTGCCAGGCAAGGTCCGTAGAGTCATCGGCGACGGTGCCTACGACAGCCGCGCGCTGTACGACGCTGCAATCAGTCGCGGCGTGAAGGTCGTTCCGCCGATCAAGACCGCGCAAACGGGAGGCCGCGGATGCCGTGCGCGAGATCGGGTTGTCAGGCGCATTCGCAAGGTCGGGCGGCGCCAGTGGAAGAGGGAGTCTGGCTATCATCGGCAGTCTCGTGCCGAGAACACGTTCATGCGCTACAAGAGGATCCTTGATGATCGGCTGCATGCGCGTGACGCGGATGGGCAGTCGGTCGAGGCTCGACTTGCATGCAACATCCTCAACCGAATGACCGAACTCGGAATGCCGGCTTCGTACGCGGTTAGAATGTGAATCGGGGCGTTCGCGAGAGCGATCTGCCGTGAGTTGGGTCTATGTACCAACGCCCTATTCCGCACTGCTCGGCTCAGGCGAGCGAGTTCCGCAAGCAAACACACGCACTGCACACCGAGCAAGTCCATCCCCACTTTGCTCCATGGCACACCACCAATGACATGGAGCACTCCGACCGGGGCCTGCACTCGCGGCAAAACCTTGCCTCAGCGACACTCGCCATGCCGGACGGATTGGGTATCGTGCGGCACGATCCACCATGGAATTTCGAGTTCGCACATGCCTGTATGTCATCCTGACCGTGCTGCCGATCGCAGCGCTCGCCAGCCTGATTGCGTGCTATGGCATCGACATTCCCCTTGGCGATCAATGGGCTCTGGTGCCGCGAATCGAACGCGCATGCGGCGACGGCATCCAATGGAACGACCTGATCACACCGCATCACGAGCACTGGATGCCCGTGCCAATGGCGATCATGTTGACTCTGGCCTCGTGGACCGATTGGAACTGCCGTGCCGAACTCCTCGTGAACGGCTTGATTGGCCTCGGCATCCTCATCGTTTTTGCGAGGCGCACGATGCTCGCGCAACGCGAACACCCCGGCGGATCCGTTCTCGTCCTGCCAACCGTTGCGTTGCTCGCGCTCTCGATCACGCAGCATCAAAACTGGCTGTGGGGACTACAGATTTCGTCGTTGCTTTGCGTGCTCGCGAGCCTGACCAGCCTGCACCTGATCTGCACCACGAATCCAACGGGCATGCGCCTGATCGCAGCAATCACAGCCGGCATCATCGCCAGCTGTTCGCAGTTCCAAGGCAATCTCGTCTGGCCCATCGGCATCGTCGGCATCGTGATCAGCCACGGCTGTTTACGAAACGCCGCGCGTCCGCTCACCATTTGGACGGTGTTCGCTGCGCTCGTCGCCGCCAACGCGTACAGCCTGCTCGAGACGCACGCGAACGCCATGGGTGTGCTGCAAGCCCCAGTTGAGGCCCTCAGCTACGTCTTCGCCTACCTAGGATCGCCGGTTGCGGGGCAGTCCCCGCTCGCTTCAAGCATCTGCGGTGCGATCGCCTGCCTGGCGTTTGCCGCTCTACTGATCCGATCCAACGCAACGCGCGCCAAACCGTTCCTCATCGCGCTACTACTGTTCTCGCTCGGCGCCGCCGGGATCACGGCGATCGGCCGCATCGAAAATGCAACCGATGACTCGCGCGCTTCGCGATACATGTCCTACGCGACGCCCATGTGGATCGGCCTCTCGATCCTGCTAGCAGGCGCTCGCCTGAACTCGCAATTACGCACGGCATGCTTAGCGCTGATCTACACGGCCGTAATGTGGCACGGACTGTGTACGCTAGACACCGCCCGCACTCAATGCGCACTCCGCCAAGCCGCGCGAGATCACTTCGTCGCACAACAAGATGCGATTCCCAGTGACATCAACGTGTTGCTGCCGGCGTTCGCCGACCCCGAACTGATCGCGCTACTGCAACAAGCCGCCCCCGGCACCGATATGCCAGAGTTCTACGTTCAGTATCAAGACGAAATCCAACAACTGCTCGTGCGCCACGGCCTCGACTTCGCCGACCCCAAGCACCTGAGTGTGATGCATCGCAACCAGCAACTGGTTCGCAACGCCCTGATCGTACTGAAGAAGAACCGGCTATCCGTCTTCCGCGATCAGTAGAACCAGCGATAGCAAGATGTGATTTTGGTGCCGAGACCGCGTCGGCATTTGGTGACCTACCATGGGGTGTTGGCACCGGCTGCGAGTCTCCAACACAACGGTTGTGCCGCGGACGGTGGCTGAGTGAGGTTAGGGGGCTCCGAGCCGCAGCTTGAATGACCTAACCAGGCGATCGGATTCCTGAAGAATATGGGGAACGTCACCGCGGCCGCACCTCTTGGAGCTTGTGTACAGCTCGCGCACGCAGGACCCAGCCATCTGCCGCGCTCCTAAACCACGAACTTTCCATGAAATCGCACCTCCTAGCAATCGCTCTCGCCGCCACGCTCGCGGCACCTCTAGCCGCCCAGAAGGGCCCGACGCCTGCGCAGCAGCAAGAAGTCGCGTTCCGGCAGTCTCGTCCTTGGAGCAACTTCGTCGAACAAGTCGGCGGTGACTGGCTCGTCGACGTGAACCCGGCAACCGGCACGCCGAAAGCAATCTGGGGACCTGGACTGCCACTCAAAGACTGGCGTGAGAACTCGCTCGAAGAAGCCCGCCGGCACGCGAACATGCTGCTGCGCGATCGCGCCGAATTGCTAAGTCTCGGAACGTCTGAGTTCCGTGAGGTCATCGGCGGTCGCATGGGGCGCACGTGGTCGTTCGTCTACGACCAGTACTTCCGCAGCCTCGCAGTGATCGGCGGCCGCGCCGACGTTCGTATCCACGAAGTTGGTCGCGTCGCGATGTTCGGTAGCACGGCAATGCAGATCGCGCCGGAGTTCCAAGCGGTGCCGACGCTGTTGGCCGAAACCGCAACCGCAATCGCGTGGCAGTCGGTCACCGCGACGCATGCTGGTCGCAACTACAATGCTGCCGAAACCGCGCCACGTCTCGTAATTTGGGGAGACGTGCAGTCGCGCAAGCTGGTCCAGCCAGCACTCGCCTGGGAGGTTGCCATCAACAACCGCGAGAAGGACTTCGGTCGCGTCGGTCGCTACTACATCGACGCACACTCCGGCGCCGTTCTGCACTTCGTCGAGGATCGGCACCTGTGTGCTAAGCCTCCGGTCGATGCCGCTGAAGACACGGACACTACCCTGCCAGCAGGGCCACAACCCGGCGTCACGGTGATAACGCAACCGCACTCGGTGCCTGGCACGACGAGTGCGACAGCTCTGCCCTCCCACTCCACGGTTACCATCAATGGCTGGCAACAACGCGGCGTCGGTTACGGCCTGCCCACGCTCCATCCACTGCCAGGAATCAAGGTCGCCGTCAGTGGCTTTCCTGAACAGGTAACGGACGAGAACGGGCAGTTCACGATCACTGTTCCCTCACTCGCGATCCTCTCTCTCAACCGGTTTCGTGGTCGTCACCACCTGTCGATTGGCGGCGGATCCGAACCCATCATGTCGTATCCGCTGTTTGCGGGGAACGACGTGACCTTCAACTACGGCGGCCCCTTGTTCTTTAACGACCAAGAGAACGCACACAATTCGGCTTCCTACTGGGTCGATCACGCCAACGAGTACTGCCGAAACATCCTTGGCAATACAGCGCAGCTCAATGCCGCCGACGGTGTCCTGCTCCAGGTCAACTACTTCGCCGGCTGCGGCAGTTCGTCGTATGAGGCGAGCACGAACTCGTTCGACATGGCTGACGGTGGCTCCTCCTGCACTAACGCGTCGTTCTCAAGCATGATCTTGCACGAGTGGGGCCATGAGCTTGACAACCGCTACGGTGGCATCGCGAATCAGCCCGGCAACGGCTTGAGCGAGGCTTGGGGCGACATCATCTCCATGATGGTGCTCGACGATGCGCGCATCGGGTTGAACTACAACACCAGCGGCTTCTCCCTGCGCAATGGCTACAACCAACGCCTGTATACCAGCCTGACGCCAACAACTCCGGTTCACGACGCTGGCGAAGTCTTCATGGGCTTTGCCTGGAAGTTCCGCGAACTGCTGGCCCAGGTGATGCCGCGTGCCACCGCCATCAGCATCAGCAACGACGTCGTGATCGGTTCGATCGTTGCCGACGCCACCAACCAGGTCGATGCCGTTCGCGAGGCCTTCATCGCAGACGATGACGACGGCAACTTGGCCAACGGAACCCCGCACTTCCAAGCGCTGATCTCCGCGTGCGCCTACCATGCGCTGCCCTATCCGACGCCACCCACTAACGACAACTGTTCGAACGCTATCGCGGTTACGAACGGCATCAACGGCCCGTTCAGCAGCGAGTATGCCGCCCCATCGGGCACCTCGTGGTGGTGCGCCACTGGCAGCAACGATGTCTGGTTCAGCTACACGACCAGCGCGCCAGTCACTCTTGACGTGACGACTTGTGGCCACGCTTCGTGGGACACGATGCTCGAACTCTACAGTGGCACGTGTGGCAACCCGGTGCTCATCGCCTGCAACGACGATGCCTGCTCCTTACGATCCCGGATCACCGAGAACGTGCTCGCCGGCACCTACCTGATCCGCGTCGGCGGCTACCAAGGCGCCACCGGCAGTTTCTCACTCGAGATCGGCAGCGTCGCTTCCGCAAGCAGCACGTCCTACGGAACCGGCTGTGGAACGACTTCCAAGGCCTTCTACGAGTTCACGTCAGGCAACGGGATCGACCTGAACGGCATGGCGATGACGCTGGTCAACAACGGCAGCTACTACACGGTGCAAGCAGGAGGAACGTTCGTGCCGCCAAGTGCTGGCGCGACCGATCTGGGCCTCGGCCTCGACGACGATGCCACCGTCAACCTGACGGGCACGTTCGCCTATCCAGGCGGAACGACTTCCAGCCTCGTCGTCTGCTCCAACGGCTTCGTCTCGGCTGGGCCTGGCAACGGCCTGGACTACACCCCGACCGTCAACGAATGGCTCGATTCCGCAGCTGCGCGCTGGGGTTCGTGGCACGACTTCGACGTGCCCACGGGCGGCGCCGTGAAGTTCGAACAAGCGGGTGTGATCGCCTACGTGACGTGGGATGGTGTCTTCAGCTACGGCACGTCCAATGCCAATACCTGGCAACTGCAGTTCAACCTGGCGACACACGACGTGACCTATGTCTGGCAGTCGATCTTCGCCTCCGGTGACGAATGGCTGGTCGGATACGCAAGCGGCACGAACGACAACAACGCCGGCGCAACCGACATCTCGCTGCAGCTTCCGGGCACGTTCCAGACCAGTCCTGCCAACGGCGACCCAATGATCCTCACCTCGACCATGCCAACGCTTAGCAGCAGCTGCGTATTGACCACGACGGACGTCCCTGCCGCTGGGATCCTGGCAATCCAGTTGCTCAGCCTGACCGCCATTGATCCTGGCATCGACTTGACCTTCCTCGGCATGCCGGGATGCCACGCCTACACCAACCTCGACTCGCTGCAGGCGATGGCGATCTCCGGCGGCCAGGCGAGCCATGTGCTGCCGATTCCTAGCCAGCTAAACCTGATTGGCTTTGAACTCGCGGCCCAGAGCGCGGTGTTGGCTCCGACGCTCAACAGCTTCGGGTTCATCACCTCAAACGGCGTGCTGCTGACGATCGGCACCTAGCTCTCTTGGCCGAGGCTCATCGAAGCCATGCTGGCGCTGCAGTGCATGCTGCAGCGCCCCCCACGACGTGCCAGGCCTTGCGCTCGCTACGCGAGGGCATTGGCGAGAGCGCGCAACAGATCGGCTCCATCGCCGCGCCACGACGAACCGTGCATGCAGGCGAGCAACTGTGGCTTGGTGGCGATCAGTTTCGCGAATTGCTTCTCGGCGTCCCGGCTGTTCGCGTAGTAGTCGAACACTTCGTGCGCCGCCAAGGACGGCGCGAGGATGTCCTGTTCGGTTACCGGCAGATGTTGATCTCCGCCCTGGGTGAACAAGTCGCCACACAACAGAGTGCGAGTGGTTGCCTCGAACAGGAACCCGCAGTCCCATCCGTGTGGCATATGCGGCGTGTCAAGCCAGCGTAGGGTGTGGCGGCCCAGCGAGATTTGTTCTCCGTCGCCGATCGCGCGCGGCTCGCGATCGGCGATGTCGGCGACCGACGTCATTGCGCCAATGCGGCTGCACAGCGGACTGGCACCTGGTGCTGCCGCCAGGAACTCGTTGAGTGCGCCGCACTCGTCGGCTTCGAAGTGCGAGAACGCGATGTGCCGCAGGCGAGCGACCGGCATCACTGTGGCGATGGCGTCGCGGATCAGCGGGAACAGCTTGCGCGGTCCGGTGTGGAACAGCAGTGGCTCGTCATCGTCGATCAGGAACTGGTTGAACGTGAAGCCGCCGGGTACGAGGGCCGGTGGAATCGCGGTGCTGATGCGGTGGATGCCGTCGGCGATCTGGTCGACGCGCGTGCTGGGAGAAGTCTGTTCGGTCATCGGAATGGCTCTCGTGTTGCCGGGATTCAAATCGCGGTGCAGGATACCCTTCATGTGTGCTTGCTGCACGCCGTCACAAACCTGAGCAAACAAGCGTAGCCGTTGCTCAAGTGACAAGCGGTGCTCGCGGTAATCGTCGCTCAGCGGTTGGCCCGGCACATACCCCATGGCGAACCACGATTGGCCATCGTCATCGCCGGCGTCGAGCAAGCACGCGACGTTGGGGCGTTGGTGCACAAAGCCAAAGTCGGCAAGACCGCGGCCAGAAGAACTCGAATTCACATCCGGACCGCGTACGAAGCCGGCATTCCAAGTTCGGTCATTCGATTGAGGATGTTGCAGGCGATCCGAGCCTCAACGACCTGCGCATCCCCGTCACGCGTATGCAAGCGATCGCCAAGGATCCCCTTGTAGCGCATGAACGTGTTCTCGGCGCGGGCCTGCTGGTGGTAGCTGGAACAGCAGCCGCAAGGTGAGCGCCGTTTCGATAGCCAGATCCGAGTAATTGGGCTGCCCTCCACGACGTCGCGTCGGCTTGGCATTCCACTTGCCAATCGCATCCGGCGTCAACCAGATCGCGAGATTGCCGCGCTCGATCAACGCTCGGTCGTACTCCGACCAGTTGCTCACCCAATACTTCGTCTTGTATTTGGGATGAACGCGGAACTTGGTGCTCGGCATGGCTCGGTACGGGGTCGGAGAAACCCCATATCGGCAGCCTGCGTGACCGTCATTCCGATTCGTGCACCAACGCCCGAGTGAGGTGAGATGAAGCCAAAATCAAGCGTCACCAGCGATGGACGCCATGCCCACTCCATGGATCACGTCCCGTGCGGACGCGGACCGGACAAAGAATCTGAAATCGTCGGCTCGTTAGCTACTATGGGCACCCCGGGCGCATGG
>JBNMNW010000240.1:0-9273 GCA_051278165.1 Planctomycetota bacterium | reverse complement strand
ACCTGAAGAAGCGCTACCCGCAGGTTTGGATCCACGGCATGAGCCCGCCGGAAATCACGCACGTCGCCAAGATGGAAAAGCGGCCCGTGCAAGACGTGCTCAAAGACCTGTTGGCTGCTGGCCTGCAATCGATTCCTGGCGGCGGCGCCGAGATCCTTGTCGAGAGTGTTCGCAAGATCATCGCTCCGAAGAAGGCGACGTCCGAGGAGTGGCTTGAGGTCATGCGGCAATGGGGTCGCATGGGCGGCAAGGGCACCGCGACAATGATGTTCGGCCACGTCGAGAGCGACGCCGATCGCATCGAGCACATGACGCGCATTCGTGAGCTGCAGGACGAGACCAACGTGTTCACTGCGTTCATCCCGTGGACGTTCCAGCCGGACAACACCGAGAAGGGCGAAGAGTTCTTGGCCAACCGCGGCGGCAAGAAGGCCACCGTTGCCGAATACCTGCGCACGCTCAGCATGGCGCGCATCTACCTGCAAAACGTGCCGCACATCCAGTCGAGCTTCGTCACGCAAGGCATGAAGACGTGCCAGATCGGGCTCTCGATGGGCGCCGACGACTTCGGCTCGGCGATGCTCGAAGAGAACGTCGTCAGCTCCGCTGGCTGCGCGCACCCGACGTCGATCCCCGAAATCGAACGCCACATCAAGGACGCCGGCTACGTGCCGCAGCGCCGCAACATGATGTATGAGCACATCGACACGCCGGTGACCGACAAGTTCGGCGTCGACAAGAGCACCAAGAAGAAAAAGAAGATCGTCTCGCAGGTCGAAGCGTAGACAACGAATGTGTTGGTACTGTGCCTGGCACAGTACCAACATCACACAGTACCAACATCACACAGCAGCAACATCACACCGCAGCAACACAGTTAGCCTTCGAGCTTCTTGAGGCGCTCGTGCATGCTTTGCAGCAGGTCGAACTGCAGCCCGATGACGCGGCGCATTCGGTCCATCTCGGCCTCTGACGTGCTTTGCTGCGCATTTTGCTCAAGACGACTTTGCTCGTCCTGGCGCGGTCCAAACACCACTTCGTAGTCGGTATCGGCGAAGAACATTTGGTGTAGTTCGCGGTTCGAATCCTCAAAGCGGTCACGGATTCGCGCGAGCAAGTCCGCACCGAGCGCCGGCTTCTCCATTGGGTAGTCGGCCGGCAGCGCTGCTCGCAACCAATCAACGATGCGCTTGTCGTGAACCGACGCGAACAAGAACTGACTGCTGGCAAACACCTCTAGCAGCGCTAGGTCCATCGATGCATTGGCTGGACTGCGATCCTTGCGCTCGACGTTCGCGCCAATCGCAGCGAAGAAGTCCGTCAGCACGTCACCACCGACTAGCGCCGACGCATGCAGCGGCTTGACGTGCATGGTGTCCGCCGTCGACTGCCAACGACTCGCGACCTTGAAGAAGTTCGGGAATGGCATGTCGACCAGGCTCTCGCAAAACTGCTCCAGGGTCTCGCCCCCCTGACAGCCCCACTGATTCCACGCCGAGATCAGCCACTCATCCTGACGGCGGACGTAGTAGACGACGTGGATCTCAAACTCGTGCCGCAGGGCGCGGGCCAGATACTCCGCTTCGGGGATGCACAAACTCTCGGACGACACGATGACCTTGTGGAAGCGATCTCCGAGCCGGCTACCCAACTCGTGAAACTTCAGCACCGCTTCCTTGAGCCCCTCCTCTTTCCGTTCGCACATGTCGGCGACGTAGTGCACCGGCGCGCCGTCGAGTCGCCCCTCCGTCAAGAAGTCGAAGTTCGAGTCAGCCACCAAGAACCCCTGGGCACGCAGCACATCGATGTTCTGCTCCAAGGCGTTCTGAATTGCCGTACTAGCAGCCTTCGGGTGCCCAATGTGAAGATACAGCGGCTTACGCATACCCCAACTTCACGCGATGCCCCCACCGCATGCAAACCTGCGGTGCGCACCCAAGCACAGAAACAACCTATTCGGCCTGCTGCACGTGAGCCGAATAGGTTGTTTCTGTGCCTGGCACCGCACCTATCCTGCAGGGATGACCGACAAGCTCACCGTGGCGCTGGCGCAGATCGCGCCGGTTTGGCTCGATCGCGATCGCACGATCGACAAGGTGGTCGAATGGGCAACGCGCGCCGCTGAGGCGGGCGCCGACTTGGTTGCCTTCGGTGAGGCGCTGGTGCCGGGTTATCCATGGTGGATCGAACACACCGACGGCGCGCGCTTCGACGACCTGCGCCAGAAAGAGCTGTTCGCTCACTACTCCGACCAGAGCTGCGACCCGCACAAGCACTTCGAAGAACTGGCGGAGCTTGCCGGTGAAAACAACATGGCGATCGTGCTCGGCTGCATGGAGCGCACCCTCGACCGCGGCGGCCATTCGCTCTACTGCTCGATGGTCAAGATCACTCAGGACGGCGTGATCCAGCCAACCCACCGCAAGCTAGTGCCAACGCACGAAGAACGGCTGGTCTGGGCGCCCGGCGATGGCCACGGCCTGCAGGTGCACTCGGTGCCGCCGTTCCACATGGGTGCGCTAAACTGCTGGGAGAACTGGATGCCGCTGCCGCGCGCCGCCCTGCATGCCCAAGGTGAAGATCTGCACATCGCCACCTGGCCCGGCAACAAGCACAACACCGAAGAGATCACCCGCTTCATCGCGCGCGAAGGCCGCAGCTACGTTTTGTCGGTGGCCAGCTTGATGCGTCGCGAAGACATCCCTGACAGCGTGCCGCATGCCGACGAGCTTCGCACAGCACTGCCCGAGGTGTCGGGCAACGGTGGTTCGTGCATCGCCGCGCCTGATGCGAGCTGGGTCATCGAACCCGTCGTCGGCCGCGAAGAGCTATTAGTCGCCGAACTCGACGCCGCGTTCGTGCGACGGGAACGCCACAACTTCGACATCTCGGGCCACTACGCCCGCCCCGAGATCCTGCACCTCGAACTCGATTCTGCCCGTCATCGCAGTCTCTGGAAGAAGTAGCACGCGCCAACTACTTGGCGAACAATCGCGACGGATCGGCCAACGCCTTAAACTCCAAGGCGTTGCCCGACGGGTCCAATAAGAACATCGTCGCCTGCTCGCCAACTTGGCCGGCGAAGCGCACCTTCGGCTCGATCACGAACTCGACCCCGCTCGACGTCAATCGATCAGCGAGCACGTGCCAATCCGACATCTGCAAGACCACACCGAAGTGTGGCACCGGCACCGCATCCTGATCGACTTGGTTGCGAGCAACCGGGTCGCTAGTCCTTGTCGCAACTAAGTGCGCCACGATTTGGTGACCATACAGATTGAAGTCAATCCATTGGTCCGACGAACGCCCTTCGGAGCACCCCAACAGTTCGCCGTAGAACTGGCGCGCGGCCGCGAGATCGTGAACGGGAAACGCTAAGTGAAACGGTTGCATGGTGTCGGCGGCTCACCTTACGCAATTCACGTGCTCGCCAACGTGGTCAAACCCGAACGCGGCCGCGGCGGCGAAACCGAACGAAACGCCGTTGATCCGCAACAACCGCGGCTCAGACGTGCTGCTCGCGAACGCCTTGTCAATGGCAGCGGGCAACAGCCACCGCCCCAAACAGGGTTAAGGCCAACGCCCCAACCAATTGACTGGACCTGAGTTCTGCGGAGCAAGGCTCGACCGGAACGCGCCTATGACACCGCCGCGCCACGACCCTGAGGGGTCGACAGCCGGCCAGATGATTGTCACTGGTTCGAACCGTGGAAAAGCACCTCGGCAATGAAACGCCTCAGACGCTAGTCTGTTGCGCGTATGGATAAGGATCGAGTCACCATTCGGGCGCGCTACCGGCACGTCCTCTTCGCGGCCGCCGCTCTCTTGTTAGCAACCGTTGCACCGGCACAGAAGTGGCGCATCGAGATGGTGCCGGACTGTGGCATCCAGTTCTCGGCCCCCAACCGGCTCGAACGACTGCCGATGAAGCTTGGCAGCTCGGCCGTCTACAAGCGCGCGCGCCTTCAGCCGAAGGACATCCAGGACTACGTGCGTGGGCAGTATCCGTGGAGCTGCGACGTCTACACGTTCGCCAAGAAGGACATCAAGCCAGAGGACATCAAACTGCCCGCAGGTGTCCCGAAGGGCATGGAAGAGCAGTATCGCAAGCTGCTCGCTGGCTTTGGCGGGAAACCAAAGCACAAGAGCTTCAAGGAATGGCTCGAAGGCGAAGAAGACATCGAGATCCAGCAAGCGGGCAAGAAGGTCCGTGGCAAGAACGGCAAGCTCGACTACGAGCATTGGATCTTCACCAAGCCGCAAGAGTGGATGCAAAGCGCCCCCAGCACGATGTACTGCGAAGCCGCGGTCTATGACTTCGAAGACACGCAAGCGGCACTCGTGATTGAGATGCCGCTCGAGACGAAGAAGTCGAAGAAGCCGAAGAGCAAGTGGAACAACATCATCAAAAAGATGATCAAGAGCGGCGACGAGTGCGAGGAGACCGAGACTGACGAGGACGACAAGCGCGACGAGTTCGCCGACACTCCCGCACGCAAGGCGGCGCTCGCCAAGGCCAAGGCCAACATCGCTGGACTGTCGGGTTGGGACTACTTCACGCAACCCAACTACTGCGTCTTCTACTCGTGGGACTTCGAGAAGCCGGACACGCGCAACAAGTCGAAGAAGCAGGCGATCTACTACAGCGAACGCCTGGAGAAGATGCGCAAGCTCTACATTGAGAGCTACCCGCTCGACGCAACGGGCACGAAGGCGATCATGCCGGACCCGTCGTCAATCCCCGATGGCAAGGGACCGATCACAGGGCCAACCGTCAAGAAGGACGGCGAGCCGACAGCCGCCGAAGTCACCGCCAAGAAGAACCAGAAGGGTGAGGTGCCCTACTCGGTGTTCCGTCTGTGCGCGACCTACGAACAGTTCCAAAAGTACGGCGGCACGAGCGGCGGCGTCGTTGGCTGGTATTCACCGGCAAGCAAGGAACTCGTCGTGTTCCTCGGCGGTGACAAGATGATGGGTAAGGGCGCGACCGAGACCGTCACCTACCACGAAGGCTGGCACCAATTCGCCGACCTCTACTTCCACCCACCGGAGTCGCCGAAGCGCGCCACGCTGCAGCGCTGGTTCGACGAAGGCCACGGCGACTACTTCGGTAGCCACCGCTGGGGTTCGAGCGGTTGGAAGTACACGGGCTCGGACATGCGCTACTCGTCCTGCAAGCAGATGGTCCGCAAGGGCGACTTCGTGCCGTTCAAGGAGATCGTCACGTGGGGCATGCGCCGCTTCTACACCGCCGAAGCGGCCTACTACTACGCGCAGGCGTTCTCGATGATCGACTTCCTGCGCCGCGGCGAGGACTCTAAGGACTGGAACCCGAAGTGGGGTGAGATCCTCGAGATGTATCGCCGCGTCGTGCTGATCAAGGGCGACGCCGCGGAGGCGGTCAAGATCGCGTTCCGCGAGTTTGATGACGCCGAGTGGACCAGGCTCGAAGATGCTTGGAAAGAGTGGGTCTCGAGCAACAAGTTCCTCAAGGGCTAGCCGACTAGCAGGGCCGCGGCGCTGCCTGCGAGCGCTTACGCGCTAACGGCAACCATCTGTCGCGCATCAAGCCGCGGCAGCTCGCCGAACCTGCCTGACACGGCTACGGCTGCATCGCTACGACGGCCCGCAACGTCTTGACGTTGCGCATCGTAACACTCGCCCCAACCGCACGATCTAGCACCGCGGGCGTCAACTTCGAACGCCCGACACCATTCGGGCAATCGGACCACAAGAACTTGCCCTGCACGGCGACGCGCTCGCCGTTCTTGCAGTAGGGCTCGAGTTCCGCGACGACGTCCTTGCCGAGTTTGCTGGTCGTGAAGCCGATGTGCACGAGGTTGGGGCGCTCTTCTGCTTCGTCCGCATAAGGGCACGCTGCGAGCGCCTTCTCCATGTCGGCGAGCGCGCAAACTACAACCGGCACGTCAAAGCTGAAGTGATCGCGGATCGCCTTCTCAAGCTCCGTCTGCAGCGAACTAGCCGTGCCACTTGCAGCAAAGATGAGGTTGCCGCTCTGGATATAGGTCTGCGATTCCTTCCAGCCAAGCGCTTCTGCAAGCTGCCGAAGCTCGGCCATCGGCACGCTCTTTCGGCCTTTGCCCGCCGCGCCAACGTTGATGCCGCGAAGCCAAGCTACCCAATGCTTCATGGTCTACTTGTGCCGCAAGGGCCGCGCCAGTTCGAGCGAATACCGGCGCAATGCTGCTATCGTTGCTGCCAGCATGCAGCACATCCTCGCGATCGATCAGGGCACGACCGGAACCACCGTGCTGATTCTCGACGAGCAACTCAGCATCAGGGGACGTGGCTACTGCGAGTTCGCGCAGATCTACCCACAGCCAGGTTGGGTGGAACACGAACCGCGCGCGATCATGGACTCGGTGTTCGAAGCGCTGCGGGCCGCACTGCAGCAGAGTGCCGTTGCGACTAGCGACCTCGCGGCGGTTGGCATCACCAACCAACGCGAGACCGTCGTGCTGTGGGATCGCAAGACGGGCGAACCAGTCTACAACGCCATCGTTTGGCAAGACCGCCGGACAAGCGATGTCTGCCAAGAACTGATCGCCGCCGGCCAACAAGACGCCGTGCGCGCGGCCACTGGCTTGCCAATCGATCCATACTTCTCGGCGACCAAGCTCGCATGGATTCTCGACCAAGGTGACCTGCGAAAGCGGGCCGAACGCGGCGAACTCGCATTTGGCACCATCGACTGCTACCTGGTCTGGCAGCTCACCAACGGCAAACGTCACGTCACCGACGTCAGCAATGCATCACGCACGCTGCTGTTCGACATCCACAAGATGGCTTGGTCGGACGCGCTGCTTGAACAGTTCCGCATCCCGCGGGCCGTGCTCCCTGAAGTCGCACCGAGCGCTGGTGAGTTCGGCAAGCTTGAAGGCCTTACCAAGCTGCCGGATGGCCTGCCAATCAGCGGCATGGCCGGCGACCAACAGGCCGCATTGTTTGGCCAAGCGTGCTTTGCCGCTGGCGACGCCAAATGCACCTACGGCACGGGTGCGTTCTTGTTGATGAACACGGGTTCGGTGGCGGTGCCATCGACACACGGACTGGTGACCACCGTTGCCTGGCAGATTTCAGGCGAACTGGCGTACGCGCTGGAAGGCTCGGCATTCATCGCAGGCGCAGCCGTGCAGTGGTTGCGCGACGAACTGCAGTTCTTCAACAACGCCGACGAGATCGAGGCGCTAGCGAACAGCGTTCCGGATTCGGGCGGCGTGGTCGTCGTGCCCGCATTCGCAGGCCTAGGCGCACCGCACTGGCGCCCCAATGCCCGCGGTACCATCACCGGACTTACGCGTGGCACCACGCGGGCTCACCTCGCGCGGGCGACGCTCGAAGGCATCGCGCTGCAAAATGTCGACATCCTGCGCGCGATGGAACGAGACTCCGAACGTTCACTCAGCGTGCTCAAGGTCGATGGCGGCGCCGCTGCAAACAACCTGTTGATGCAGTTCCAAAGCGATGTGCTCGGCGTCGCCATCACGCGCCCACAGATACTCGAGACCACCGCGGTCGGCGCGGCACTGCTGGCGGGACTCGGCTGCGGACTGTGGTCGTCGAAGATCGCAATCGAGAAGGCGCTGCCTGAAGACCGTTCGTTCCAACCAAGCATGAGCAACGAAGCCGTGCAGGAGCACCTCGCACGCTGGAACCTAGCAGTCCGGAATGCATGATGGGTCAGAGCTAATTATGAGTGACTTACCCAACTGCCCGAAGTGCGAGTCGGCCTACACCTATCTAGACCGAGACATCTACACCTGTCCCGAGTGCGCGCACGAGTGGAGTGAAGCCGACGCGAAGGCCGCCGAAGAAGCGAAGCTCGTCAAGGATTCGAACGGCACGGTGCTGGAGAACGGCGACAACGTCACCGTCATCAAGGACCTCAAGTTGAAGGGTTCGTCGCAAGTTGTGAAGGTCGGCACCAAGGTGCGCAACATTCGCCTCGTCGACGGCGATCACAACATCGACTGCAAGGTCGACGGCGTCGGCCAGATGGGCCTGAAGTCCGAGTTCGTGCGCAAGGCGACCTGAGGCTGCGCAGTCTGCGTCGGATGTCGGCCTGCCCGCCGACAACCTTCTGCCGCTCATCAAAGACCAATGGGCATCCGCCGCCACCAAGGCTCAGCCTCAAGATCGGCACCACCAACATCGCCAAGCAACGCGGGTGCTGGGCACGACAGAAACCCCGAGCATTCGTCGACCGCGTGCTCGCGGACCTGCAGGACCACAAGTGCCTGACCAGCCAAGCGGCCGAAGCGCTGCCCCGCACCGTGACAGTGGCAGTTCTCGACCTGCGAACCGACACCAGTACGCCGCTGCCTTTCTTCAATGCAGAGTCAAAGAAGGGCTCTCCGCGCTAGTTGCCAGCGAAGTTGCTAGGGCTTCGCGCCGCAACGCGTCAGAATCACGCGCCATGAGCAAGCCGCTGATCCTGCAATTCGTAGACGCCGCGATCGACTTTGAGGAGTTGCCGGAGACGCGTGCAGAGGTGGTGTTCATCGGCCGCTCGAACGTCGGCAAGTCGTCGCTGCTCAACGCCATCGGCGGCAAGAAGAACCTCGCCCCGGTCTCGCAGAAGCCCGGCCGCACCCGGGCACTCGGTTGCTTCGCCATCGATAAGACCGGCGGGACGCTGGTCGACTGCCCCGGCTACGGCTACGCCAAGGTCTCCAAGGCGACCCGCGCCACCTGGCTGCCGATGCTGACCAACTACCTGTTGGGACGCGAGAAGCTGGCCCTGACGTTCTTGCTGGTCGACGGTGAAATCGGCCCAACCGCGTCCGACCTAGAGATGCTGCAATTCCTGCGCGACAGCGCCGTGCAATACGTCGTGGTCGCCACCAAGTACGACAAGGTCAAGCCGTCCAAGCTCCACAAGCGCCAGCGCGAGTTAGCCGCCAAGTGCAAACTAACGCTCTCCGAAGTCGCCTGGGCCAGCGCCGAAAACGGCCACGGCATCCCCCACCTACGCGAAGCCATCCGCGAGGCCGTCCGCAAGTAGCGGTACAGAAGGCACAGAAACAACGCATTCGATCGCGTTGCCTGGGTCATCGAATGCGTTGTTTCTATGTCTGGCACCATACCTCACATTGTCTGGGGGTGGCGCTCGGCCCATATCGGGGTTTCAGTGGCTGCCTCGGCGGCGCGATCCTGGGCAATTCCGCTGCGACCAGGGGCGTTGGAACGGTTGGCTCACGGAATCACTTCTCCTCAGACGGGGCGGGCAGTTAGTCTGTTCGCCCAATCCCG